>JAXDMN010000274.1:0-24682 GCA_034666045.1 Phycisphaerales bacterium | reverse complement strand
TCTGGTCGAGCGGGACGAAAAGCGGTTGCGCGCGTTGGCAACCGGTCTGGCGGACGGCGAAACCGCAAGCGACGTGCTGGCGCGTCACGGCACGACGTGGCGGGAGTTTGAGGACGCGTGGTTGGCGTGGGGACGACAAAAGTTTCGTGAGGACGACGACGCCGACGCGCCCGTTTTCGCGCCGCCGGTCGAGTTTCGTTAGCGCGGGAATTGTCATCCTGAGGTACTCCGAAGGATCTGGCACCGAGCGACTCATCACGCAGATCCTTCGGGGTACCTCAGGATGACAGAGCGCGCCCGCTCGCTCCCTCTAAGTCGTGATCGAGCGCTCGATCCCCGCGCGTTTCGCGGCGTCGCCCGCGCGGGAAGTCGCGCTTATGCAGGGCGGACGATTTCTCGCCGGCGGGGTCGCCCGGTGCATTGGCCGCGTTTTGCGTCGGCGACGACTTTCAGGTCGGGGGCGGTGCGAATCGTGCGGCGGCCGGGTTCTAATGGCGCGTTTTTACTCGCGACCGGGCCAAGGGTTGGCCGCGTTTTTCCGCCGATCCGGCGAAAAATAAGGAGTTAGGCGAAGGGGCGAGTCGTCAATCGGGTAGTGGCCTCCTCGCTTAAGCGAGGAGGCCGGTGTGGCGACGGCGCGGTCGTTCCATGGAATCACTTCCGCATCTCGGCGATGTGCGCGCGGATGACGTCGTCCCACGCCGCGATCAGATCCGGCGGGAACTGGTGGCCCATCGTCGGACGCATGACGAGCGTCTTGTCCGTCGTCGCCGGAATGTTGTTGAACGCCGCGCAGACGCTGCTCGGCGGGCACGTTTTATCTACGAAGCCGACGCTGACGATCGTCTGGCAGCGGATGCGGGAGGCGAAGTTCATCGCGTCGACGTAGCGGAGGGCCTGCACCGCCTTCTCGTCGAGCGAGCCGTCGGCGGCGGGTTTGAGCATCTTGGGCCAGCCGGATTCGCGACCGGCGACGGGGCCGGTCAGGTCGCACAGCGCGGGCACCGACGCGAGGCAAAGCGTGACGCGCGGATCGAGGCCGGCGGCGACGAGGGCTTGGCCGCCGCCCTGGCTGGAGCCTTCGACGATGAGGATTCGGCCGTCCCACTCGGGTTGCTTCGTGAGGAAGTCGAGGGCGCGCAGGACGCGGAGGTACATGCCGCGGAAGTAGACTTTTTCGCGATCCTGCATGCCGCGGACGCGGTGGTCGCTGAGGGCGCCGTTCAAGAGGTCTTTGTAGAACTCGGGCGGCTGCGCGTTGGGGACGCCGTGGGCGTTGAAGTCGAGGGCGATCGCGCCGGCGCCGAGCTTGGCGCCGCGGATGGCGTGCGGGAGATCGCTGTCGCGCACCCCGGCGGAGTGGGGGTAGAGAATCGCCGGCAGCGATTTTGGTTTCGCGCCGATCGGACGGGCGAAATAGCCGGAGACGTTGGTGCCGGGTTGCGGGCCGGGGATTTGGACGTCGAAGGCTTCGATTGCTGGGTCGGTGGACTTGACCGGGATCAATTTCGTTTCGGCGGGATGATCGGCGAGAAGTTTTTTCTGGGCGGACCAGAAGGCGTCGAAATCTTCCGGGACCGGGAGGCTGGGCGCGATCTTGTCCGGTTCGACGGCGGCGCCGATCGACATGGTCGTGGGTCGCGTCGCCGCGCGGCTCTTGAAGGAGACTTCGCAGCGGACGAAGCCGGGCTTGGGGAGGGAGGCGATGATTTCGGGCGGACCGGATGGCGCGCTGGCGAGCGCGCCGCCGGCGATTTGGCGGTCGCCGTCGGCGACGATCGAGTAGTGCAGATCGTGTGTTTCAGCGCCGCCATCGTCCCGCCCGCCGACGCGTTTCAGCACGGGCCGGAAGCGGATGACCTCACCGGTTTTGTAGATGGCGTCCGGGTGATCGGTCGTCAGCTCGAGCGTCGGCCGAGTCGAAGGGGCGGACGTCGCGGCGGACGCCGGCGACGCGGCGGAGGCGGCGGAGACGAGAGCCAACAAGAAGTACGTCGCCGCGACCGCAAAGTTCCGTTCTCGCATGGACGGCGATCATACGCGACGCGCGACTTGTGCGATCTCTCGCTATCGTTTGCGTCCAACGGTAAACCCGCGACAATGGCCGGTCTCTATGGATTTTTTCCGATACAAGAACGGTGAGTTGTACTGCGAGGATGTCCCGGCCGAGCGCATCGCGCGCGAGGTGGGGACCGCCTGTTACGTCTACTCCAAGGCGACGTTTCTCCATCACTATCGCCAGATCGCGGCCGCGTTCGCGCCGATCAACGCGACGATCTGCTATTCGGTCAAGAGCTGCGGCAACATCAATATCCTGAAGTTCCTCGCCGAGGCGGGTTGCGGGTTCGACGTGACCAGCGGCGGAGAACTTTTCCGCGCGCTCGAGGCGGGCGGCGATCCGAAGAAGATGATTTACGCCGGCGTCGGCAAGACCGACGACGAAATCGCCGACGGCATCAACGCGGGGATCGCGGCGTTCAACCTCGAAAGTGAAGCGGAGATCGAGAACGTCGATCGCGTCGCCGGCTCGATTGGCAAGACGGCGATCGGCGCGATCCGCATCAATCCGGACATCGACCCGGGCGCCAAGACGCACGCGAAGACCACGACCGGCAAGAAGGAAACGAAGTTCGGCGTCGACATCGAGCGGGCCGAGCGCGTCTTCGAGCAGTACCGCAACCTGAAGAACCTGCGCATCGGCGGCGTGCACATTCACCTCGGCTCGCCGATCTACGACATCGAGCCGTACGTCAGCGCCGTCAAGAAGATGGTGGCGCTGATCGATCGGCTCACCGAGCGCGGACACAAGATCGAATGGTTCGACGTCGGCGGCGGGTTTGGCGTGAACTATGAGAGGCCGGACCAGGCGCACCCCGTTAGCGACCATGGCAAGGCGCTCGTGCCGCTGCTGCAGGGCAAGCCTTATCGCATCGCGTTCGAGCCGGGGCGATATATCGCGGGAAACGCGGGCGTTTTGTTGACGCGCGTGCTGTATCGCAAGACAGGCGGCGAGAAAAAGTTCGTCATCGTCGACGCGGGGATGAACGATCTGATTCGGCCGACGCTGTATGAAAGCTATCACCATATCTGGCCCGCGAAGGCGCAGGCGGAGAATGTGAATCCGGATCGGAATCGGGATTTTGTGATTCAGGGCGGTGAGACGGTCGACGTGGTCGGCCCGATCTGCGAGAGCGGAGATTATCTGGCGAAGGGTCGCGATCTGCCGAAGGTCGAGCGCGGCGATCTGCTGGCGGTGTTTACCGCGGGGGCGTACGGGTTCGCGATGAGCAGCAACTACAACAATCGCCCGCGCGTGCCGGAAGTTCTGGTGGACGGCAGCTCCTACAAAATCATCCGCAAGCGCGAGACGCTGGAAGATCTCGTCGCGCTCGAGCGGGTGTGAATTCAGGATGAAACACCTCGTCGCACTCTCTGCGATCGTCGCGTCGGGGGAGCGGCCTCCCCGCTTAAGCGGGGAGGCCAGTCGTCAATGCGGGTTCATCCGTATCGCGCTGCTGCTGCTGCTCCTGCTGAATGTTCAATTGTCCGCCGCCGTTGAGAAGTGGGCGGATCCCGCGCTGCCGGTGAAGGATGGGGTGTCGATCTGGCTCGATGCGACGCGGCAGACGGCGGCGTGGGCGGCCAATCAGCGGGAGATCGCGGGCGGGGATCTTTTAGACGTTTTTTACGATGCGTCGGGGAACGGGCGGAACTTTTCCCAGCCGATGCGTGATGCGCAGCCGAAGTTGATCGTGGCGGATCAGCAAGCGGCCGTGCGGTTTGACGGGAAGGACGATCACCTGCGCGGCTTCGAGCGCGGGGCGGGGATCGATCGGGGCACGATTTTTATCGTCGCGTCCGCGCGCTCGAACGCGGGCGGCTTTCGCGCGTTTCTCGCGGGGAATGAAACGGGGCGGAACGATTACGTCACCGGTTTCACCATCGACATGGGCCCGTTCCCGAGCGACGGGATGAAAGGCATCGGGTTCCTCAACGTCGAGGGCAAAGGTTTTACCGCCGCGCGGAACCTGCTGGAGTCGGCGGCGCCGTTCGAGGATTTTCATGTCTTTACCATCGCGATCGACGCGAATGAAGTGAGTGCGCAGGCGAACGGCGCGGGCGGCGGGAAGCGCGAGCGCACGGCGCCGAAGCTGTCGGCGGAGAATCTGATTCTCGCGGCGCGGTGCTGCTCGAACGAGGGAACGCCGCCGTATATCCAGGGATTTCTGGATGGCGACGTCGCGGAGGTGATCGTTTACGACCGCGTTCTGTCGGTCGATCAGCGCAAGGCGGTGGAAAAATATTTGTCCGCGAAATACGAGCGCGCGGGGGACGCGCTGGCGCGGGCCGTCACCGGCGGCGAGCCATTGAAGATGGTCGAAAAGCCGCCGGCGGTGCAGATGTTCGTGCCGGGGTTCACGTACAAAAAACTGCCGCTCGATCTGACGAACATCAACAACCTGCGCTATCGCGAGGACGGCAAACTCGTCGCGCTCGCGTACGACGGCAACGTTTACCTGCTCAGCGACACGAACGGCGACGGGCTCGAGGACCAGGCGAAGCTGTATTGGGACAACAGCACAGCGAATGGCGGGAAGATCGAACAGCCGATCGGGATGGCGCTGACGCCGGAAAAATTTTCAGCCGTGCACGGTCGCGGCGTGTTCGTGGCGAACAAAGGAAAGCTTTCGCTGCTGCTGGACACGGACGGCGATGACAAGGCGGACAAGGAACAGGTCGTCGCGACCGGTTGGCCGCTTAGTTTCCACCAGGTCGATGCGCTGGGCGTCGCGGTCGATCCGAAGGACCAGGCGATTTATTTTGGCGTCGGCACGACGAACTTCGCGGACCCGTTTCTGTTCGACAAGCAAGGCGTTTCGCACTACGACCGCAAGGGGGAGCGCGGGACGATCCTGCGCGTCGCGCCGGATTTGAAGAGCCGGGAAATCGTCTGCACGGGAATTCGATTTTCCGTGGGCCTGGCGTTCAATCGCGCGGGGGATTTGTTTGCGACGGACCAGGAGGGCGCGACGTGGGTTCCGAACGGGAATCCGTTCGATGAGCTGCTGCACATCCAGCCCGGGCGGCATTATGGATTTCCGCCGCGGCATCCGAAGCACATCACGGGCGTGATCGATGAGCCGAGCACGTTTGATTACGCGCCGCAGCATCAGTCGACGTGCGGGTTGTTGTTCAATGATGGCGTGAACGGTGGGCCGGTGTTCGGGCCGGAGAGTTGGCGCGGGGATGCGATCGTGTGCGGCTCGTCGCGCGGAAAACTGTATCGCACGAAGCTGGCGAAAACGCCGGCGGGATATGTCGCGCGAAGTGAGGTGATCGGCTCGATCCCGATGCTGCTGATCGACGCGTGCGTTTCGCCGGCGGGCGATCTGGTGGTCGCGTGTCACAGCGGCGCGCCTGATTGGGGGAGCGGGCCGACGGGCAAGGGGACGCTTTACAAAATCAGCTATCAGGACAAGGCGGCGCCGCAGCCGGTGGCGGCGTGGCAGGCGTCGCCGAGCGAAATGCGCATCGCGTTCGATCGGGCGATTGAAGATGCGCCGCTTCAGCGGCTGTCGAAAGCGGTGGCGATCGACGCGGGAGAATTTGTCGGCGCCGGGGATCGGTTCGAGGTGATGCGGCCGGGATACGACATGGTCGTGCGGCAGACGCGCGCGCCGCGGCGCAGGATTCCGGTCGGCGGCGTGCAGATCAGCAGCGATCGGCGGACGCTGATCCTGAATACGCCGCCGCAGCGGCAGGCGATGGGATTCGGCGTGACGCTGGATGATGTCGATCTCGCGCATGACATGAACGGCGTGGCGGCGGAGTGGAAATCAGCGGACGGCGCGCGGACGTGGAGCGGATGGTTGCCGCATCCGGATCTCGCGGTGTCGCGCGCGTTCACGAGCGGCAGCGCGGAGCACGACGCGCTGTGGCAACTGCTGAAAAAGCCGGGACAACTGACGCTGAAAACGTCGCTCGACCTGCGGAACATGCTCCGCGCGGCGGTGCAGCCGGGCGCGAAACTGGATTTCACGCTGCCGCCGGAAGAGGTGACGATCACATTTTCGTCCGGCGCGCCGCCCATGAAAGTGACCGCGAAGGATGGCGAGCTTGTGCCGCTGGAGCTTTCGCTGACGACGGGGCAAGGTGAGCCATCGCTCAATCTCGCGTTCATCACGCAGGAGGATTCGACGCCGCGCCCGCTCGCGCTCAAGCGGTTCGTGATGCCGTGGGCGAAGCTGAAAGCGGAATCGACCGCGGCGCGTGAGGCGATCGCGGAATTGAAAGGCGGCGACTGGCTGCGCGGGCGGAAGATTTTCTTCGGCATCGAGGCGGGGTGTGGAAAATGTCACCAGGTGCGCGGCCAGGGGAGCGACCTGGGACCGGATTTGTCGAACCTGATCCATCGCGATTATGAGTCGGTCGTTCGCGACATTCGCCAGCCGAGCGGGGCGCTGAATCCGGATTACATCGCGTCGAGCGTGAAGCTGAACGACGGCCGGGTGCTGCACGGGATCGTTCGCAATCGCGGCGAGGATTTTCTGGTGCGCGGGGACGCGGAAGGGGAGAAGGGGCAACTCCGCCGCAGCAGCATCAAGACGATGAAGGCGTCGCCGATCTCGGTGATGCCGTCAGGGATTCTCGAGGGGATCGGCCCGGAGAAGACGCGCGACCTGCTAACGTTTTTATTGACGGTGCCGGTGGAGCCGGCCGTGATCGAGCGAAAGGGCGCGCCCCCGCCGCGACCGCGCAGCGAGTTCGACGCGGTCATGAAGGCAGCGACGACCGCGCCGGCGACGTCATCGCTGAAGGAATTGCATGTGCTGCTCGTTTCCAGCGCGAAGGATCATGGACCTTCGGAGCACGATTATCCTGCTTGGCAGAAACGCTGGTCGACGCTTCTCGCGCTTGCGGACAACGTGAAAGTGGACACCGCGAACGACTGGCCGACCCAGGCGCAACTTCAATCCGCGGACGTCGCGGTTTTTTACTCGGCGAACCCCGCGTGGAACGAGCAGCGCGGCAAAGAGTTCGACGCCTACCTCTCCCGCGGCGGCGGCGCGGTGTTCTTGCACATGGCGGTTCACGGGCAGAAACATCCACAGGCGCTGGCGGATTGCATCGGTCTCGCGTGGGGCCCGGGTGCAAAATTTCGCCACGGCGCGGTCGAATTGAACTTCCGCGACGTGAAACATCCGATCACGCGCGGCTTCGGCCCGAGTGGCACGTTCATCGACGAGAGCTACTGGAATTTGACCGGCGACGCGGCGCGGATTCACCTGCTGGCGGACGCGCTGGAGGAGCAACAGCCGCGTCCGCTGCTGTGGACGCAGGAGAAGGGGAAGGGTCGCGTGTTCGTCTCGATACTGGGCCACTACACGTGGACGTTTGACGATCCTCTGTTTCGACTGCTGGTATTGCGCGGAATCTGCTGGTCTGCACAGGAAGATCCGGATCGGCTGTCGAACCTCGCGACGATCGGCGCGCGAATCGTGCCATAAATTACACGCGCCGCAGCGACCTGATCCGCGAATTGGAACGCTTCCCACCTCGCGCGTAAGAAAAACATCTCGCCCGCCCTAACGTCCCTTCCCGCGCGCCTATCTTTTGCGTTACAGGGGGCTGTTGACCCCCAGTGTTGTTCTCCCGGAAGGTCCGCCCTCTCCATTAGCATCCTTAGGCTGTAAGCGAGGAACCTGCATTGACGACGAAGACGAAGCGCACCATTGGAATGCAACCGAAGTCTGCCGTACTCGAGCTTGATCCGCTCGAGCCGCGCACCTTTTTCGCCGCTGTCACGGTGGATGTGAATCCGGCGCAGACGTTTCAGACCATCGAGGGGCTCGGCGCGTCGATGATCCCGTGGACGAACCGCGCGGAATATCGCAACCCGGCGTTCTTCGACCTGATCGTCAACGACCTCGGCGCCACCATGGCCCGGGCGTCGATCCTGCCGATGGCCGAACGGGTCAACGACAACAACGATCCGAACACCTTCAACTGGGCCGGCTTCGATCACACCGCGCTGGCGGCGCCGTTCACGTTTTTCCAGAAGATGCAGGAGCGCGGCGTCACGAAGTTCATGGGCAGCGTCTGGACGGCGCCGCCTTGGATGAAGACCAACTCGATCTACCGCTACGGCGGCACGCTGCGGCCGGACATGCGCGCGGAGTTCGCCGAGTATCTGTCGGCGGTCACGCAGCTCGCGAAGAAAGACTTTGGCGTCGACCTGGCGGCGATTTCGCTGCAGAACGAGCCGTACTTCGTCGAGCCGTACGAATCGACGACGTACGACGCGATCCAGCTCCGCGAGGCGCTGCGCGCGACGATGCGCAAGTTCAACGCGGACGGCGTCACGACGAAAATCCTGCTGCCGGAAGATCTGATCTTCGAAGACCGCGTCGGGTGGTACGTCAAGGCGGTCATGGACGACCCCGAAACGCGCAATTTCAACGGCGCGTTCGCCGGGCACGGGCTCACCGGGCACTGGGCGCAGATCCGCGATTCGCTGGCGCCGTACAACCGGCAGTTCTGGATGACCGAAACGTCCGGCAACAGCGCCACCTGGTCCGGCGCGATGGGCCTGGCCGACGGAATGATGAACGCGCTCGGGACGGCCAATGCGTCGGTCTACGCGCACTGGCAGTTCAGCGATTCCGCCGGCAACGAAAAATTTGCGCTGATGGCCGACGGCACACCGACGGTGAAGTACTACGCGGCCAAGCAGTTCTATCGCTGGATTCGCCCGGGCATGGTTCACATCGCCTCGAGCAGCTCGCTGAACGATCAGCTCCGCGTCGCGAGCTTCAAGAATCCGCAGACCGGCGCGATGACGCACGTGATCATCAACCGCGACGGCGAAACGCACGACACGACGTTCAACCTGAGCGGCGCAGGACTGCCCGGGACGTACAAAATGTTCCGCTCGAGCTCGACGGAGAATCACGTCGCGCTCGGCAACATCGCGGGCGGCGCGAATTTTTCCGTGAGCATCCCGGGCTCGAGCATCGTGACCATCACGAACATGCCGGAGCTGACCCCCAAGACCGGGGGCGCGATGCCCAAGCTGGTCCTGCCGAAGGACGATGATTTTCTCGTCGATCCGCCGTTGTTCAACTCGGCGCTGAAGGGATACGACGCGGCGGTCAAGCAAAAGCTGGCGGCGGGATCGGATCCGAACCAGACGCAGGCGAACGGCTGGAATGCGATGCACGCCGCCGCGGCCGGCGTTATGAACGGGACGGACGCGGTCATCAAGACGCTGCTCGCCGCCGGCGTCGATCCGAACTCGCGCGCCAACGACGGCTGGACGCCGCTGCACGCCGCCGCCGCCAATTCGTTCATCAAGTACGGCGCGCCCGACCTGCTCGTGCCGAGCAAGATCAACGTGCTGGTGAACGGCGGCGCGAACATTAACGCGAAGGACAACGACGGGCGCACGCCGCTGCACTGGGCGGCGTGGGTCGGGCAGTATTTCAAGTTCAACGAGCAGGCGACGATCGTCGAGACGCTGCTGGCCCGCGGGGCCGATCCGTTTGTCAAAGACAACGCCGGCAAGCTGCCAATCGATTACGCCAAGGCGATGGGGTACGTGAAGGTGACCGATCGGCTGGTGAAAGCGATGGGGCTGGACAAGGTCGCGCCGACCGGCGACGTCGTCGACGTCACGCCGGACCCGCGCGATGCGAGCGTGACAGATTTTTTCATCAAGTTTTCGGAGCGCGTTTATAACTTCGATCTGACGGATATCACGCTGACGCTGAACGGCACGGTGCTCGGCATCCCGACCGGCGCGTTGCTGACGACGAGCGACGATCAGAATTTCCAGCTCAGCGGCTTCGGCGGATACACGTCGGCGGATGGGACGTATACGCTGAGCGTGAAGGGCGATGTGACCGATCCGTCGGGCAATCCGCTGGCGAATGTGGTGAGCGACACGTGGGTGAAGGGCCCGGGCGGTTCGCCTCCCCCACCGCCGCCGCCTCCCCCACCACCGCCACCGCCGCCTCCCCCGCCGCCACCACCTCCGCCCGCGGGGCAGACGCCGTTCTTCGGCACGCCTTTTGGCGTCTCCAAGAGCGCGACGACGACGATCCAGTTTGAAGATTTCGATAACGGCGGGCAGGGCGTTGCGTTCAGCGACACGACCTCGGCCAACCAGGGCGGCGCGTATCGCACGAGCGGCGTGGACGTGCAGGCGACCACCGACGCGGGCGGCGGATTCAACGTCGGCTACACCAAGGCCGGCGAGTGGCTCGAGTACACGATCAACGTCGCGGAGGCGGGAGTTTACGATCTCGCGTTCCGCACCGCGTCGCCGGTTGCGGGCGGCGCATTTCATGCGGAGATCGACGGCACGAACGTCACCGGCGCGATCGCGATGCCGAACACCGGGAATTTTCAGGCGTTCCAGACGGTGACGAAGTCCGGCGTCAACCTCGGCGCGGGCCAGCACGTGCTGCGCGTCTTCCTCGATGCGGTCGGGACGAATGGCTCGGTCGGAAATTTCAACTGGCTGAAGATCGGCCCGAACAATCCCTCGCCGCCACCACCGCCTCCGCCTCCCCCGCCGCCGCCGCCACCGTCGGCCCAGACGCCCTTTGGCGGAACGCCGATCGGCATCGCATCGTCCGGCACGACGACGATCCAGGCGGAGAATTTCGATGACGGCGGCGAAGGCGTGGCGTTCCATGATGTCGACGCGACCAACAACGGCGGCTTGTATCGCACGAGCGGCGTCGACATCGAAGCAACCGGCGACACGGCCGGCGGACATCACGTCGGCTACACCGCGGCGGGCGAGTGGCTCGAGTACACGGTGAACGTCGCGCAAGCCGGCACGTACACGCTCGACTTCCGCGTCGCGCACAAGGGGCTGGGTGGGAAGTTCCGCGCCTACGTGGATGGCGCCGACAAGACGGGGCAGCTTCAAGTCCCCGACACCCTCGCGTGGAACGCTTTTCAGAACGTGACGAAGAGCGGCGTCAGCCTGACCGCCGGCCAGCACGTCATCCGCCTCGGCTTCGACACCGCCGGCACGAGCGGCTTCGCCGGGAATTTCAATTCCTTCCGCCTGACGCCGACGTCGGTGCCCCAGCCAACGACGCTGACGAATTCCACCGCCGCTTACGTGCGTGGCGGCACGTTCGCCAATACCAACTTCGGCAGCGACGCGACGCTGGTCGCGAAGAAGCACTCGACGGCGGAATCGAGCCGGGAGATTTATCTTTCGTTCGACCTCAGCGCGCTCAGCACGATCAGCAGCGGGAAGCTGCGGCTGTTCGGCTCGCTGAACGACACGTCGAGCGCGAGCGTGCAGACGCAAGTGTTCGGCGGCGCGGCGACGGCGTGGAACGAAAGCACGCTGACGTGGTCCAACAAGCCGGCGACAGTGGGAAGCGCGCTGTCGTCGGCAACGATCGCGGGGACGACGAAGAATTGGTACGAGCTGGACGTGACGAGCTTCCTGAAAGCGGAAAAGGCGGCGGGACGGAATCTCGTGACGCTGGTTCTGAAGAATCCGACGCAGCAGAATGCGCTGGTGGTGTTCAACAGCGATGAAGCGGCGTCGGCGAAGCCGGAGTTGGTGGTGAGCTGACGCAGTTCACGCGGCTCTGCGCGCCGGGCGGGAAGCGACGGGAACGAGTCTTCGCACCGTCTCGTCGCGCTCGCGCTTCCGCACGCGCAGGACGCGCATGGGCATCAGGATCGCGTTGAACAGGTTGTTGTAAATGTTCGCGGACATGAAGCGGATTGCTTCGACTGTCGGGCGGGCCTTCGGCTCGTGCAGTCCGGGTAGAAACGCCGCGGCGGCGACGAGTCGGAGCACGCCGCTGAGCGCGAACAGCACTTCGTAGAATCCGACCGTGCCCAGGCCGAACATGCCGATGTGAAGCTGCCAGTCCTTCAGGTATTTCGCGATGATGCCGGCGCCGAGCCCGCCCAGGCAGCCGGCGATGTTGATGATGACGGAGTTCACCGCGACGTACGCGCTGCCGCCCTTCTCGCCGTCGTCGGAGCTGCTGAACTCCAGCACGAAGTTGAGGTTCGCGACTTCGACGCCGGTCCAGAGCGCCGCGCCCGCGATCGACAGCACGTAGCCGAGCCAGTGCATCCCGGGGCCCATGAAGCACCAACCGAGTCCGACCGGAACCAAGCCGAGCGACGCGATCGCGAGCACGGGTTTCTTTCCCATTCGGTCGGCGGCGTGGCCCCACACCGGAAGCACGAGCAGTTGCGCCAGCATCGGCATGACGAGCAGCATCAACTGGATGCCGGTGCCGGTGACGCCGATCTTATCGATCAAATAAAACGTGACGAACTGTCCCATGAAGCTGACGGCGAAGGTCAGCGTGCCGACGAAGCCGGCGAAGTGGAGGAATTGTTTGTCCTTGAGCGGTCCGCCGAGGAGTTTGAGCATCGGCGTGGAGCGGCGCGGCTCCATGGGGACGTCCGGGACGTGCTGGAACATGTGGATGTCGATGACGCCGAAGACCGCCGCGCACATGAAGATGATCGCGCACCAGCGCAGCGTGCCGAGCCCGTCGCCCGGGACGACCCAGTGATCGAGGATCCATCCGACCGCGAGCGCGGACGGGATGGCGCTGAGGATGCCCCACTGCCGGCGGCGGGAGAAATATTTTCCGCGGCAGCGGTCCGGGACGATGTCGGCCATCCAGCTCAGCCACGCCGGTCCGCCGACCGCGCCGGCGGCGTGCATGACGAAAATCATCGCCATGAAAACCAGCACCGCGACGGAGCTGCCGCTGGCGCCGAAGCGGCTGACGATCCACAGCGGAAGCAGCGCGATCGGAAACCACAAAAGGCGCTGCGCATACAATCCAAGTAAAAAGATCTTTTTGCGCTTGCCGGTGCGCTCGGTCAGCAAGCTGGCCGGCATGGAGACCAGCGACGCGAGGAACGGCAGCGCGGCGAGGATGCCGATCTGCAATTCGCTGGCGCGCAACTCTTTGGCGAACAGCGAGAACGGCGCGCCGCCGATCGACGTCTGCCACACCGCGCCGAACACCCACGACAACGTGACGAGCGACATCGCGCGGCGCAGCGGCCGCCCGGACAACTCGCCCGCTTCCGGCGGTGTCGCCGCGGCCGCGGGCACGCGCAATCGCGGCGCGTCACTCGCCTTCATCCCTGCTGCGATGCCAGACACGATAAAACCTTAAGAAATTCCGAGCTTTTTTCGTCGACCCACTGCGGCGAACTGCGCACGAAAACAACGCACGGCCCGCATCTTCCTCATCGGCGAAATGTTTGCGCTTCGTCACATTACTAGACCAACCGTGCGCAGCGGGGCGTGTCAGAGTTGCCTGTCCGTCGCGCGCGGCCGCGAATATCGGACGCGGTCACATCCCGCTCGCTCGCCGGCGATCCGAGCTGACGCGTTAGTAAGCGCGTTCGCGTCTCAGGAAGCCCGGTGAATCGATCGCGGGGCGCAGGCTTTGCGAGTGTCCGATTCCGCGACGCGCGTGCCGCGGTTGGCGTGTCGCTTCTCTCGGCTACGGGAGTAAATGCAACGGCCGTTTTCTTCCAACGCGCATACACGTGAGGTCAAAGCGAGCTGTTCGGTTCGTCGTCGACTCACCACAACTCACCCCCATCGGTGATCGATGGGAAATTGAAGGAGGTCACACATGACCAGGCATCAGATTCTCGCCGCCGCGGTTTTGGCCGTTGGTGGATTTGGATTGGCCGGCGCGCCCAGCTTTGGGCAGGCAACGCCAGCGGATCAGCAGCAGCAACAGCAGCAGACTTCGCAGTCGCAGACGCCGTCAGCGGCGGGCGGCGCGTCGGCGGGGCAATCGTCCTCGGCTGGGCAGTCGTCGTCGGCTTCGGATCGGGCGCAGACGGCCGGTGCGTCGGCGTCGGCGCAAGCGAGCCAGAGCGACATTCGCCAGGTACTGGCGCAGACTACCA
This sequence comes from Phycisphaerales bacterium, assembly GCA_034666045.1. Classification (GTDB taxonomy): domain Bacteria; phylum Planctomycetota; class Phycisphaerae; order Tepidisphaerales; family Tepidisphaeraceae; genus JAICTV01. The sequence goes on along the minus strand of JAXDMN010000274.1, from coordinate 10,741 downwards.
ACGCCGTGCTCACGCAGGGCGGAATCAGTCAGCTCAGCCAGCAGGTGACGAGCAAAGATCAGGAGCGTTTGAAAGACATTCAGCAGAACGCGCAGCAGGTCGATCAGACCGTGCAGCAGCTTCGCCAGGCGTACAAGGAGAAGTACCAGAAGGACCTCGACCTGAGCCAGGCGAGCGATCAGGTGTTCAGCTCCGACTTCTTCCGCATCGGCGGCTCGAGTGACTCTGCCCAATCCGCCAGCGGGCGCATCGGCGCGGATACGAGCAGCAGCGGCGGAAGCAGCAGCTCGTCCGGTGGCGCAGCCGGCGCGAGCGGCGGAGCGGGCGCGAGCGGCGCATCGGGCGCCAGCAGCGCGGGTGCAGGCGCGGGCGCGACGGGCGTCGGCGCCAGCGGCAACTCCGGTCAGACCACCGCCGCCAACGGCGGCGCACCGGACACCGCGGCCGGGGCGAGCGGAACGTCATCGACCGGCGGCGGCGCCGCCGGTGCCGCAGGTTCCAGCGGCGCCAGTGGATCAAGCGGCGCCAGCGCAGGCGCGAGCGGCAGCTCATCGTCGGACAGCGCGATCACCGCAGATGCATCGTCCAGCCAGCAGGTCACCGTCGTCATTCCGGAAAGCCACGGCATGCCGGAAGCCCGCGTCAACCTGATGAACGAAGGCGGCACCTGGAAGATCGATCTCCCGGATTCCATCGACGCCAAGAAACTGACGGAGAAGCTGCAAACGCAACTCTCGCAAGCCGCCCAGATGAAGGACCAGTGGCCCGCCGACGCGAACGAAGCCGCCAAGGCGATTTCGCACCGCGTGCTCCTGGCGTTCAGCGCTGACGCAAGCGCGAGCGGCAGCGGTGGCGCGAGCGGCGCATCGGGCGCCTCTGGCGCTTCCGGCGCTTCCGGCGCGAGCGATCGATCCGGTTCCTCGTCCGGTGGCGCTTCCGGCTCGTCCGGCACCTCCACCGGCGGCGGCGCCTCCGGTGCCGGCGGTTCGAGCGGTTCGAGCGGCTCGAGCGGCGCCGGCTCGGGCGCGTCTCAGTAACGCTTCGTCTCGCACGAGGTTCGACAAGAGAAGAGAAGGGACGCGGGCGCACATCGCGCTCGCGTCCTTCTTTTGCGTCCGCAACGGATCGTCACCGTCATTTTTTCGCGGTTTGCTGCGGCGCGCAATCTTGGGAAGGTCGAGGTGATTACTTTTTCCCACTCGAAAACCCCCAATTTCATCAGGTTTTTCCCAAATTCCGCTTCCCGTTCGCCTGACTTTTCCCCCAGCGGGCGCGGCCTTTGCATTGTTCCGTCCGGTGCGCGAGCGATGTCGCATCGCGCCCCCCGTGTCTCGAAAACCGCATTGGAAAGGAGCCCCTTATGAAGAAGCACCTCACCCTGGCCGCCGCCGCTGCATTGGCCGTGGCTGCAATGGGTCTGAACGTCCGCGCCGCAGACGACGCCGCGAATCAGACGACCAATAACAATCCCAACGCGCTCGAGCGCGCCGCCGACAAAACTGGCGATGCCGCCCGCAACGCCGCTGACAAGACCGGCGACGCCCTGAAGACCGCCGCCGACAAGACCAAGGGCGCGCTCTCCGACCTCGGCCCCGGCAAGGAAGAGATCCACGACGTCCTCGCGCAGGTCGCCGAAGCCGCGATGACCAAGGAAGGTCTTGACGACATGGTCGAGCGCTTCGTCGATGCCGACCGCAATCGCATCGGCAAGGACGAAGCCGCGATCAAGAACCAGGCGGAACTCGACGGCCTGGTCGCGCAGCTCCAGCAGGACTGGAAGACGAAGTACAGCCACGAGTTCGACATCAAGGATGAAGACAAGGTCTACGACGGCTTCGCCATGATCATGCAGGGCGAGATCGGCGAAAGCGCGCGGCAGGCGAGCGACAAGGTCAACGTCGACGCCAACGCCAATCGCAACGCCGATGGCACTGTGCGCACCGACGTGAAGGTCGAAAACAACACCGGCGTCGACGCCCCGAAGACCAACACCGACGGCCAGACCGCTGCCGACAGCAATCGCAACGACCCGGGCCGCAACATTGCTTACGTCGCCCTCCCGGCCAGCCACGGCCTGCCGGAAGTGAAGGTCCCGCTCATCCACGAGGCGACCGGCTGGAAGATCGACGTCCCGGACACGCTCGACGGCAACAAGCTCCGCGACAACGTCAAGAACGCCTTGACCCTGTGCAAGGAGAATAAGGACAAGTGGCCCGCCGACGAGAACGAAGCGTATCGCGTCGTCAGCCACAAGATCCTCGCCGCCATCATGGACAAGCCGCTGCAGGACCCGGCCCAGAAGGCGAGCGACGCGCAAGCGCCGGCAGCCGCGCCGGCCGCGAATCCCCAGTAGTTTCGGGGAAGTTTGGCGATGAATCGATCTCCCGCGCCGCGCGACCTCGCCACGCGGAGATCCGATTTTCGAACCAGCGACCGCGACACTTCAATGTGTCGCGGTCGCTGCGTTTTTTTGGTCTACTGTCGCGCTATGGCCCTTTGCGATTTCCACTGGTCCAGCAAAACCATCGGCAAGCAGGTCGGCGCGTACGTCATCGTTCCGGACGCCGGCGAGCCGCCGTTCGCGACGTTTTATCTGCTGCACGGCCTGAGCGACGACTACACCATCTGGCTCCGCCGCACGAGCATCGAGCGGTATGCGCAGCAGTACCCGATGATCATCGTCATGCCGGACGGGTATCGCGGTTTTTACACCAACAACGACGCGGGCCCGGCGTACGCGACGTACGTGGCGGAGGAACTCGTCGCGGCGGTCGAGCGCACGTTCCCGGCGAAGCGATCGCGCGCGTCGCGCGGCGTGGGCGGGCTGTCGATGGGCGGATATGGGGCGCTGCGATTGGCGCTGGGGTATCCGCAGGTGTTCGCGTCGGCGACCAGTCACTCCGGCGCGGTGCTACACGGCTCGCGCGATCAGCCGCGCAAAGGCGGCTCGTTCACGCCGGCGGAGTTTCAACGCGTTTTTGGCGCGAACCCGACTGGGACGGAGCATGATGTGCTCGCGCTGGCGCAGCGCTGCAAGTCGCACGACGTGCTGCCGAAGATCCGGATCGACTGCGGCACGGAAGACGAGTTGGTCGCCGACAACCGCGACCTCCATGCGAAGCTCGACACACTATCCGTCCCGCACGAATACGCCGAGTTTTCCGGCGGGCACAATTGGGAATACTGGGACGTCCACGTGCAGGAGGCCCTCGCCTTTCATCACAAGCACCTCCGTTGATCCCGCGTCACCCCCCGAGTGTGGGGGCTTCATTCCGCAATGCGCAGCGGCTATACTGACCGGCCGATTCGCCGCACGGCATTTGGCCGCACGGCATTTTGGGGCGCGCGGGCATCGGGGGGTGGTTTCATGATTCGACGATGGACGTTGCTAGGGTTGGGGGTTCTGTTTGCGCCGGCGATGCGCAGCGCGGACGCCGCCGTGATCACGAACACGTTTCTGGATCGCACCAACGCGTCCGACCTGCGCGTCGCGCAGTTGAACGTCTTCAACGACTCGATCTTCGCCGATGTCAACTCAATCCGTTCGCAAAAGTTCGCCCGGATGGTCCGCGCCGTCGATGCTGACGTCTGGGCCTTGCAGGAGTGCTACAACCACACGCCGGCGCAGCTCAAGGCGTTGATGGACACGATTGCGCCACAGGGCGGGAGCGGGTGGTACGTCTTCAAGAACGGATTCAACGAGCACGCGATCGTCAGCAAGTACCCGATCTCGCTGACCGCGAACAACACCGCGCCCGCCGGCTACCGCGCCGTCGCGATGGCGCGCATCGATCTCCCCGACGCGAACTTCGCCCGCGACCTCTACTTCATGAACGCGCACTACCGCTGCTGCGGCGACACGCTCAACGATCCCGACCGGCAGAAGCAGTCGGATGCCTTCGTCAACTGGATGCGCGACGCGCGCACGCCGGGCGGCTCGATCGACCTGCCCGACCAGACCGCGATGATGGTGCTCGGCGATTTCAACATCGTCGGCGGGCCGCAGCCGCTCAATACTCTGCTCGACGGCAACATCCAGAACAACCTCACCTACGGCGGCGACTCCCCGCCGGACTGGGACGGCACCGCCAACGCGCAGGCGATCGCGTACCAGAACGCCGTCGCCGGCGGCGACACCTGGACCTGGCGCGACGACACGCAAATCTACAACCCCGGCCGGCTCGATTACATCACCTACACCGACAGCGTCCTGGCGATCCAGAAGTCGTTCGTGCTGAACACGGTGACGATGACCGCCGCCGACCGCGCCACGGCCGGATTGCAGACGTACGATTCGATCTACGACAACGTCGGCTCGGTCTACGATCACCTTCCCGTGATCGCCGATTTCCAGATGACCGTCCCCGAACCCTCTACCGGCCTGCTGATGATCGCAGCGGCGGTCCTGACCGGTCTGCGTCGACGCCGTTCACTCGGGTAGCAACGGCCCCGCCAGCGACCGGGTGAAGAACAGTCGCCCCGGCAGGGTCGGCATGAACGTCGCCGGCAGCCACGGGCTCGGGCCGTGCTGAAGCGTCACGCAGGTGCTCATGCCTTGCCACTGCGCACGATATTCCGGATACGCGCCTTCCGCGCCGCCGATGCACCAGTCGCTTTGCAGGAAAAGCCCGGGGCCGATCGTGTTGGCCCAGCAGGGGATCAAGGTGAAGCGGCTGTTGAAGCTGTGCAGGGAATTCTGCTCGATGGTGAGCGGATGCAGGTCGACGCCGACGCGGTGGGTCTGCTTTTTCCACGCCGCGAGCGACACGCCGGCGGCGAGATGCGGCTCCCAGAAGGCGATATGACACGTGCGGCCGATGCCGTAAACGGTGACCAGTTTTGCCCCGCGCTTTTTCAGCGCGGCGATTTTTTTGGCGTACGTCGGCAGGGTTTTTTTCGTCGCGAAGTTCCGCTGCGACTTCGGAACGGTCAATTTCTTCAGCGAATTGAACAGGCACTCCCCCATCGTGTACTCAAACCCGCCCGGCTGATCGCCCGGCATCGAGTTGCCGCGGCGGTCCGCCCACTCGTCCATGTTGAACGTCGTGACGTGATCGCAATTCGTTCGGCTGCGAAGCAACCGCGCGACGACCGTCTTGTACATAATGACCGGCCCGACCGGCAAAATGATCGCGAGCTCCTGGCCGGCTTTTCGTGTCGCTTCGATGACGTCGGCGATCGCATCGCCCATCGGGGTGCCGATTTCCTGGACCGGGACGGCGTGAAAATTCTTCGCCCAGAATCTCGCCGGCGTGGTGAGCTGCTTCACGTTCATCGCGCAGCAGCGGTCGATTTTTCGCAGGTCCCAGCCCTTGGGATAGAACCCTTCAAGCTGCGAACCGCGAATGGTGTTGAGCATGGTGAGCGGTTGAGGCATAGTTGCGGCAAAGTGTACTCGGACTCCAGCAAAATGAAGGAGACTTCCCGTGGCTGAGAAGAAACGCTACGCCATCGTCGGCACCGGCTCGCGCGCGACGATGTGGGTCGATGCGCTGACGAAAAATTACCGCGACCACACCGCTCTCGTCGCCCTCTGCGACACGTCGATGACGCGGATGAAGTGGCACTCCAATCGCATCATCGACGGGCTGAAACATCCGCCGGTGCCGATGTACCTCGCGGAAAAATTTGATCAGATGATGAAGGAGACGAAGCCGGACGTCGTCATCACAACGACGGTCGACTGCTTTCACAGCGATTACATCGTGCGCGCGATGAACCTCGGCTGCGATGCGATCACCGAAAAGCCGATGACGACCGACGCCGACAAGGCGCGGCAGATTTTCGATGCGATCGAGAAGACCGGCCAGAAACTTCGCGTGGCGCACAACTATCGTTATTCGAGCTATGCGACGGCGATGCGCGAGCAGATCATAAAGGGCGTCATCGGCGCGCCGCTGGCGGTCGATTTTTCCTGGGTGCTCGACACGCGCCACGGCGCGGATTATTTCCGCCGCTGGCATCGCGAGATGGACAAGTCGGGTGGGCTGCTGATTCACAAGGCGTCGCACCATTTCGACCTGGTGAACTGGTGGCTCCAGGCGCGGCCGAAGCGCGTCTTCGCCAGCGCGGAACTGAAATTTTACGGCAAGGAAAATGCGCGCAAGCGCGGGCAAACGTACGCGTACAACCGCTACACCGGCGAGCCGGAAGCGAAGAACGATCCGTTCGCGCTCTTCCTCGACAAAGATCCCGCGCTCAAGGGACTGTATCTCGACGCCGAAATGGAGACCGGATACCTGCGCGACCGCAACGTCTTCGGCGAGCCGATCACGATCTACGACACGCACGCCGTCGCCGTCGATTTTTCCAACGGCGTCAAAATGAATTATTCGCTGATCGCCTATTCACCGTGGGAAGGCCTGCGCGTCGCGATCACCGGCACGAAGGGCCGACTCGAGCTGTACGACAAGCACGGCTCGCACATCATGCGCGGGCAGAGCGACGAAGAACTCGCCCTCGAACAGGCCCGCGCGAATCAGCAGTCGCTGAAACTTTTCCCGATGTTCGGCGTGCCGCACGAGATCGAAGTCCCCCAAGCCAAAGGCGGCCACGGCGGCGGCGATCCGGTCATGCTCGACCAGATTTTTCTTCCGACACCCCCCGCCGATCCCTTTGGCCGCGCGGCGACGCATATCGACGGCGCGGCGTCGGTGCTCGTCGGCGCGAGCGCGAACAAATCGATTGCGACGGGGCAGGCGGTGATGTGTGACGATTTGCTGAAGCTGCCGGAGAAGGCGTGACCAGTAGCATGGGCGTCTCACCCATACGTTTCGGCTTTTTCGCTGCATGGGCGCGACGCCTATGCTACTGAACATTTCGGCGTAACCGTGTCTTCAGTTCCTCGACGCGTTGAGCGTGAGCCGGGTCCTTCGCCAGATTCGTGAGCTCGCCGGGATCGTTCTGCTCGTCATAAAGCTCCACCCCGTCCGCGCCGGCGTCGCCCCACTCGGTGTAACGCCAGCGCTCCGTACGCACGGTGCGGCCGTTCGCGCCCTTGCGACGCACTTGCGTGTACGCGGCCTCCTTCACTTTCGCCGCCGGGTCGTTCAGCACCGGCACCAGGCTGACCCCGTCGATTTCCTTCGGCGGCGTGACGTTCGCGAGCTGCGCGATCGTCGGGTACAGGTCGATCATCTCCGCCAGCGATTGGGTAGACGACGCCTTCACGCCCGGCGCCGCGATGATGTAAGGCACGCGCGCGACTGGCTCGAACAGCATCATCTTCTGCCACGTCGCATGCTCGCCCAGCGCGTAGCCATGGTCGCCGACGAACGTGACGATCGTGTTGTCGGCGAGGGCGAGTTTTTCCAGCTCGTCGAGCACGCGACCGGCCTGGGCGTCCATGAAGGAGACGCACGCGTAGTACGCGCGGATCGACTCGCGGCAGTCGGCGTCGCTCATGTTCCAGTTGGGCTTGGGGTCCATGAATGCCGCCAGCGGGATGTCGTCGCGGTCGCCAGCCGGCACTTTCGGCAGCGCGATTTTCTCCAGCGCGTGCATCTCGAAATATTTTCGCGGCGCGATGTCCGGTACGTGTGGGCGGATGAACCCGACGGCGAGGAAGAACGGCTTGCCCGCGGTTTTCTGCTGACGCAGCAGCCGAATCGCCTCGTCGGCCGACTGGTAATCCGCCTGCTCGACTCCTTCGCCGTCGCCGAGCACGCGGCGGAATCCCTGCCCGCGCTGCGGATCCGGATTGTGCTCCTCGCCCGGCGTCTTGAACTCCGCGCCGCTCGGGTCGAACGTGTGATCCCACGACTGCGGATCATCCGGCCCGGGCGTCCCGACCCCGCCCGGTATGCCGAGGTGATAAATCTTCCCGACGCGCGCGGCGAAGTACCCGTTGCTCCGAAACAGTTGCGGCAGCGTGACGACATCACTGCGAACGGCGCGCACGGTCGGCCCATTCGTCAACACGCCGATCTTGTCCGGCCGCATGCCGCTCATCAACGAAGCCCGGCTGGGCCCGCAGAGCGGATACTGGCAATAGGCCCGATCAAACCGCACGCCGCGCGCTGCGAGCTTGTCGAGGTTTGGCGTCTTCACCAGCGCGCCGTAACAGGCGAGGGAATTGTTCAGGTCATCGGCGACGATGAACAGGACGTTCGGTTTGTTCTGTGCTGCATGAGCGAAACTCGAGCAGAGAACAACGGCGAATAACCAGGTGCCGAGGCGCCTCATCATAGGATTCACTCCGTCGGCGCCGCGCCTTCCCTGGCTGGCTTGCGCCGCATCTTCGCCGCTTCGCTTTCCGTCGCGATCCACTGGTTCAGCTCCGCGACCATCGACTTCATCTCCTGCGGGAACTCCGCGTGGAGTGTTCGCCGCTCGGCGGGGTCGGTGACGACATTGTAAAGCTCCGGCTGGTTGCCGCCGTTGATGACGACTTTGAGATCGCCGCGCATCGCCGCGAGTTGGGTGTCGCCGCCTTCGCGCCATTCCCAGAAGAGTGTGCGGTCGGGGATTTTCGACTTCCCGCGCAGCGCGTCCAGCACGTTGGCTCCGTCGATCTTCCAAGCCGATTCCGGCTCGGCGCGCGCCGCGGCGAGTAGCGTGGGGAAGACGTCGGTCATGTGGATGACGGCGTCGGAAACTTTTCCGGATGGAATGTTGCCGGCGGGCCAGCGGACGACGCCGGGGACGCGCAGGCCGCCTTCCCAGAGGGTGCGCTTCTGGCCGCGGAAGGGGCGGTTTGAATCGAAAAAGTTTGTGGCGCCCTGCTCCATTTTCTCGAAGGTTGCGCCGTGGTCGGACGTGAAAATCACGATCGTGTCGCGCGCGAGGCCGAGGTCGTCGAGGGTCTTTAACAGGCGGCCGATTTCCTGGTCGAGGCGGTAGACCATCGCCGCGTAGGTGGCGCGCAGCGGTTTGTTTGCGTCCTTCTCCGGGAATTTTCCCTTGAACCGAGCGATGTCTTCGGGCGGCGCTTCGACCAGGCCGTGCGAGGCGATGTAGGGGACGTAGCAGAAGAACGGTTTGTCCTTGTGGCGGATGAGAAAATCGACGGCGCGGTTGGTGAAGAGCGTGTCGGCGTAGCCGGTGGATTCTTTTTCGGTGCGGCCGTCGAACAGCTTTTTCGGGAACTTCTGCCAGGCGGCGACGGCGTTGGTGTAGCCGAAGAACTCGTCGAAGCCCTGGTCCATCGGGTGCGTGTAGCGATCGGTGCCGGGGCGCGGCGGGCCGTGGTGCCATTTGCCGAATAAACCGGTCGCGTAGCCGAGCGGTTTGAGCGCTTCGGCGATGGTGATTTCTTCCGAGGGGAGATCGAGCGAGCCGTTGCCGGTGACGCCGTTGTGGATTCCGTAGCGGCCGGTCATCAGAGCGGCGCGCGACGGGGCGCAGACGACACCGGCGGTGTACCAGCGGCGGAAGACGGTGCCGTCCTTCGCGAGGCGGTCGAGGTTTTCGGTGGTCCACTCGGTGCGCCCGTTGAAGCCGACGTCGGCGTAGCCGAGATCGTCGGCGAGGATGAGGAGGATGTTGGGTTTTCGCTGCTCCTGCGCTGTCGCAGTGGAGACGAAAAGGCATATCGCGACGAGGCAAGCGGCGGCCAGACGATTAGCGGACATCAACGGAACCTCCAACGCTGCGGGTGTTCAATGGATTGCTCGAGATCGGATCGTCGATCGATTTCTGCCAAGCGGTCAGCTTTTCCTGGAGCGCATCGCGCGTGGCGCGAGCGGCGGGGTCATTGTACAGGTTCTTCTGCTCGTGCGGATCGTTCTTCAGGTCGTACAGCTCGTCGAGGCCGTTGGTGAGATGATGGCGGACGAGTTTGAAAGCTCCGTCGGCGCTGCGGATCATGCGCATGCTCGCGAAGCCGGCGTTGTGCAGGTCGTACTGACCATAGAGATCGCGCGACGAAAATTTTTCGACCGCGCCGTCGCCCGCACCCGCGCCGTTGCCGCCGCGGAGGAGCGGCGAGAAGTCGACGCCGTGCTGCTTCACGTCGGCGGGCATCGCGATTCCCGTCATGCCGAGGATCGTGGCGAATGAGTCGATGTTGGAAACCATCTCGCCGATTTCCGTGCCCGGCTTCACGACGCCTGGCCAGCGGACGATCAGCGGAACACGGATCGAGTTCTCGAACATGTTCGGGCGCTTCGGGCCGTGCACGCCTTTGCCGGCGATGAAGGCCGCGTTGCCCTTGGTGTAGATGCCGTGGTGGCCGATGTTGTAGCCATGATCGCTGGTGAAGAGGACGATCGTGTTGTCGGCGAGCTTTAGCTCATCGAGCTTGTCGAGGACGCGGCCGATGTTGCGATCGGCGGCGTGGACGCTGGCGTAGTAGGCGCGATGGCGATCTTTCAGCCAGCCGGCGGCGATGATGTTGCTCTTCGGGACAGTCGGATCGAGGTCTTTGTAAACGGCGACGTCCTGCGGGGGCGCGGGCTCGTACGGCTGGTGCGGCTCGCGGAAAAAAAGGCAGAGCGCGAATTCTTTCGACCGGTTCTCATCGAGAAATGTCAACGCGTCGTCGGTGAGGATGTCCGGAATCGGCCCGTCGAATTTCTTCTCCTTGCCGTTCTGCTCGAGCGTTGGGTTCATCGGAAACTGCCCGCCGCCGAGGAAGCCGAAGAAGTGGGAAAACCCTACCTTTGTCGGGTGGAACTGGGGGTTTTCACCTAGGTGCCACTTGCCGATCAGTGCGGTAACGTAACCCGCGCGCTGCAGCGTGCGCGGCCAGTTTGGAACATCGGCGGAGAGGCCGACGCCGGCGGCGGATTCGTTCTTCATG
>JAXDMN010000273.1:0-4881 GCA_034666045.1 Phycisphaerales bacterium | reverse complement strand
GGAGAATGGGGCCGAGTCGCGTTTCAGCAGAAATCCCCTCAAAAAATGTCGGCGTGGTTCGTGCTGCCAACGCGGATGGTGCTGGACGATGCGAAGCTGCCGGAGAATCTGGCCGATCCGCCGGTCGTGTATCGGTTGAGCGCGGGGCGGAATGAGTCGGAATGCGTTCAACTCGTGCTGCTGCTCGGCGAGCCGCTCGCCGGCGCATCGGTCGCGTTCAGCGAGTTCACGACGCGCGAGGGGACGATTGCGGCGTCGGCGTGGTCGGCGAATTTGATTGCGCAGGTGCCGGGTCTCATTCCGCAGCGCGCGGCGCCGATGATCAAGACGTGGGCGGTGCGGACGGGGCAGACGAGGGCGGCGGAAGACACGCCGGGCGCGTATTCGGCGAGTGCGAGTGGGATGGTGCCGGATGCGCTGCTGCGTGATGTGGTGTTTGACCTGGGGCGAGGGCTCAATCGCATCTGGTTGAGCGTGCGCGTGCCGAAAGATGCGCGGCCGGGGGATTATTCGGGCGTCGTGCGCGTTCGAGATGATGTCGGGCGCATGGTGATCGAGATCCCGCTGTCGCTGCGCGTGTGGGATCACGTGCTGCCGGATGAGCCGAGCCTGATGGTGATGGCGAATGTCTGGAGCAATCGTCCGCCGGCGGGCGCGGCGGAGGCGGAATCGAAATCGCTATGGGAGCATCTCAAGCCGTACTACGACGATCTCAAGGCGCATCGCGTTGAGGCGACGGGGGAAATTTATCCGGCGAGAGCGTGGGATCGCGAGCAGCCGCCGCCGGATTTGCGCGAGTATGAACGGGCGCTGAGCTACGTGCTGGACGATCTCGGCTTCCAGCGCTTTCGGTTGCCCGGCGTGACGGCGGTCGCGAGCGGGACGTGGCTGGAGATGCCGGTCTTTCAGCGCGGCCTGCCGCAGCGCGTGGCGGATGGAGTGTGGATCAGCGGGGCGGCATTCGTGCAGTCGTTTCCGGCGACTGTGACGGCGCAGTGGACGCGCGTGGCGGGGCAGGATCCAGTCGCGGCGGAAGACGATTTCGGCGGCGCGACGATCGCCGGGTACGCCGATGCGCCGCCGGCGTGGGTGGAATATTCGTTCGAATCGAGCGGCGAGGAGAAGTTGGCGATCTGGTTGCAGGTCGACGCGACGCACGCCGAGGAAAAAAAGCTCATCAGCATCGACGGGCGGGAGATCGGCGCGCTGACGGGCGATGATTTTCTGAAAAATCCGCTCGGATTCGCGCGATTGAACGACACGATCAAGCTCGAGCCCGGGGCGCACGCGCTGCGCATCACCGTCGAAAACGTCGTCGGCTCGGTCGATCCGATCTACGGGATTTTCATCACCGCGAACCAGAATCCGGACCTCGAACTGGTGCTGCGCGAGCGCGGCAAGCTGGACGAGCGTTTTCGCCGGGCCTTCGACTACCACGCGCGACAGATGGGCGGCTGGCTCAAGGAGCGGAAATGGCTGCGCAAGGCGCACGCGAAGCTGAAGGATGAGCCGGGCGTCGGCGAGTATGGCCGGGTTGCGAGCGTGTACGACTTCGTCGGGCAGGTGCTGCCGTCGATCCGGCGGGAGATTTCAGAGAATCCGACAGCGATGCTGCGCAAGAGCGCCGAAGTCTGGACGGTGAATCTTGCCGGGCCGCGGTTCGATTCCGAAGGCTGGACGGCGGCGATGAAGCCGACGGATGAGCTGTGGGCACAGCACAATTTTCTTCACACGCTCGGCTATCCGTCGATCGCGATGCGCATGATCCCCTGGACGCTCGGTCGGCACGGGATCAAGGGATATCAGTTCTGGTCGGTGAACTACTGGGCGGCGGATCCGTGGACGGATACAAACCAGAAGAGCACGTTCATGCGCGGGACGCTCATTTATCCCGATCCGAAAACGGGTGAGCCGGTGAACTCGGTGCGGTGGGAACTTTTCCGCGAGGGCCTTGAAGATTTCGAGACGCTACGGCTGCTGCGCACCGCCTGCGATGAGGCGGCAGCGTCGCCGAATCTGGACGAAACCCGCCGGGCGGCGATCGCGGAGGCGGAGAAATTATTGGGCGATGAAGTCGGCGGCGTGGTGCGGAACGCGCGGGATTTTTCGTGGGATCCGGTGGAGCTGGAAGACCTGCGCGTGCGGGCGTGTGCGCTGCTGCACGTGCTGGCGCGCTAAACTTTTTGCCGTTTGTTCGTTCCTGATCCGCTTGTTTCCGGCGGGTTTTGCGCGATAATTCCCATCGCTAGCTTGCGCCCGATGGATCCGCGGGAGGGGCGCATCGCACGGAGGCGACGAACATGCGAATCATCGCGCTGATGAACCAGAAGGGCGGCGTCGGCAAGACGACCACTACCGTGAACCTCGGCGCGGCCCTGGCCGAGCAGGGCAAGCGCGTCTGCCTCATCGATCTCGACCCGCAAGCTCACCTGACGATCAACTACGGCGTCGAGCCGTCGGCCGACCATATCAGCCTGTACGACGTTCTCATCGACGACAAAAGTTTCCTCGAAGCAGTGCACACGGTCGACAAGAACGTCGCGCTGGTCGCGAGCAGCATCGATCTGGCCGGGGCGGAGATCGAGCTGGTGAACGTGCCGGGGCGCGAGGTGCTGCTGAAGAAAAAGCTCGAGCAGGCGCAGCACGATTTTGATTACATGCTGCTCGATTGTCCGCCGTCGCTGGGGTTGCTGACGCTCAACGCGCTGGCGGTCGCGCATGAGGTGATCATTCCGATGCAGCCGCACTTTTTGGCGCTGCAGGGCGTCGCGAAACTGCTCGAGACGGTGCACCTCGTCAGCCGGCGGATCAATCCGCAACTGAAGGTCTGCGGGATCGTGCTGACGATGTACGACGCGCAGACGAAGCTGACGAGCGAGGTGGTCGCGGAATTGAACGGCTTCATCGAAAGCGCGAAAGGCAAACCGCTCCCGTGGGCCGGCGCGAAAGTGTTCAACACGAAAATCCGGCGGAACATCAAGCTGGCGGAGTGCCCGAGCTTCGGGCAGACGATTCTGACGTATGACAGCGCGAGCAACGGCGCGTTTGACTATCGCAATCTCGCGCGTGAATTGATCGGACTTCCTCCCCTGGTCGCCCCGGTCGCAAGACCGGGGGTGGCAACCACCGCGAAACCTGTCGTGCGCGCGGCCGCGCCGTCGCTTCCCCCGAAACCGGTGATGCCACCGGCGCTGGTCGCCGCGATGAAGGCGCAAGCGACGAAGCAACCTGCGGGCGCGAATTCCGTGGTGCGATCTTCCGCGCCTCAGCGTCCGCTTCCCGCTGCGGTTACCGCGCCGATTCCGCCGCTGACGCTGACGCCTCCCCCGTTTCCTCAAAAATCCCAACCCGCAGCGACGCGTCCCGCGCCAGCGCCCGCGCACCCAACCGCGCCCGCGCCCGCGGCGCCGCCAAAACCACAAGTCACCGTCACGGTGAATCCGTCCATCGATCAATCAAAACTCGCGTCCGCTACGTCGAAGGACAACGCGGAAAACGCCGCGTAAGCCCAGGATTTCGCACAACTCATTCCCCCGAGACATTGGACCGATACAATCGGACGCGCTCTGTGCTGCCGTTATCGCTGACCGAAAGACGAACTGATGATCCACCCCTGGCACGACGTCACGCCCGGCGAAGATATTCCGCAGGCGTTCAATTCCATCATCGAGATCCCCTTCGGATCGAGCGTGAAATACGAACTCGACAAGATCAGCGGGTTGATCAAGCTCGATCGCGTGCTCTACTCGGCCGTCTACTACCCGGCGAACTACGGGTTCATCCCGCAGACGCTCGCGGAGGACAATGACCCGCTTGACGTGCTCGTGCTCTGCCAGGAAACGGTCGTCCCGCTCACGCTGATTCACGCGCGGACGATCGGGCTGATGACGATGATCGACCAGGGGGAAAAGGACCACAAGATCATCGCGGTCGCGACGCAGGACCCGGAGTTCAACGTCTACAAGGAGGCGAGCGAAATGCCGCCGCACCGCTCGACCATGCTCCGCCGATTCTTCCAGGACTACACGCAGCTCGAAGGAAAAATCGTCGAGGTCGACGAAATGCAGCCGGCGGCGATGGCGTATCCGATCATCGAAGACGCGCTGCACCGGTACAGCCGGCAGCGGCGGAAGGGGTTTAAGTGATTGACTCAATAACTTCGTATTCATTCTCGAAGTAAGATGCCGGCGTGCGTCGCTCCGTCCCGCTCGATCCTGAAACGCTGTTGTCGGCTTACGCGCAGGGCGCGTTTCCGATGGCGGATCGGGATGGGATCATCCGCTGGTACACGGCCGACCCGCGCGGGGTGTTTCCGCTCGATCGGTTTCATGTCCCCCGGACGCTCGCGCAGGTGGTTCGCGGCGGGCGATACGAAATTCGCGTGAATCACGACTTTGAAGCGACCATGCGCGCCTGCATGCAGGCCCGCGACGACGGGACGTGGATCAACGAGGAGCTGATCGCCGCCTACGTGCGGCTGCACCAGCTTGGCTTCGCGCACAGCGTCGAAAGCTGGCGAAACGGCGAGCTGGCCGGGGGGTTGTACGGGGTCAGCCTGGGCGGCGCGTTCTTCGGCGAAAGCATGTTTCACCGGCAGCGCGACGCGAGCAAGGTCGCGCTCGTCCATCTCGTCGACCGCCTGCGCCAGCGCGGCTACGAGCTTCTCGACACGCAGGCGAGCACGCCGCACCTACGGCAGTTCGGCTGTGTGGATCTGCCGGCGGGGGAATATCTCAGGTTGTTGAGGAAGGCGTTGAGGAAGCGGTGTGAGTTCGGGTGATGGTTAGTTGTTAGTCGCTAGCTGCAAAAGGCGATCGGCCATCGACGCCGATTTCCAACTAACCACTAACCACTAACCACTACCAATTTCATTTCTCCGCC
>JAXDMN010000272.1:0-5375 GCA_034666045.1 Phycisphaerales bacterium | reverse complement strand
CAACGCAGATTCGGATTTTCGATGAGGGCGTGCCGCCGCCGACGGATCTGACCGGGGCGGTCTGCCTGCACACCGCCCCGGGCGTGCGCAAACTTCCCAACGGCCGGTATGAAAAAATCTCCATCGGCACGACGACCTCGACGCGGATGAACCGCTTCTTCCCCGGCCTGATCCAGCAGTACGGCGTGCGCGCGATGGTCGGCAAGGGCGGATTCCTGGCCGACACCGTCGAGGCGATGAAACAGCACGGCGGCGTCTATCTCGCCATCGTCGGCGGCGCAGCGGCGCTGGAAACGCAGCAGATCGAGGAGATCGAGCAGGTCTGGTGGGAAGATTTGATGCCGGAGTGCCTCTGGAAATTCCGCGTCAAAGATTTTGGTCCCCTCATCGTCGCGATCGACGCGCACGGCAACTCGCTCTACAAAGACGTGAAGGCCGCCGCGGCGGAGAAGATAAAAGCGATGAATCTTTAGGCGCTGTCTCACGCCCGTCCGCCCACCGCGGCGCTTTCGTCGTCCGTCATCACACTTCATAATGTCGGGCGATGCCTCAAGTCGGTTTATCGGATGCGCTGCGTCAAGCGGAACGGCACCTCGCGGCGGGCGAACTCGCTCCCGCCGAGCAGATTGCCCGCGCCCTCGTTCAGCAACATCCGCGTTCCGCGGAGGCGTTTGACCTGCTCGGCCAAATCGCCGAGCGCGTTCGCGATTTCGCGGCGGCCGCCGATTGGTACGCGCACGCGATCGAGCAGCAACCGGCGCAGCGGCTGTTTCACTATCACCTGGGCAACGCGCATCGGCTTGCCGGCAGGTTTGATCGCGCCGTCGCCGCCTACCGCGAGGCATTGCGGATAGAGCCGAATTATTCGGACGCGCTGGTCAACCTCGGCATCGCGCTCGCCAGTGCCGGACAGCGCGATGATGCGATCGGCGCGTGGCAGGCCGCGCTGCGCCTCGATCCCAATGACGCCGACGCGCTGACGAACCTCGGCAGCGTCTATCGCGAAATGGGCCGGCTCGGCGACGCGATCGACTACACCGAGCGTGCCCTGCGGCTGCGGCCCGGGCAGCCGTGGCTGCTGACCAATCTCGCCAACGCGTACGCGCAGCAGGGTTGCCCCGATCGCGCCATCGAGCTGTACCGCCGCGCCGTCGCCGCCGCACCGAAGTCTGCGGCGACGCACAGCAACCTGCTGATCGAGCTGATGTTTCAGGGCTCGGCGTCGCCGGCCGAGATATTCGATGAGCACCGCGCCTGGGCGCGAGCGCACGAGGAGCCGCTGCGCGGCGCGATCCGCCCGCACGCGAACGATTGCCGCGATCCGAACCGCAGGCTGCGCATCGGCTACGTCTCCGCCGATTTCCGCCAGCACGTCGTCTCGTTTTTCTTCGAGCCGATTCTCCAGCATCACGCGCGCGAGCGATTCGAGATCTTCTGTTACAGCCGCACGCCGGTTGCCGATGAGTACACGCGGCGCATGCAGAGCTACGGGCACACCTGGCGGGAGATCTTCGCGCTGCGCGATGTGCAGGTCGCCGACATGATCCGCGCCGACGGCATCGACATCCTGGTCGACCTCGCCGGGCACACCGCGCACAACCGGCTCAGCATCTTTGCGCACAAACCCGCGCCGGTGCAGGCGTCCTATCTCGGTTCGCCCGGCACGACCGGCATGAGCGCGATGGACTACCGGATCACCGACGCGGTGAACGATCCGCCCGGGCTGACCGAGCGCTACTACACCGAGCGACTGATCCGCCTGCCGCGCTGCGCGTGGGCGTTTCGCCCATGGGACCATGCGCCGCCCGTCGCGCCCGCGCCGCCGCTGCGCGAGCGTGGCGACGTGACGTTCGGCTCGTTCAACCGCTCGAGCAAGATTTCCGACGCGACCATCGCGACGTGGTCACGCCTGCTGCAGCGGACGCCCGAGTCGCGGCTGTTGATCCGTTGGCGCAGCATGGCGGACGACGGCGCGCGGCGGCGGCTGTTCGCGCGGTTCGCCGACCACGGCATCGCGGCGGAGCGATTGGAGGCGCGGGCCGGATCGCCGACAATCGCTGATTACCTGGCAGACTACGCACACGTCGACATCGCGCTCGACACGTTCCCCTATAACGGCGTGACGACGACGTGCGATGCGCTGTACTTGGGCGTGCCGGTCGTGGCGTTGGAAGGCGATTTTCACGCCGCCCGCATCGGCGCCACGCTTCTCCGCGCCGCCGGCCTGGACGAGTTGGTGGCGCGCGACGCGGAAGACTACGCGCGGCTGGGGAGCGAGCTGGCGTCAGACCCGCAGCGGATCGAGCAGTTCCGCCATTCGCTGCGCCCGCGCATTGAATCTTCGCCGCTGCTCGACGGTGCATCGCTCGCGCGCGCGATCGAAGACGCGTACCGGGAGATGTGGCGGACGTGGTGCGCGACCCAATAGGTGCTCATGACAAAAGTTTTCTTACATTTCCCTCGCGCGCGGCGTTGATTTATCCATGGTAATTCACATCATTTCGCCCTCCTGCCACGGGCTATCGCGCTGGCGGGAATTTCGCAAAAGCAGTTGGCCGCGACGAAGTTTCTGAGGAGGGCTCCAAGACGGCAGGTAGGCGCGGGCCTCGTCCGCATCTGGCGGCGGTCCGTGCGCAACGAGTTCCATCTCGGCAAATTTTCCGGCATCTCGGAAAAACAGGAGAGTGACTTGCCCTCCCCCCTCATCGAAGCGCTCGAGCCGCGCCAGTTGATGTCGACCTACTATGTGCACCCCGCCGGCGACGACAACCGCGGCGGCACGTCGCCCGAGACGGCGTGGCGATCGATCGCGCGCGTCAACCAGCAGACGCTCAAGCCGGGCGATCTCGTCCTCTTCCGCGCGGGCAAGACGTTCACCGGCACAATCGCGATCCCGTCCACCGAGGGCGGAACGATCGCCAGGCCGGTCATCATCAGCTCCTACGGCAAAGCGAACAACGCCCGCGCGACGATCAGCAGCGGCACCCGCGCGGGCATCGACATCGCGCAGACGGCCGGCGTCGCGATCACCAACATCAACTTCAACGGCGGAAAAGGGAACAGCGCGGCGGGAATCTACCTGCACACCGATCGCGCCAACAAAAAGCTCGCCTACCTGCACATTCGCAACGTCGAAGTAAAAAACTACGGCCGCGAGGGGATTAAAATCACGATCGACGGTGCGAATTCGTCGTTGACGATCGTGAAGGTGGAGAACGCGTCGCTGCATGACAACGCCTGGGGCGGATTGAAAGCGACCGGCGCCAAGCACAACGCGAACACGCAGTGGATGATCGACGGCGTGCGGGCGTACGACAATTTCGGGTCAAAATCCGCCGGCAGCGTCACCGGCAGCGGCATCTTCATCGCCGACGTCGAAGACACCGTCGTGCAGAATTGCGTCGTCTACAACAACGGCAAGTACGGCAGCGCGCCGGTCGGCATCTGGTCGGCCGGGTCGAATCGCATCGTCTTTCAGTACAACGAGTCGTACGGCAACCGGACGCGCACGATCAGCGACGGCGGCGGGTTCGACTTCGATTGGGACGTGAACAATTCGGTCATGCAGTACAACTACTCGCACGACAACGACGGCCCCGGCTTCCTCATCTATGCCGGCTCGCACGCCGCCACCGGGAATGTCATCCGTTACAACGTCAGCCAGAACGACGGCCGCAAGAACGGCAAGGCGGGCATCCAACTCGGCGGGAACGTCAGCAACAGCGACGTGCACAACAACGTCGTCTACATGACGCCGAGCGGGCACACATTGTCGGCGGCGTTCATCGCGCACGATTACGGATCGAACGGAAAGGTTGCGCACAACGTGCTCGTGCGGAACAATATTTTCCAGACGACCGGCGGCGTGAAAGTCGTGGGCATGACCGAGAACGTCGCGCAGCATGCGACGATGAAGTTTAACGGCAACGCCTATTACGCGAGCGGCGCGGCGTTCCGCATCGGCTGGGGCAGCAAGACGTTCAAATCAGTTGACGAATGGCGAAAGTCGAAGAAGCAGGAACTTGCTGGCCGCGTCGCGACCGGGTTCGAGGGCGATCCCCGATTGAAAGCGCCGGGGCTCGGCGGAACCATCGGCGACCCGAAAAAACTGCGCGAGCTTGGCGCGTATCGCCTGGCGCGAAGTTCGCCGGTCATCGACAAGGGCGTCCCGCGTCTGGCGTTCCTATCCGCGAAAGTGAAGCAGCAGCACGACTTCTTCGGCGAGAAAAGCCTGCTCGGCGGGAAGCTCGACGTCGGCATCGACGAAGTTCGGTAACCTGCACCACCGCCGCGCAATAAACGCGCCTCGCGCGACTTTTTTTCGTTTTATTGGACGCGTCGCCGTTGAATCGCCGAACCTCCTCTACATGATCTGCGTCAGAAGTCAGCAGGCCCGAACCGCCGTGGGACGCATTTGCAAACGCGTGGCTGCGGGCGCTGCTGACCGAGATGCCGCGACCGGGTCGTGTCTCCTTCGCGGGACCGCCGGACGCACGTTTCGACACAAGCACGCCGGGCATGGTGAGTGATCTGGGCGTGAGTGAACTGGGCTGATCACGCGGGGTTTTCCCCAACCGATGTGCAGTC
The DNA here is from genome assembly GCA_034666045.1 of Phycisphaerales bacterium. Lineage (GTDB taxonomy): Bacteria > Planctomycetota > Phycisphaerae > Tepidisphaerales > Tepidisphaeraceae > JAICTV01. Next base: position 788 of record JAXDMN010000272.1, on the reverse strand, counting down.
GCCGCTTCCGCTCGATTTACCGAGCGGCACGCAGTTACTGCTGACATCGCGGCCGATGTTCTTATGTTTTCCGCGCGGCGATCCCGTGCGGCGTGAGGAGTGAGATGGGCAAGCGCGAAGAAATCGCCAACGGAGTCGGCGTTTCGCCGAAGAAGATCAAGGCCGTGTTGATGGAGTCGCTCGAACAGCGGCAACTCCTCTCGACCTACTACGTGAGCGCCAGCGGCAACGACGGCAAGAGCGGCAAGTCCGTCAACGCCGCGTGGCGAACCATTAACCGCGTCAACAAGCAGACGCTCCGGCCGGGCGACATCGTCCTCTTCCAGGGACGCAAGTCGTTTAGCGGATCGCTCTACGTCGCGCCGCATGAAGGCGGCACCGCGAGCAAGCCGGTGATCTTCAGCAGCTACGGCAAGGGCCGCGCGACGATCAACAGCGGCACGAAGGCGGGCATCGAGATCGCGCAGACCGCCGGCATCGCGATCACCAGCATGAACTTCAACGGCAGCGGGATGAACTCGAACAAGAAGCCGGGCATCTGGTTTCACATCAGCAAGAAGAACAAGAAGCTGTCGAACGTCCACATCCGCGCCGTCGAAGTGCGCAACTACGGGCAGGAAGGGATCACCTTCGACATCAACGGCAAGGGCGGCAGCAGCGTCTCCGCGGTGAAGATCCAGGACGCAAACCTGCATCACAACCTGTACGGCGGCCTGAAGGCGACGTCGATGAAGCACAACGTCAACAAGAACTGGATGATCCAGCGCGTGCAGGCGCACGACAATCCG
>JAXDMN010000271.1:0-7307 GCA_034666045.1 Phycisphaerales bacterium | reverse complement strand
CCGCCCCGCGCCCGCAGCCGGGGCGACGGGGCGCGGAGCCGGTCGAGCGCGGCGGCGACCGCCTCGCGCGTCGCCGGAATGACCGCGACGAGGGCGGCAACCGTGATCCACGCGAGGCCGCGCCAGTCGAGTCCCGCGTGCTTCGCTGGGAACCACCAGAGCGCGAAGCCGACCGCCAGCAGGACGGCAGCGAGCGCGGTGCGAACGGATGGTTTCATCGCACCTCCGACGACGCGGGCCGTCGGCGGAGAACGACGTGCGCGAACATCGCCAGCCGGCCGTTCAGCGGCGACAGCGCGCCTTCGACCGCGCGCCACAGCGGCGTTGACCAGCCCGGCATCAGCGCGCGCATCGAGACGCCGCCCGAGATGAGATAGCGCAGCGGCATGATCGGCCGGACGGTTTCGATCCGCCACGCCGGGAACTCGCGCTCAAACGTCGCGCGGTCGCGTTGAAAGACGATCCACGGCAGCGCGCCGTTCGCGCCGGAGAGCGGCCCGCGCGCGGGGAACGACCAATCGCTCGCATCCGGACGAAACGGCTCGTGGTGCAGCCGCGTGTAGATCAATTTCGACCACGTCGAGACCCACGGCTCGATCATCGCGACGACCCCGCCCGGGCGGACGGTGCGCGTCGCTTCGGCGAGGAAGCGGCGCGCGTCAGGAAGATGGTGAAACACGTCGGTCATCGCGATCGCGCGCAGCGACCCGTCCGCCAGCGGCATGCGCTGACCGTCGAGGACGACATCGACGCCCGGGCAGCCAAAAATTTCCGACGTCAGCACGTCCGGGACGAACTCGCGAAAAAATCCCGCGCCCGACCCCAGCTCGAGCACGCGCCCCGGCACGTCGTGCGCCGCCGGCAGCGCGCGGGCGAGCATCGCGTACCACTCCTGGTAGATCCGGCGGAGGAACGGCTTGCCCTGGATGATCGCGCGGCGCAGGGCGGTCGTGCCCGGGTCGTCGAGGTCGCGCCCGCGCGTCAGCGGATGCGCCAGCAACCCGCGCATCGCCGCCCCGACGCCGCATCGGCGCGGCTGCGCGGGCGAATCGGGTTGTGCGGCCGCATGCTCCATCTGCCCCGCCACCATCGCGTCTTTTACCCTTTGCGGCAACGACCCGCGCCGCCCGCGGCACTGCCGGCGTTGACCCTATCGGTGGACAAGCTCTAGCATCAGAAAGATGCCCGTCCCCGCCCCCCCTGTCGCCGTCGCGGCGATCGCTGCCGACCGCCTAACCTTCCTTGCCGGCGCAACCGGCGATGGAAGCCTCCTGCCAGTCTTCGGCTGGTGTTTCGTCCTGTTCTGCCTCTTCGCCGCCGGATTTTTCGCAATCTCCAAGCTGCAGAAATGGCTAAAGGAAGATGAAGACCCCGGCCCGGCCATCGGATTCACGCTATCGGACCTCCGAGCGCTCCATAAGCAGGGGAAAATGAGCGACGAAGAGTACGAACGTGCCCGCGCGAAGATGGTCGCGGGCGCCAAGGCCCTGGCGGCGAAACTACCGGACCCACTGGCGCGCGACCGCAAACCGCCACCCACCGGTCCGTCCACGAATCCGTAGCCGCCCGCCGCCCGGTTGTCGCACAGCGGACCCGGCCGGGTCGGGTTTCCATGAAAAATCGTGCTGATCCTGTTCCGCAATGGCGCTCTCATGCCTAAGATGACACCCTTGCGGTGGGGCTCCATAACACGACTGCGAGTCAAGTTGCTACCGGAGGTTGTTCGATAGTCTACGGACGGCGCTAGCGCCCGGCGGGCGCACGAGTTGCCGTTATGCGCGGCGAGGATGAGCGAACTCGCATCCGCCGCGCGCATCATCAGTTTGTGAACCGAAGGACCGCCGCGAGGCCCGACACGCTTCCCACCGATGGATCGACGGGAAGCCGGCTCCGCGTAACCTTCAGGCAGGAAGGCGTTTCATGGCGACTGGGAATCGGACGGGCGGCGGCGGTACCGGCGGCGGCGGCGGCGCGGGCGGATCGGGCGGCGGATCGAATATCCCCCCCGGTGGCTCCGGCGGCGGCGGCACCGGCGGATCGGGCGGCGGCGGCAATCAGCCCCCCGGCGGTTTCCGCGGACGTCGCGTCACCACCTGCTCCTTCTGCGGCAAATCGAGCCGCGACGTCGGCCCGATGGTCGAAGGCCCCTCCGACGTCTACATCTGCGCCAACTGCGTCGATCTCGCCCACAACATTATTCGCCAGGAGAAGCGCAAGCTTTCCTCCGCCGGCGCGCCCGCGCTCGGGCAGATCCCCGCGCCGCGGCAGATCAAGGAATACCTCGATCAGTACGTGATCGGCCAGGGCTACGCGAAGAAGGCGCTCGCCGTCGCGGTCCACAACCACTACAAGCGTCTGAGCACGATGACCGAAGCGACCGGCGGCGACGCTGCCGCCGCGGCCGCCGCCAAGCCGCAGGATGACGTCGAGATCGACAAGTCCAACGTCCTCCTGATCGGCCCGACCGGATCCGGCAAAACGCTGCTCGCGAAAACCCTCGCGCGCATCCTCAACGTCCCGTTCGCCATCGGCGATGCAACGACGCTGACCGAAGCCGGCTACGTCGGCGAAGACGTCGAGAACATCCTGCTCAAGCTGCTGCAAAACGCCGACTACGACCTCGAAGCCGCCCAGCGGGGGATCGTCTACATCGACGAGATCGACAAGATCGGCAAGACGCAGAACAACGTCAGCATCACCCGCGACGTCAGCGGCGAAGGCGTCCAGCAGGCTTTGCTGAAAATGCTCGAAGGCACCATCTCGAATATTCCTCCGCAGGGCGGAAGGAAACACCCCGAGCAGCAGTACATCCAGATGGACACGACGCAAATCCTGTTCATCTGCGGCGGCACGTTTGTTGGCCTCGAGGACATCATCCGCAAGCGTCTCGGCAAGCGTCAGATCGGTTTCAACAGCGAGAACTCGCCGTTGGAAACCGCCCGCGACCGCGCCGAAGTGCTCGCGCAGGTGCAGCCGGAAGATCTCGTTGAATACGGCATGATCCCCGAATTCGTCGGCCGACTTCCGCTCTGCGCGACGCTGGAGCCGCTCGACGCGGAGATTCTCATCAACATCCTGACCGAGCCGAAGAACGCGATCGTCAAGCAGTACAAGAAATTCTTCCGCCTGGAAGGCTCCGACGTCGAGTTCACGCCCGGCGCGTTGCGTCTCATCGCCGAGCGCGCGTTGAAGCGCGACACCGGCGCCCGCGCGTTGCGCGCGGTGACCGAAGAGATCATGCTCGACCTGATGTACAAGCTGCCGGATCAACAGAACCAGGGCGGGAAGTACATCATCGACGAAAACATCGTCGAGGGCCGCGCCAGCCTCTTCGAGATCAAGCCGGAACTGCGGAAAGAGTCGGCGTAGTCTCGACGATCGATAACCGAACGTTTGAAAGGCACCGCGAACGAATCGCGGTGCCTTTTCATTTTCGGAGCAGCTCGTACCGGCGGCGGATGTCGGGGGCGTCCGGTTGCAGGCGCAGGGCGGTTTTGAGGTGGGTCAGGGCTTGCGCGGCGTCGCCTTGCGCGGCGAGGGCGTCGGCGAGGTAGATGTGGGCGTCGACGAAGTTTTCATCGACGCGCAACGCGGCGCGGTATTCGGCGATCGCGTTGTCGGTCTTTCCCTGTCGCGCCAGGGCGAGGCCCAGGTTGGTCCGCGTCAGCGCGTGTTGCGGATCGAGCTGCACGGCGGCGCGGAGGTGCTGCTCGGCGGCGTCGAGATGACCCTCGCCGATCAGCAGGGCGCCGAGCAGCGCGCGGGCCTGCGGATAATTGGGATCGATGTCGACGACGCGTTCGGCGACCGGTCGGGCTTCGCGGCTGCGGCCGGCAAGTTGCAGGACGCGCGCCAGCTCCGACAGCGAACGCTGGTTGTGCGGGCGCTTCGTGGCGGCGTCGGTCCAGATGGTCACGCTTGTCGCGTAATCGGCGTTGCGGCGGATCGTCATCGCCAATAGCGCAACGGCCACGACGCCAACCACGATGCTCGCTACGACGCCGCGCCGCTGGGCGAGCAGTCGATGCGCCAACACGACGCCGCACGTCACGAGCGCGATCAGCGGCAGGTACATCCTCCGCTCGGCGGCGATCTCCGATCCGAGCGGAACGATGCTCGACGTCGGCGCGAGAATAATGAGCACCCACGCCGCGAGCAGCGCCGCCGGCTTGCGCCGCGCGATGCCCCAGATCGTCACGCCGACCAGCGCGAGCATGAACAGCAACTGCGGCCAGACGTCCGCGATCGAGTGCGCGAGCGGCCAGTCGAAGTAGTCGATCGTCAGCCGGTTCGGCCAGAGCGCCAGCCGCAGGTAATGCACGATCACGCTGCTTTGCGTGAGCGCGTAGACCCACGGCGTCGTGCGCTGGAAGCCCATGCCGCTCTTGGCGGTGAGATTGACGAAGGCGAACAGCATCACCGGCACGCTGACCCACGTCGCCGCCAGCGCCAGGTAAAACATCGGTCGCCGTCGCGCGGGCGCGAGCAGCGAATCGCTCACGAGCAGCGCGTCGTACAGGTAGACCAGCAGCGGCGCGGCGGCCATCACTTCCTTGCAGCCCATGCCGATCGCGCACGCGCACACGGCCGCAATCTGCCAGGATCGCGATCGTCGCTCCGACTCGAACGCGCGGATCGCGAAGTAGAGCGTCAGCAACAGGAACAACGCCATCAGCCCTTCCGTGCGCGTGCTCGTGTACGTGACGACTTCGCTCAGCAGCGGATGCACTTCCCAAAGCAGCGTCGCGGCTAATGCAAGTCCGTCCGCGTCGCGGCCGAAGCGCTCGCGCAGCCGCGGCGTGCGAAAGGTGCGGCGCAGCACGGTGAACAGGACGATGGCGGTGCAAATGTGGATGAAAATGTTCGTCGCGTGGTAGCCGCGCACGTCGTCCGGTCCGAACAGCGCATAGTTGATCGCGAACGACAGATTTACGATCGGCCGGCCGGCGAAGGTGTTCCGCGGCGGCGCGATTAGCGCCTCCTGCGGGGGCCAGAGCTTGCGGATCGACGGGTTGTCGACGATCGCGGCCAGGTCGTCGAAAATGAACGGGACGGTGAGGGTATTCGCGTACGCGATGACGCCGGCGGCGACGATGACGATCGGCGCGAGGATGCGCCACGGCACGGATCGTCGCGCGGGGGTTTGCTGCGTCATCGCGGGCGTCATCGCCGCAGGATTCTAAGGCGGCGCGCGGGATTCTTCGCGCCGGTGGCGATGTCGGTTAAGGTTTTCCCCCGTGGCGGAACAGGCGGACAGCAACGACGCGAAATCAATCCTCCGGCGGCACGCCGCCGCCGTGGAGCCGGCGCTGATCGCCGCCGTTTCCGCTACCGCGAACGTCCCGCCCCGCCTGGCCGAATCCATCACCTACAGCCTCGCCGCCGGCGGGAAGCGCTTGCGGCCCGCGCTCGTGCTCGAGTGCGCCCGCGCGTGCGGCGGACGCGCGGAGGACCGCTCCGCCCTCGCCGCCGCCGTCGCGATGGAACTCGTGCACACCTTCTCGCTCGTCCACGACGACCTGCCCGCGATGGACGATGACGACCTGCGTCGCGGCGTGCCGACGAACCACAAAGTGTTCGGCGAAGCGATGGCGATCCTGGCCGGCGATGCCATGGTGACGCTCGCCTTCGAAGTCCTCGCAACCAGCGTCGACGCTGCGCTCGTTCCCGCGCTGGTTCGTGAGCTGGCGATCGCGGCCGGACCGGCCGGCATGATCGGCGGCCAAGTGCTCGACATCGCCGGCGAAGGGCGAAGCCTCGAGCTCCCCGAGCTGCAGCAGATTCACCGCCTGAAGACGGGCGCGTTGCTGACCGCCGCCTGCCGCATGGGCGCGATCGCGGCGGGCGCGGGCGAGCCGCAGCTTGCCGCGATTTCCGAATATGGGCGGCATTTGGGCTTGGCGTTTCAGATCGTCGACGATCTGTTGGACGTCACATCTACGCCGCAACAGCTCGGCAAGCAGACGAACAAGGACGCGAGCAGCGGGAAGAACACGTACCCGCGGCTGCTCGGCATCGAAGCGAGCCGCGCCGCCGCCGCCGAACATGTCGAGGCGTCCATCCATGCCCTGGCTGAATTCGGTCCGCCCGCCGACGGACTTCGCGCTATGGCCCGCTTCGTCACTGCCCGCTCCACCTAAAATTTCGCGAACAACTGGCAACCCTTCCGTCCCTTTTCGCCGTACTCTTCCCGCGCGCAGAGCGTCAGAAGATCTGGGTCGGTCAATCCACGAATCCCCGGGCGTCGCGCAGCGGAGCCTGGGGATCGTTTTTTGCATTTCCCGCAGGCGCCACTTCCGCGAAACCCGACGTCATAAACCCCCGAGCCGTTTGCGTTACTCCAATCCCCTCGCTAGCTTACGCGACGCGAAACTTCGGCCGGGCGGCGGGGTGATCTGTCTGTCACCCCCGCGCATCGGACGGTTCGGCGGTTTCAAAACCTCTGACGCGCCCCGCCTCGGCGGCTTCGCACGCGGGCGGCGGTGTGTAACATGGTCTGTTGGAGATTGCTGCGATGCCCCTGTTGCTGGAGAGGATTCACGCACCGGCCGACCTGAAGAAGCTGTCGCCGGAGGAACTGACCGCTCTGGCCATCGAGATGCGCGGCGCGATCGTCGACGCCGTCAGCAAGAACGGCGGGCACCTCGCCTCGAACCTCGGCGTCGTCGAGCTGACGATCGCCCTCCACTGTGTCTTCGACTTCGGCCCCCATCCGACCGGCCCGGACCGCCTGCTTTGGGACGTCGGCCATCAAAGCTACCCGCACAAGATGCTCACCGGCCGCGCCGGGCTGTTCGATCGGCTGCGAAAGAAAGGCTCGGTCAGCGGCTTCCCGAATCCGGACGAATCGCCCTACGACCTCTTTGCGGTCGGCCACGCCGGCACCGCGATCTCGACCGCCGTCGGCATGGCGCGCGGCGACGGGCAGCTCGGGCGGCAGAATCACGTGGTCGCCGTCGTCGGCGATGCGTCCATCGTCAACGGGGTCGCCCTCGAAGGCCTGAACAACGCCGGCACGCTCAAGCGTCAGTTGCTGATCATCCTGAACGACAACGGGATGAGCATCAGCCATCCGCAGGGCGCGTTCAGCGCGTACCTCGAGCGCGTGCGCGTCAGCACGACGTACGATGAGTTCAAGAAAATCAGCCGGACGATCGTGCACCAGTTGCCCACCAGCGTCGGCTCGCGCATCGAGCACCTGTGGCGGCATTTCAAGGAAGGCGTGAAGAGCACCTTCTGGCCGGGACAGATTTTTGAGGCGATGGGCATCAAGTACATGGGCCCGATCGACGGGCACGATCTGCCTG
>JAXDMN010000270.1:0-9355 GCA_034666045.1 Phycisphaerales bacterium | reverse complement strand
GACAACGCGCGCAAGCTCGCCGGCCCGAGCCCGAAAACCTCGCCCCACAGCCGTGTGACGACGAGGTACAACGGCGGGACGTGGCCGCTCAGCTCTGAACGCCACAGGTGATGCAGCGGGCGGGCCGTGTGCAGATCAAACAGGTCCGGCGGATGCGCGATCAGCACGTTGCGCGGCATCTCATGATGCGCATACCCGCGGCCGATCGCGAGCTGCGCCGTCGCGAACTCATCGACCCAGAAGCTCTGCGCGTTGAGCCGGTAGAGACGCAACCCGGTCGCGAGGAGCAGGATGACGATGAGGATGAGTGCGTCGCGGCGGGGGACGAAGAAGTGATTGAGCCATTGAGCCATTGAGCCATCGGGTCATTGAGTCATTGAATTCCGATGGCCCGATGACTCAATGGCTCAATGACTCCATTCGCGAATCTCACACGCCGGCCGGCGTCGGCGCTGGGGAACCCGTTTCCTTCGTCGTCATCGGCGGCGCCACCGGGTTCTTTGGCGTTGTCACGCCGCCGCTGCTGCTGACCTTGCCATACGAACGGTCGCGCGCGGGCACGAGGGTGATGTCGACCGGTTCATAACTGATGCGGGCGAAGTTGCTCGCCGCGTCGTAGGTCGCGATGGTCGCCTTGAGGAAGTTCGCGTCGTCGCGCTTCGGGAAGGCCGGCTTGTAATGCGCGCCGCGACTCTCGTTGCGCATCAGTGCGCCCTTCAGGATCGCTTCGGCGAGGATGATCATGTCCTTCGTCGCGCGAGCGAAACTGAGGTTCTGGTTCGTCCACATGCCGGTGTCGGAAAGCCGCACGCGCTGGTAGCGATCCTTCCACTCCTGGCATTTGACCAGCGTCTCCTCGAGGCGTTCGTTGTGACGGACGACCGTGCAGTTGTTCGTCATCCATTGGCCCATCTCCTGCCAGAGCAGGTAGGGGTTTTCGTCGCCGCTCGTGTTGTTGACGAGCCAGTTCTGCTTGTCCGTCTCTTGTCGCGCGACGCCGTCGTATACCGACTGCGGCAGATCGGCGGCGGCGTTCTTGGCGACGTCGGTGATGTAATTCTTGATGCACGGCCCGCCGAACAGGCCGTCGAAGATGCAGCTCAGCAGCGAGTTGGCGCCGAGCCGGTTCGCGCCGTGGTACGCGTGGCTGACCTCACCCATGGCGTACAAGCCTGGGATGTTGGTCATCATGTTGTTCGGGTCCCACTTCTTGAGGCCGCCCGACTTCTCGTCTTTCGTGAAGCCGGCCCACAACCCGCCCATGCTGTAATGGACGGCCGGGAAGATCTTCATCGGCTCATCGAGCGGATCGGTGCCGACGAATTTCTCGTAGATCTCGAGGATGCCTTCGAGCTTGTGCAGGATGGCGGCGCGGCCGCGTTTCTTCACCTCGTCGCGGAGGTCGAGGTAGACCATGTTTCCGCCGGCGACGCCGAAGCCGCGCTGGCAGACTTCGAAGATCTCGCGCGTCGCGATGTCGCGCGGCACGATGTTGCCGTACTTGGGGTACTTCTCTTCGAGGAAATACCAGCGTTCGTTCTCGGGGATCGCGTTCGGCGGCGAATCGGGCCGCGGATGCGGCGCCCAGCTTCCGTCCGGCTGCTTGACCGCCGGCACCCACACGCGTCCGCCTTCGCCGCGCGCGCTTTCGCTGATGAGCCGGCACTTGTCTTCGCCCGGGATGGCGGTGGGGTGGACCTGGATCATCTCCGGGTTGCCGTATTTCGCGCCGGCTTGATAGCAGCGCGATGCCGCGCCGCCCGTGCAGATGACGGACATCGTCGACTTGCCGAAGATCAGGCCGTTCCCGCCCGTCGCCATGACGACCGCATCGGCACGGAACGAGCGGATCTGCATCGTCCGCATATCCTGTGCGACAATGCCGACGCACGCGCCGTCGTGGATGACGGGCCACAAAAATTCCCAGAACTCGTACTTGTTGACCAGTCCGTTCGCTTCCCACCGTCGCGTCTGTTCATCGAGCGCGTAGAGCAGTTGCTGGCCGGTCGTCGCGCCGGCGAAGAACGTCCGCTTGAAGAGCGAGCCGCCGAACAGGCGCAGATCGCGCTGTCCCTCCGGCGTGCGATTGAACGGGACGCCCATGCGATCGAGCAGGTCGATGATCCGCGGCGCCCAGTTGCACATCTCGAGCACCGGCGGCTGATCGGCCAGATAATCGCCGCCGAGCGCGGTCTCGTCGAAGTGCTCCCATTCGCTGTATCCCTGCTGCCGCGCGATCTCGTTACACGCGTTGATTCCGCCCTGCGCGCAAACCGAGTGCGACCGTTTCACCGGCACCATCGAGAAGAGGTCGACATTGACGCCGTCCTCCGCGAGCTTGATCGTGCAGGCGAGCCCCGCGAGCCCGCCGCCGACGACAATCACTCGTTTTTTGCTGGGAATAGCCATGATTTCCTTACCACATCTCTTTGCCCATCTTGGCGCGTTTCTTGTGAATGAAGTTCAGGTGATGCTCGAGATGGTCGACGGTTGCCTTCAAGTAGCCGCCGACCGTCATCAGCCCGCGCTCGTTGTGCGTGCCTTCGCGCTCCCACGCGTTCTCCGGAAGCTTGCGAAGCACTGTCGTGAACAATTTCCGATTCGCGTCGAGCAGCGCGATCGCCTGGTCGGCGGATTGGTCGTCATAGAAGAGGTTGGCGGCGAACTTGTTCTCGTCGTAGCCGATCAGCGTCGGGTTGTCCTCCGCGATCATCCGCTTCAGGCGATCGGTGGAGACCAGGTCGCTGTCCACGCAGTGGATGACGACCTGCTGGATCGACCAGCGCCCCGCGTTCCAGTCCGGATCCGGCGGACAGAGCAGGTCTTCGCGCGTCAGGCCACGGATCGCGAGCGAAAGCTTGTCGCCGCCGTTCGCATAATGCTCGATCAGCTCACGATCCATGCCCGGTCTCCTGTTGGACTTTCAGCAGATCGCCGGCGTCAAGCGCGGCGCCGGCGAAGAACGCAACGAGGCCCGCGATCGTCAGCAAGACGAAGAGTCCCGCACACGCACGGCCCCAGCGCTTCTGCGCGCCTTCGCTGATCGTGATGCCCCATGTGATCGCCGCCGTCCAGAAGCCGTTCGCCAGGTGGTAGCACGATGCGATGATGCCGATGACGTAGATCGGCCAGACCCACCAGTGATCGAGGTGTCGCCCAACGGTGCCAAGCGCGCGGTGGGGCTCAAATCGGTAATGGGTCCCGAGCCAGCCGTACTTCAATGACAGCACGTGAAACAGTATGAAGAAGACGATGACGATCGCGCTGATGCGCTGCGCGACGTAGAACTGATTCTTGCGGTACGGGTACCGATCGACGTTGGGTTGGCCGGTCAGTGTGATCCAGATGCCGTAAACCGTGTGGAAGAGGATCGGCAGGTAGATGAAGGTCCACTCGATGACGCCGAGGAACGGCAGGCTGTGGATCTTGTCGACCTGCACCTGGTAGACGGTTCCGCCCTGCGCGATCGTGGCATTCACGAGCAAGTGAACGATCAGATACCCGCCAAAAACGAGCCCGGTAAGCGAATGGAGCCGGCGGAGCAGAAAGTAGTGCCGCCCGCCGATCAGCGGCGGAACGGTGTAATCGGGTGCGACTGCGGTAGACACGGTTGGGCTTGTCCTTTCGGTCTCGTCGCAGCGGCGCTTCCGCGCGTCCGCTGGCCCGAGCAGCGCGGCATTATAGGGAGGGGGGTGAACGCTACCAACCTGTGAAGCGTTCGCGGCGGCAGGCGGGCGACCGCCCGGGCGAAGTTAGGAATTTCATTAGACGTAAACCGGTTTAGCGATATGATTTCGGAGCATTTCCGAATCGGACCCCGGGCACCGGGTTCGATACCTCCTGGTGCACGTCGCATCGCGTGGGAGATGGGCGGTGCCATGCGTCGCAGCCGGCGAGACTCGAACCGCGTGGGAGCGGCCGCGGTCGTGCCGGACACATCAGATGCTGCGCGCATCAGTGGCAAAGGATGGGCGTATGGCCGTGGGTAAGATCAAGTGGTTCAACGACCAGAAGGGATTCGGCTTCATCGCCGATGACAAGGGCGGCGACGACGTCTTCGTCCACTTCTCGGCCGTGCAGATGGACGGTTTCAAGAGCCTGAAAGAAGGGCAAGCCGTCGAGTACGAGGCCGAGTCATCGGCCAAGGGGCTGAAGGCGACGAAGGTCGTTCCGGTTCAGGTTCCGGTGTAGGAACTCGCGCGCACCGGGCGCTGTCAGCCGCAGAGTCAATCACGCCGCCGCTCCCGGGCAAGGGGTGGCGGCTTTTTTGTTGGTCAGCCGTGCGAGTTTACGGCAGCGGCGCCAGATGCGACTCGACGCCATCCTCGTGCAACTGTTCCAGGGTGACGACGCGATCGATGGCGAAATCGCCGACGCGCGTGCGGCGGAGTTGCGTGAGGTGACCGCCGACGTCGAGCGCTTCGCCAAGGTCGCGTGCGATCGAACGGATGTACGTGCCGCGGCCACAGTCGATGCGCAATCGCAGCAGCGGCCAGGCGAAGTCGAGAATCTCGATGCCGTAGACCTGCACCGCCCGCGGCTCGAGCTTCACCTCCGCGCCGCTGCGCGCCAGCTTGTACGCGCGCTGTCCGCCGACCTTCAACGCACTGAACGCCGGCGGGCGCTGCTGAATCGCGCCGATGAACTGCGGCAGCACCGCGCGGATCTCTTCCATCGTGGCTTGGGCATCTTGCCCGAGCATTCTCGGCTGTTCCGGCGAATCCGGATCGTCCGTCGCGGTCGTTGCGCCGAACTTGATCGTGGCTTCGTACTGCTTCGGCTCATCCATCAGCCGCTCGCACAGCTTCGTTCCCTTGCCGATCAGCAGCACGAGCACGCCGGTCGCGAACGGATCGAGCGTGCCGGCGTGGCCGATCTTCGTTTTGCGCGGCAGAAGCCGCTTCACCTTGTCGACCGCGCGCGCGGAGGAAATACCCGCGGGTTTGTCGAGGTTCAAAATTCCATCGATGCTCATTGCGGGAGTCATAGAATTCGTCAATTGAGCGATCTTAGCAAACGCAGTAAGTTGCAAGGCGCCGTTGGTGGATGATTTATGGTCTGGGACAAACCGCGCATCAAGTCGGAGTTGAAGCGGCTCTTCCGCGCGGGCAATAATCTGTCCTATAACGCGCTGGCCAAGCGGAAGCAGTCGCTCGTCTCCGCCGCCGCGTATCACTTCGGCAGTTATCGTGCGGCGGTCGAAGCCGCGGGCATCGATTACGCCGCCGTCACGCGCCGGCCGCGCTGGACGAAGCAATCGATCATCCAACTGATCAAGCAGGCGAAGCGCAACGGCGAAGACCTGCATTGGTCGGCGGTGACGAAGCGTCGCGACGAGCTCGGGCGGGCGGCGTTCGCGTCGCTTCAGCCGCGGCTCTTCGGGCGATGGGACCGCGCGCTCTCCGCCGCCGGGCTCGATGCGGACGATGTCAGCCGCTACCGCCGCTGGGATCGCAACACGGTGGCGTTCGAGTTGCGCGCGCGGGCGATGGATGACGACGCCCTCAACAGCGGCGCGATCCAGCGCGAGGATTCCGGCCTGCACGCCGCGGCGGTGCGGCACTTCGGGAGCTACGACACCGCCTTGCGCGCCGCGCGCGTGAATCCGGACAGCGTCCGCCGCCGCCGCGCGTGGTCACGGCAGGAAGTCGTGAACGCGCTGAAGGCGGCGAAGAAAGCCGGCCAGCACCTGGCTGATTCGGCAGTCCGCCGCGAAGATCCGGCGTTGTACGGCGCCGCGGTGCGACTCTTCGGAACGTTCACCGCCGCGCGCAATGCCGCGAAGATCCCGTGGAAACGTAGCCGCTGATTCGCACTCCGCGGTGCGCTAGAAGACGAGCTTGAACACCGCCGCGATGATTCCAATCGCACCGGCGAGGATGGAGATGATGCTGGCGACGCCGCCGCGCGTTTGGGGAGCGAGCGCGAGGATCACGCCGAGCGCGCCCAGGATGATCGCGAGGATCGCGAGCATGAATCCCAAGCCCGCGCCGGCGGCGAAGCTGCCGAAGGCGCAAAATGATCGCCAGGATGGATGGAATGCTGAAAGCCGGTTGCGCGCGGCGCGTGGGTGGGTATTGCGTCATGCCGGGCAACCTAACGCGATCGCTGCCGACAACGCAGCCCCCCATTTTCCTGATGCGCCGCTTCGCGCTTCAGTTCGTTTAACTCTCGTACCCCTTAGGGTGCTTGCTGAACCAGTTCCAGGCGGATCGGATGATGGTCTCCGGGTCCTTGTGCTTCGCCTCCCAGCCAAGCAGTTGCCTGGCGCGACTCGGATCCGCGTAAAGCGCGATCGCATCGCCCGGCCGGCGCGGGCCGTACGTCACGGGGACTTTTTTCCCCGTCACCTTCTCCGCCGTCGCGATGATTTCCTTCACGGAGAATCCGCGTCCCGTGCCGAGGTTCGCGAAGATCTGCTTCTGCTCGTCGAGCTTCTCCATCGCTGCGATGTGCGCGTCGGCGAGATCATCGACGTGGATGTAGTCGCGGATGTTCGTGCCGTCCTTCGTCGGATAATCGGTTCCGAAGACGGTGATGCCCGGGCGCACGCCGAGGATTGCCTGTAGGATCACCGGGATCAGGTGCGTCTCCGGATCGTGGTCTTCGCCGAGCGAGCCATCCATCGCGCAGCCGCTGGCGTTGAAGTAACGCAGCGCCGCGAACTTGAAATCTTTCCAGCCGAGCGGCAGGTCCTGAAGGATCTGCTCGACCATCAGCTTCGATCGCCCGTACGGGCTGACCGGGTTCTTCGGCATGTCTTCGGTGATCGGCACGGACGGCGGATCGCCGTAGGTCGCGCACGTGCTGGAGAAGACGAAACGGTTGACGCCGACCTCCTGCATCGCCTGGAGCACGCGGATCGTCGTCGCCACATTATTTTCGTAATACATCAGCGGCCGCTCGACGCTTTCGCCGACGTAGGCGTACGCGGCGAAGTGCATGACGCAATCGATCTTGTAATCGCGCAGTGCTTTCACGACAGCCGCGCGATCGTTCAGGTCCGAGAATATCGCGGGCACTTTGAGGATATCCGCGACGATCGCGTGACCGCGGGCCGCGTTGTCGTAAATGACCGGAAAATGGCCGGATTCCTTGAGTCGCTTGGTAGTATGCGACCCGATGTACCCGGCTCCTCCGGCGACCAGCACGTTCATTCGCTCACCTCGTCCGCGCATCCACATCATGCGCGCGTTGGTTAAAGGAAAGTCGCAAAGCGAGTCGAGTATAGATCAGTGCGGCGCGCGCGCACAGGGACGTTCCCGTCGCGCCGGTCATCGTCGTCATCATCAGTGTCGTTTTTGTGATCCGCTCGCGCTCGCCCAGGCGCGCTGTCGCATGCAGAGGAGCACCGCCATGCGTCGCTCAATTGTTATTTCCGCAGCAGTGTTGGCCGGACTCGGTCTTTCTTCTGCCGCCGTCGTCCGCGCGGACGTCGCGGATGAATTTCATCTCCTCGACCAATCATGCGTCGTGGACCAGGCGGCGGGGACGGCGACGTTCCGGCTCAGCTTCGACCGCGAGCCGCACTTCTTTCTCCCGCCCGGCGGGGCGGATCAGCCCAACGGATTCCAGATCGAAATCGACGCCGACAACAATACCTTCGATCGCCCGATCGAATTCGCGGACATCGACAGCATCGTCCGCGGCGCGGAGATCTTCGCCGGCGACGGCATTCCCGTGCGCGACCGCGAAGGCGACGGCGGCAGCGATCACGCCGGCGGGTGGGGCCCCGTCCGCGGGCTCGTCCCCTTCGAGCTCGTGGGCACCACGCTGACCTTCACGACCGGCCTCGGGACGATCGGCGACCAGGACGGGCGATTCCGCTATCGCGTCATCACCACCGACCAGGGCGGGCTGACGAGCGAAGTCAACGCTGCGATCATCCCGCTGCCCGCCGCCGTGTGGGGCGGGATCATGATGCTGAGCGGCGCCGGTGTCTTCCACCGATTGCGTAAACGCAGCTTCTGCTAAATCGCTATTTGCTTCCCTCGGGCAGCAGCCGGCCGCTCGCGCGCAGGCGCTTGAACGTCGTGCGGCGAATGCGTTTGTACGGCATCGTCACGATCCGGTGCAGGCGGATCAGCAGCCCGCGGTTCTCGACGATCGCTCGCTCCCCTTCGCTGAGCTGGTCCGGCCGCAGCCGCTTCTTGTGCTTCAGGACGTGGTAGATGTCCGACTGTTGCAGCCGGCGGAGCCACCAGCGGTTCAGCCACGTGTTGCCCAGCTCGTGCAAGTCCCAACTGATCTGGAAATCGATCAAGTGCGGCCGGCCGTCGTCGCCGAGCAGAATGTTCTCCGGCTTGTTCGCATCGACGTAGGCGATCCGCAGCCCGTGGATCTCGTGCATCAGCCGCTCGAGGTCGTCGAAGAACGTATCGGGCACCGGGCGATCCTTGCTGAGCGGGTTCCCCTCGATGTACGCATGCAGGAAGCCGGTCGTGCCGACGGCGCCGATGATCCGCGGCACGTTCGGCAGGGCGGCGAGCGCGTTGTAGAAGCGCATCTCACGCCGGCAGAGGAACCGCCCGATGATCTCGAGGCCGAAGCCCATGAACGGCTCGGTGCGCCCCATCTTCAGCACCGCGCGATCGCCGCGGTCGTTTTCGTAGAACCCGGTGACGGCCCAGAAGTCGTGCTTGTGCGTCCGCGTGTGCTGCCAGGTGACACCGTCCGCGAGCGTGATCGTCTCCGGCAGATTCTTGCGCCCGAGCGCGCGCATCGAATACGCCGGCAGCCGCTTGCCCGGCTGATGCTGCCCGAGATGCCGATCGTCCGCCTCCGCCATCGGCGGCAGATTATAAGGGATTCACTTCTTCCCGAGCGCCCGCTGCGCGCGAAAAAAGCTTCGCAGCAGCTCCGCGCATTCTTCCGCCAGCATGCCTTCCTCGATCTCGATGCGGTGATTCAGCCGCTCGTCGTCGCACAATCGAAAGAGCGTGCGCACCGCGCCCGCTTTGGGATCGAGGCAGCCGTAGATTAGCCGCGGGATGCGCGCGTTCACAGCCGCGCCGGCGCACATCGGGCAGGGCTCGAGCGTGACGACGAGCACGCAATCGAGCAGCCGCCAGTGCCCGATTGCGTGGGCGGCTTCGCGCAGCGCGAGAATTTCGGCGTGTGCGGTCGGGTCGTGATCGTTCTCCCGCCGATTGTGTCCGCGGCCGATGATCCGCCCGCTCGGCTCGTGCAAGACCACCGCCCCGATCGGCACCTCGCCCGCCGCCAATGCTTCTTGAGCTTCGGCGATCGCTTCGCGCATCCAGGCTTCTGCTGCGCTCATCGATTTGAGTGTAGCGTGTTACTGAACGGGAATGACCTGCGTCACTTCCGGTACCTTCTCGCGAAGGATGCGGAC
>JAXDMN010000269.1:0-11366 GCA_034666045.1 Phycisphaerales bacterium | reverse complement strand
CGCTGGCGGAGTTGGAGAAGGCGCTGCGCGGCAAGGCGAGCATCGTCGCCGCCAAAGCGGCTGCGATCGCGGAGGCGGCGAAGCTGGAGGCGCTCGAGCCGGCACTCGCGGCGGCGCTGGAGCAATTCCTCGCCGAAGCGACGGACAAGGGCTGCCTCGCGAAGACCGCGATCGCCAAGGCGCTCGTCGCGATCGAGACGCGGTCAGAAGCCGCGATGCTCGCGGGCGCCCGGCACGTGCAGATGGAGCCGACCTGGGGCGGCGCGACCGACGTCGCCGTCGAACTCCGCGGCGTCTGCGCGGCGGGCCTGGTCAACATGCGCTCGCGGCACGCGATGGGCGTGCTGGTGAACCTTCTGGCGGACAAATCACCGGCCGCCCGCGCGTTGGCGGTTCGCGCGCTCGTGGCGCATGGCGGCGACGCGGCGGAAGCACTCGTGCGCTACAAGTTGCTCGTCGGCGATGAGGACTACGCCGTCATGGCCGAGTGTTTCCCCGCCGCGATCGCTCTGACGCGCTCGACGGAGCCGGTCGAGCCGTTCCTCGATTCGCCCGATGACGGCCTTCGTGAGGCGGCGATCCTTGCGATCGGCGAATCCCGTCTGCCGCGGGCGTTCGAACTGCTGCGCGACCGCTGGGACGTCGAGGTTGATCCCGAGATGCACAAGCTGCTGGCGATGTCGATCGCCCTGACGCGCCAGCCCGCGGCGTCGGCGTTCCTCATCGGGATCGCGGAGCAAAGCGACTCCAAAGCCGCCTGCGTCGCGATCGAGGCCTTGGGGATGTACCGCACTGACGACGCAATCCGCTCCAAGCTCAGCCAAATCGCTGAAAAGCGGGGCGGAGACGTTCTTCGCGCCTTCGGTCAAGCCTTTTCGTCCCGCTGATCTCTTGCCTCGCAATCGCTTGTTCCTTATACTTCTCGCCCTTCTAGCCTGAAGGGTCGTCCCCCTTTAAGTCGAAGAAAGCGGACCCCAAGAGTAAGGATTGCATGCCGACGATTAACCAGTTGATTAAGAAGCCGCGGCGAGCTCTGCCGCGCAACAATAAAGTCAAAGACCTCGAAGCGTCGCCGCAGAAGCGCGGCGTCTGTCTTCAGGTCAAGACCATGACCCCGAAGAAGCCCAACTCCGCCCTGCGCAAGATCGCCCGCGTGCGCTTGAGCAACGGCAAGGAAGTGACCGCCTACATTCCCGGCGAAGAGCACAACCTTCAGGAGCACAGCATCGTATTAGTTCGAGGCGGTCGCGTGCGCGATCTCCCAGGCGTTCGCTACCACATCGTCCGCGGCACCCTGGATACGCTTGGTGTGGACGGTCGCAAGCGCTCCCGCTCCAAGTACGGCGCGAAAGCTGGGAAATAATCCCGCTCATTTAGCCGCCTCGCTTGCGAGGCGCGTTTTTTCAACGTGAGTTCATCCGGAGTATTCCCGACTCATCGTCGGGGAGAACATCCTTCGGGAAACGGAAAGGTACCAAGACATGGCATACAAGAAGTTCACCGCAAGCGAGGACATGCTCAAGCCTGATCCGCGCTTCGCGAGCAAGCTGGTCAGCAAGTTCATCAACTGCATCATGTGGGACGGCAAGAAGACCGTCGCACAGAAGATCTTTTACGATTCGATGGAACAGGTGACCAAGAAGGTCAAGGACGTCCCGCCGCTCGAGCTGTTCGAGACCGCGATCAACAACGTCAAGCCGTATGTCGAAGTGCGCTCCAAGCGCGTCGGCGGGGCGAACTACCAGGTGCCGATGCAAGTGAACAAACGCCGGCAGCAGAGCCTGGCGTTCCGCTGGATCATCGAAGCCTGCCGCGACGGCGGCGGTCGACCGATGGCCGACCGGCTCGCCGATGAGCTGATGGCCGCCTACCGCAAGGAAGGCAAAGCCATGGCCACCCGCGACAACACTCACCGCATGGCGGATGCGAACAAGGCGTTCGCGCACTTCGCGTGGTAACACGCGTCATCTGACGGAAAAATGCAAGAAGCGGTCGGATCAGATCCGACCGCTTCTTTTTGCATCTCGTGCGCCTCGGCTGAAAGCCCCGGGATTGCAATCCCGGGGCTTGGCGCGAGGTCGCACACAATCAATCTACCGGCGCCTCTTCGGACGCGCCGTCTGAAGGGTTTCGCCCGCGAGCGACAGCTTCGCGAGCATGCGACCGAACGACGAGGTCAACCCCGCGCTTCGCGCCGAACCGCTTGTTCGCGGCACCGGCGAACGTCGAACGGAACCAACCTGTCGATACAGCGTGCTTCGGGCCATGAAGCCTCCTTCGTTAAAGAACAACCGACCCGTGGGGCAAGCTAAACGACGCGCGCAGCGGTTCAAGGGCGATAACTTTTTCACGACAGACCGATAATGTTTTCGCGTCTGACCGTTCGTCAGCGGGGTTTTTCGTTCACGCGCGTTCTGTTAAAACCTGCGCGTGACGCGAGGATGTGAAACAACATGATCGACCTGAAGGACCTGCGCGACAACCCGGAGAAGTACCGCGACGCGGCGCGCAAGAAGCGCATCGACGTCGACATCGACCGCCTGCTCGCCCTCGAATCCGAGCGCCGGCAGCTCGACGCGCAGCGTCAACAGCTCACGGCAGAGAAAAATGCCATCGGCAAACAGATCGGCCAGCTCGCCGGGCAATTGAAGAAGGCGAGTGGCGAGCAGCAGGCCAAGCTTCAGGCGGAAATGAAGCAGCTCCAGGCCCGGCCGACGGAGATCAAGGCGGTCGAGTCGGAGCTCGATGCGAAAGTGTCGGCCCTCGAGCCGCAGATCGACGACATTCTTTACCGCGTTCCGCAGCCCGCGGATCCGGATGTGCCGGTCGGCAAGGACGACAGCGAGAACGTCGAAATCAAAAAGTGGGGCACGATCCGGCAGTTCGAGTTCACGCCGAAGAGCCACATCGAGCTCGGCGAAAAGCTTGGCATCGTCGACTTCGAGCGCGGCGTGAAGCTCGCCGGCTCGCGCAGCTATTTTCTCCTCGGCGACGGTGCGCTGCTGCATCAAGCGGTGCTGCGCCTCGCGCAGGACATGATGATCGAGCGCGGCTTCGTGCCGATGACTGTGCCCGTGCTCGTGCGCGAAAATGCGATGCTCGGCACGGGTTACTTCCCGCTCGGCCGTGAACAGGCGTACGACATGAGCAACGAGGACCCGCCGAAGTTTCTCGTCGGCTCCGCTGAGGTCCCGCTCACCGCGTTTCACCAGGAAGAGACGCTCGACGCCAAGGACCTGCCGAAAAAGTACGTCGCGCAGAGCCCGTGCTTTCGCCGCGAAGCCGGCACGTATGGCAAGGACACGGCCGGGCTGTATCGCATCCATCAGTTCGACAAGGTCGAGCAGGTCATCATCTGCCGCAACGACGTCGCGGAGTCGAAGAAATGGCACGTGGCGATTCTCAAGAACGCCGAGGACGTGCTGCAGCGGTTGAACCTTCCGTATCGCGTCGTCAACGTCTGCACTGGCGATCTCGGCCAGGGGCAGATCGCGAAGTACGACATCGAAACCTGGATGCCCAGCCGCAACCACTGGGGCGAAACGCACAGCGCGTCGCGTTTCTACGATTTCCAGGCCCGCCGGCTGAACCTGCGTTACCGCGACGACGACGGCAAGGTGAAATTCGCGCACACGCTGAACAACACGGTCATCGCCAGCCCGCGCATCCTCATCCCGATCCTCGAGCTGTATCAGAACGCCGACGGCAGCGTCACGATCCCGGAAGCGCTCCGTCCGTACATGAACGGCCGCGACCGGATTAGCGGCTGAAAACTTGTGCGGTCGGGCGGGGCATGTTACGGATAAATCATGCTCAAGTCGCAACTGCTCCATCCGCAGATCCTCGCGGCGTTGGCGAAGAGCGGGCATGGAAGCAAAGTCCTCATCTCCGACGGCAACTACCCTCACTGGACGAAGCACGGGCCGAACGCGGAGGTCGTCTATCTCAATCTCGCGCCGGGGCAGTTGCTGGTGACCGACGTGCTCAAGGCGCTTCTGACGGCGATGCCGGTCGAGAAGGCGGAGGTAATGGACTACGCGCGGAGCGGCCCGAACGCTCTGCAGCAGGATCCGCCGATCTGGAACGAGTTCCGGCAAGCGCTGCACGACGGCGGCACCGACCTCGAGCTCGACAAGATCGAGCGCTTCTCGTTCTACGAGCTGGCCGGGACAAAGGACGTGTGCCTCACGATCGCCACCGGAGATCAGCGCATCTACGCCAACTTGTTGCTCACGATCGGCGTGGTCAAGCCGAAGTAATTCATCCCGCCAGCGCGGTCTGATACCTGTGCATCAGCGACGCCCGGCTGATCAAGCCGATGACGCGCGACGTGTTTCCCGGCAGGCCGACCGGCAAGGCGCTCACATCATGCGCCGAGAACTGTTGCAGCACCGTGGCGAGGTCGTCGTTGTTGCGGATGACGGGAAGGTCGTTGCGCAACAGCTCACCGACGAGTAGCAGCGGGACGGCCTCGCGCTCGAGCAGCGCGCGCTTGATGTCGTCGCCGAGCACCATGCCGAGATACTGACCCTCCTCGTCGGTGACGACGAAATCCGTGGCGTCATCGTTGATCGACAGGTCGAGGAGTCGCTGGAGCGGCTCGCTGGCGCGCACGACGGTCGCCGGATCGAGCGCGACTTGCTCGACGCTCATCCGCCGCAGCATGGAGAGGTCCGACGACGTGCCGACCTGCACGCCGCGCAGGCGCAGGCTCAGCGTGTAGATCGAATCGCGCGCCAGCACGCGGGCGAGTCCGGTGGCGATGACGGCGGCGAGCATGGCGGGGACGATCACCTGGTTGTCGTCGGTCACGTCGACGAGGATCAACACCGCCGCCAGCGGCGCGTGCACGACCGCCGCCAGCACCGCGGCCATGCCGATCAGCGCGTAGGCGTGAGGCGGGAGCGTCGCGGAGAGCCCGAGGTTTTGCAGGGTGATCCCCAGCGCGCCGCCGGTGACGGCGCCGATGAAGAGCGACGGCGCGATGACGCCGCCCGCGCCGCCGCTGCCGAGCGTCAGGCACGTCCCGACGATTTTCGCGATGCACAAAAACAGCAGCACGCCGGCAAGCACCCACCAGGCGGCCTGCCCGTAAAACGCCGGGCCGAGCATCGGTTGTACGGCTCCGTAGCCGTCGCCGAAGAATGACGGCATCGGATATTGCTCGAACGGGATGAACTTCGGCCGATCGAAGAGCAGACGCGCGCCCAGGACATAGATCACGCCGAGCACGCCGAGCAGCCCGCCGCCGATCGCCGGCTTGAGCCACGCTTTCACCTTCATCGCGGCGAAGGCGCGCTCGGTGAGGTTCATCAGGCGGATGAGCGCCACGCCGGCGAGGCCGCACGCGGCGCCGAGCAGGATGAAATTGCCGACGTGCCAGATCGTATAGCCATGCGACGCGACAATCTCGGGCGGGACATTGAAGATCGCGTGCGCGTTCTCACCCAGCCAGTTGCGGAACATCGCGTGCATCGTGACGTTCGCGATGACGCTGGCGATCACGAGCGGCGTGATCGTGCGCAGTGAAAAATCACGCAGTATCACTTCGAGCGTGAAGAGCAACCCGCCGATCGGCGAATTGAAGATGGCGCTGATGCCGGCGGCCGACCCGCAGCCGATCAGCACCGCCATGTGCGGCCGCGCGACGCGAAAAAGCTGTCCAAGCCCGGACGCGATCGCCGCGCCGATCTGCACGATCGGCCCTTCCGCGCCCGCCGATCCGCCGCTGCCGATCGTGACGCCGCTGGTGAGGATCTTCTCCAGCGCCGACGACGGCCGGATCACGCCGCCCGTGCGCATGACCGATTCCATCACGTCGATGATGCCGTGCCCCTCGCGATCGCGCACGACGAGCCTGCTGAAGACCCCGACCGCCAGCCCGCCCAGCGCCGGCAGGAAAATCAGCAGCCACATCCCCCGTCCGTACAGGAAATCCGCGCCGACGCGGCCATAAAGCTGGTGACGGACGACGAGGATAAGTTCATGGAACCCGACCGCCGCGGCGGCCGTCACGATCCCGATCAGCACCGCGATGATGAGCAGGAAACCGTTCTCGCCCAATCCAAATTTGGACAGGGCCCGATCGGTCACCAATCGCAGGCGCGCGCCGGCGTCACTAACGTGAGCAAACATGAGGTGCGGAGGATAACGCGATGTGGCGCTGCGCACTACGGCAGGGCGCGCGACTGACATTACGATTGCAGAACGTCGGCCGCTGCCGGTAGAATGGGCGGCGTTGTCAGTGAGACTTATTCACTAAAAGGGGCGGTACATCATGGTCTTGACTTCCAAACTGTCTGGTTCCCCGTCTATCGACGCGTGGAATGTTCCGTACAACCGCAACGTCCATTTCACCGGCCGCGACGACGAGCTTTCCGATTTGCAGCGCTCGCTGGCCTCGACCGAGCCCGCGCGGCGCGTGCAGGTGATCTGCGGCCTCGGGGGCGTCGGCAAGACGCAGCTCGCGCTCGAGTACGTCTATCGCGCGAAGGAGCGCTACAAAATCGTCTGGTGGATCAACGCCGACGAGCCGGCGACGCTTGCGCTCGGCTATGCCAAGCTCGCGACGCACATCGGCATGCACGTGCCGGAAGGCACGAG
This sequence comes from Phycisphaerales bacterium, assembly GCA_034666045.1. Lineage (GTDB taxonomy): Bacteria > Planctomycetota > Phycisphaerae > Tepidisphaerales > Tepidisphaeraceae > JAICTV01. The sequence continues at coordinate 4,763 of JAXDMN010000269.1, read as the reverse complement.
CCTCGACGACATCCGCCACGCGCTGCGGCGCAAGCTCAACGAGCGCGATGACTGGCTGCTGATCTTCGACAACGTCGCTGGCGTCGACGACATCAAGAATTATCTGCCGACCGATCGCACCGGCCACGTCCTCATCACCAGCCGCAATCCCAACTGGGAATCGATCGCGCGTCCTTTCCCGCTTCGGCCGATGAAGCGCGTCGACTCCGTGCAGTTCCTCATGCATCGCACCGGCATGAAAAAGCCGGACACCTCGGTCGGCATGCTCGCGCAAGCCCTGGGCGATCTGCCGCTGGCGATGGAACAGGCGGGGGCATGCATCGAGCGCACGCGCATCGATTTTTCCGGTTACCTCAAGCGCTTCGAGACGCACTGGGCCGAGCTGCTCGGCGAAGTGAAGACGTCCGGCGACTATCCGGACTCGGTTGAGATGACGTGGGAGATTTCGTTCCGCCAGCTCCAGGAAGAGTCGCCGCAATCGGCGAACCTGCTCAACCTGCTCAGCTATCTTGGCCCGGACGCGATCCCGCGATCGCTGATCAAGGCGGGCTCGCTGACGCTGCCGGAGAAGCTGGCGAATATTGTCACAGACGACATCGCGCTCGCCGAGACGATCGCGTCGCTGCGCACGTATTCGCTGATCGAGGACGATGGGCAGCTTACCAGCGTCCACCGCCTCGTCGGCACGCTCGTGCGCGACCGACTCGACGACACCGAGCGGCAGATGTGGGCGGAAGCGGCGATCAAGATGATCGTCATCGCGTTCAAGTTCGACTCCGCCGACCTGCCAAGCTGGGACAAATGCGCCGAGCTGCTGCCGCACGCGCTGGCGGCGGCGTGGCACGCCGAGGCAAACAGCATCGTGCCGCGTGCGACCATCACGGTCCTCGACGACGCCGGACGCTATCTGATGAAGCGCGCGCAGTTCGTCGAAGCCAAGGGACTGTTCGAACGGGCGATGAACCTCGCATCGAACTTCTACGGCGAAGCGCATCCGCAGGTCTCGGCGATCGCGAACAACCTTGGGCGCGTGCATCGCCAGCTCGGGAATCTCGAAGACGCGCGGCACTGCTTCGAGCGCTCGATGTCGATCGACCAGGAGGTCTACGGCGAAGCCGATCCGCACCTGGCGGCGGTGTTCAACAATTACGGCATCGTCCTCCAGGAAGCCGGCGACGCCGAGGGCGCGCGACAGCAGTTCGAGTGGGCGCTGACCGTCTACAAGACGCACTACGGTCCGGACCACCCGAAGGTGGCGAGCATCGTGAACAACCTCGGCTACGTGCTCCGCGGCGCCGGCGATCTCGCGGGCGGACGAGAGCACTTCGAACGCGCGCTGGTGATCGCCCGCGCGAGCTACGGCGACAATCATCCGACCGTCGCGAACATTCTCATCAACCTCGGCGTCGTCAAACGCCTGACCAGCGATCTGCCGGGCGCGAAGGCGGACCTGGAACGCGCGCTGGAGATCTGCGAATCGGTGAGCGGCGCAAGCCATCCCACTGTCGCCCGCGCGTGCGGCCACCTCGGGGCGATCATGCAGGACATGAACGCGCTTGGCGCCGCCCGCACGTACTTCGAACGCGCGCTTCAGGTGGACGAAGGTTTTTACGGAACGGTTCACCCGAACATCGCCGGCCGCGCGATGCAGCTCGGACGCGTGCTGCGCGCGCTGGAGGACAAGGAGGGCGCTCAAGCCCTCTTCGACCGCGCGACGCAGATCATGGCCAGCGCGTCGGAGCTCAAGCCGGCCGGGTAGGTTCTTCTTCTTTGGCTTCGTCGAGCCGCCCGAGGCGGCGCAGCGGGGGGAACATCAGTGCGACGACGGCAACGGTCACCAACGTGCCGATGCCGCCGAACAGCACCGACCGCACGGGTCCCCACCATGCAGCGGTCAGGCCGGACTCCATGCCGCCCAGCTCGTTCGATGAACCGATGAAGACCTGGTTCACCGCGCTGACTCGGCCGCGCATGGCGTCGGGCGTCAGAAGCTGCACGAGCGTGTGGCGGATGACGACCGAGATGTTGTCGCAGGCGCCGGTGCAGATCAGCATCGCGAAGCTGAGCCAGAAATTTTGCGACAAGCCGAAGACGATGGTCGCGGCGCCAAATCCGGCGACGGCGAAGAGCAGCGCGCGGCCGGCGCGCTTCATGGGCGGTCGATGGGCGAGGACCAGGGCCATGGTGAACGCGCCGAACGATGGAGCGGCGCGCAGCCATCCAAAGCCGGCGGGGCCGACGTGTAGAATGTCTTTTGCAAAGACCGGCAGGAGATAAACCGCGCCGCCGAGCAGGACGGCGAAGAGATCGAGCACCATCGTCGCCAGCATCAATTTCCGCGTCCAGACGAACGACACGCCGGCCAGCAGCGATCGGAAGCCGGGCGCTTCGTCGCGTTTGGTCACCGGCGTCGGCGGAAACTGCATCGTCAGGATCGCGCACGAGACCAGCAGCGCCGCGTTCAGCAGGTAGGCCATCGGCGGACCCGAGAGGGCGACGAAAAGTCCGCCGATCATCGGCCCCGCCATCGAGCAGATCTCGAAGCTGCTGCTGTTCCACGTGACGGCGTTGCTGAAGACGTGCGGCGGGACGAGTTGCGGCAACAGCGATGCCCGCGCCGGCCTGGCGAACGTGAGCGTGATCGCATTGATCAGGACAAGTGCGTACATCGCCGGCACGAACAGCGGCCAATCGCGCCCGAAGTAGGCTAGCGCCGCCAGCGCCAAGCCCCACACCGCCAGCAGCCACTGCGTCGCGATGAGCAGCTTCTTTCGGCTGACGGTGTCGGCGACGTGACCGGCCGGCAGCGCCAGCAGCAACAGCGGGATCACCTGGATGCCGCCGACCCATCCAAGGCTCAGGGCCGACTGCGTCTTCTGATAAATCTGCCACGCGATCGCGACCGACTGCACTTGTCCGCCAATGATCGCCAGCGCGTAACTCGCGATGTAAAGGCGGTAAACGCGCAGCCGCAGGGCAGCGTACGGATCGTGCTCCGGCGGGGCGGGCGAGCGGTCGAGCTTGGCGAAGCTCGGCGTCTCATATTCGAGCTGCTGCTCGGTCGGCGCGGCGGAGGCGGGACGATCATCGTCCGGCGGCTCGTAAACGGGCTCATGCTGCTCCGGTGGCTGTCGCTCGCTCATATTTTTGGCAAATGCAATATTAAGAAATTGAGCAAGCTTCGACCTCCGCTCGCGCCTTCGCGTCGCCGCCTGAGCTGCGGCATCCTACGCGCTTGGAATCAAAGCAACGAGGGCGATACTATCCCCTCCAACGAGCGGCCGAGCGAACTCGACGTGGGCTACGTCGTACCGCTAGTCGCACACTCTTGCGTTCGCACGCGGCGCAAGTCCGGGGACACACAATTCATTTGGCTGTAGCGGGACTTTGCGGATGAAAAACTGGGCGATGGATCTGCTGAAGTACCAGGCGTTTCCCGAGCTGGCGGAAGCGGTGCGTCGCTGCAAGCACTCGGTCATCGACCGCTGGGAAGCGACCGTGCGCGATGTCCTGCCGGCGGCGAATGACTTCACGGTTCAGGAAATTCGCAACAGCCTCCCGGACACGATCGACCAGATGGCAGCCGCCCTCGAAGCCGACGAGCCGCGCGCGACCAAGGACCTGATGGAAGTTGCCAACATCCACGGCGAATCGCGCTTCGATCAGAATTTCAACCTCGGCGAGCTGATGATCGAGTACAGCCTGCTCCGCCCGATCCTGACCGGCGAGACCGCCAACTGCATCGACCGCGAGCTGACGGTGAAGGAAGTGCAGGCCCTCAATATGGCCGTCGACGTCTCGTGCCGCCGCGGCGTGATCACCTACGTCAACCAGCAGAAGGCCGAGCTGCACGCGCTCGTCGAAGCGCAGACGAAGTACTTGTCATTCCTCTCCCACGACCTGCGCGGCGGGTTGAACGGCGTGCTGCTGATGATCGAGGTGCTCAAACGCGACTTGCAGGAACAGCCAAAGTTCGCGCGCTCGCTGGACGATCTCGATGTGATGCGCCGCTCGATTCTCGAGACCGTCAGCACGATGGACCGCTTCCTCCACGCCGAGCGCTTCCGCAAGGGCAAGGTCCAGGTCAAGCTCGGCGACGTGAACCTGCGCTCGCTCGTCAACGAGATCGCCGGTCAGTTCGCATACCAGGCGAAGGACAAGCAACTCGAGATCCGCACGGAGATCGCGGACGGGCTTCGCATCGTCAGCGACCGCGAACTGCTCTCGATGATCCTTCAGAACCTGCTGGGCAACGCGATCAAATATTCGCGCCGCGGCGCCGTCGTGATCGAAGCCAACAGCGACGGTGCCGATAAAGCCGCCCGGATCTCCGTCATCGACCACGGTCCCGGCATCGCGCACGACAAGCTCACGCAGATGTTCCAAGCCTACAGCCGCGGCGAAACGCACGGCCAGGCCGGCTCCGGCCTCGGCCTGTCGATCGCCCGCCAGGCCGCCGACTTGCTCGGCGCGAAGTTGTGGGCGGAATCAGAGCTGGGCAAGGGATCAAAATTCCACCTCGACCTGCCCGCGCACCCGCCGCGCGAAATTGGGTGAGTTTTCACCGTGTTGCCGCGGCAGGCAAAGGCGTGACGCGCACGTTGTCGAACGCCGACACCGCGCGGTCGTTGTCGGTCGTGTACATCCGCACGCCCGCCTGGCCGGAGGTCCATCGGTCGTCGGTGACGGAGAGGATCGGCGTCGCTTCGTCGTTCAGACGCACTTCGATCTGGTTGCCGCGTGCGGTCACGCTGAGCTTCGTG
>JAXDMN010000268.1:0-3724 GCA_034666045.1 Phycisphaerales bacterium | reverse complement strand
GGGGCAGTGCCAGTCGAGCGTATTCGCGCCCCACGGATTCGCCGGGGCGCGGCGGCCCTTGCGCAGGCTGTGTAGCAGGTTGAAAAAGACGATGAAGAGCCCGACCGCCATCACATAGGCGCCCATCGTCGAGACGATGTGGTACTTCTGGAAGTATTCCGGATACGTCGCGTAACGCCGCGGCATCCCCTTGGCGCCCATGATGAATTGGATGAAGAACGTCAGGTTGAAGCCGATGAACAACGTGATCGACCCGACGTTGCCCCAGAGCATGTTGGTCATCCGTCCGAACATCTTCGGCCACCAGTGATAGAGCCCGGCCAGGAACGCGAACAGCACGCTGCCGACCATCACGTAATGGAAATGGGCAACGATGAAGTACGTGTTGTTGACGTGCACATCGGTCGCGAGCGATCCGAGGAACAATCCGGTCAGGCCGCCGAATGTGAAGAGGCCGAGGAACGCCAGCGTGCAGATCATCGGCGTCGTGAAGCGGATGTCGCCGCGGTAGAGCGTGGAAACCCAGTTGAAGACCTTGATCGCGCTCGGCACCGAGACCGCGAAGGTCAGCAGCGAGAAGATCGCGTTGGCCAGCGCCGACTGGCCGGTCGTGAACATGTGATGGCCCCAGACCAGGAAGCTGATCAGCGCGATCGCGACCGAGGAGTAGGCGATGAAGTTGTAGCCGAAGATGTGCTTGCGGCTGTGCGCGGTGATGACTTCGCTGATCACGCCCATGGCCGGCAGGATCATGATGTAGACGGCCGGGTGGGAGTAGAACCAGAAGAAGTGCTGGAAGAGGATCGGATCGCCGCCCAGCGCGGAATCGAAAATGCCGACGCCGATGACCCGCTCCGCGAGGAGCAGCAGGCCGGTGATCGCCAGGACCGGCGTCGCGAGGATCTGGATGATGCTGGTGGCGTAGAGTGCCCAGAGCATGAGCGGCATGCGGAACCATCCCATGCCGCGCGGGCGGAGCATGTGGATGGTGGCGATGAAGTTGACGCCGGTCAGGATCGAGCTGAAGCCGAGGATGAAGACGCCGATGAGCGCGCCGATCGTGCCGTTGGTGCTCTTTGAGCTGCTGTACGGCGTGTAGAAGGTCCAGCCGGTGTCGAGTCCGAAGCCGCCGGGCACCCATTTCGGATCGACGCCGGAGGCGACGAGGATGCCGCCGAGCAGGACGTACCCGAAGAAGATCGCCCCGCCGATCCAGCAGTAAAGGCTCAGCAGGTTGAGTCGCGGGAAGGCGACGTCCTTGGCGCCGAGCATGATCGGCAAAACGAAGTTGCCGAGGATCGTGGGGATCGCGGGGATGATGAACATGAAGACCATCACCGCGCCGTGCAGCGTGAAAGAGTGGTTGTAAAAGTTCCACGCGGCGGTCGGGTTCTTGCTGAACGTCGGTCCGGGCGTGAGCAGCTCGGTGCGGAGCAGCATGGCGAAGACGCCGCCGATGAAGAACGAGCTGAGCACGCCGACCATGTACATGATGCCGATGCGCTTGTGATCGAGGCTGAAAATCCACGAGCGGATGCCGCGCGTGTGCGTGAGGTAGTTGTCGCCGCCCGGCGGATGCGCTTCGGTGGCGGCCGGTACTGCAAGGCCGTGAGCGGGGGGCGTGATTGCGGACATTTTAAACTCCAGAATTCAAATCAATCGCAAATTTCAAATTGCAAATTCCATCACTTCGGCTGACCTTCATTTGGCGCGTGCGGCGCCGGTTGCGTCGCGGCGGCCTTCTCACCCGGCACCGGCTGAACGCCCGGCCCGGGCGGCTGTGCGCCTTCCGGCTTGATCGCGGCGATGATCCAGTCGATCTCGCGGTCCTTCAATTGTCCGAGGAACGACGGCATGACCGCCTGGAAGCCGCGGACGATACGCTTGTTCGGATACAGGACGGACTCGCGGATGTAATTTTCGTCGACGGTGACGCTCGATCCGTCCGCCATCGCTTCCTGCCGTCCGAACAATCCCTGGAACGTCGGCCCCGTGCCCGCGCTGCCGTCGAGCGTGTGACACCCGAGGCACCCTTTGCCCTTCATGATCTGCAATCCGGCCTTGCGCGGCGTGAAGCCGGCCTGCTTCTCCGGATTGCTGGCGATCTCGAGCCACTGATCGAAATCCGCCGGCGCGTGCACGACGATCTGCGTGATCATCAGCGGATGGTTCGTGCCGCAGTACTGCGCGCAGTAGATCGGGTATTCGCCCACCGCTGAGCCCTGGATCCAGAACCGGTTGTAGCGCCCGGGGACCGCCTGCTTCTGTGAGCGGAACGCGGGGATGTACAGGCTGTGGATGACGTCCTCGCTGCGCAGCACCAGCCGCACCGGGCGATTGAGCGGGATGTGCAGCTCCGGGTCGTAGTGGCCATTCGGGTAGCCGAACTGCCAATTCCACATCTTCCCCTCGACCTGGATCTCGTACGCGTTGGGCGGCACGACAGTCATGTCGAGGTAGCCGCGGAAACCGTAGTAGAAGATCACCAGCACGATGATGGTCGGGACGATCGTCCAGGTGAGCTCGAGCGCGGTGCTGTGTCCGGGGGATTCGCCGCCCTCATGGCCGGGGCGGTGGCGATACTTGATCGCGAAGATGATCGTGCCGGTGAAGACCAGGACGCAGAAGAACGTGACGACGATGAGGATGCCGTTGAAGACGCGGTCGACCTCCGGCGCGACCGAAGAGGCCTGCGGAGGCAGATAGGCAGCTTGTGCGAGCAACGTCGTCAACATGCGGGACTCAACTTCGCTTTATGGTTCTCGCGCCGGACCAGGTAGCCAATCACGCACGGGATGATCACGACCGTCAGCACGCCGGCCACGCGCATGATGCCCATCGCGACCGGCGTATATCGGCCGGCGTAACTGTCGTAGTGGAAGCAGGTGAGCAGGAAGCGGTCGACGGTCGTGCCAATTTTTCCTTCGGAGGCTTCGACCAGTGACAGCCGCAGCGTGCGCGGCTCGTATTTCACGCCGTAGAGATAACGCGAGATTTTTCCGTCCGGCGTGAGCAGCATCAGCACGGCGGGGTGGGAAAACTGCTTGCTCGACTCGACCCACTTGTAGCGGAAGCCGACCGCCTTGGTGAGCTGCTCGATCTCGGCCGGCTTGCCGGTGAGAAAATGCCACGCCTCGCCGCCGGCGGGGCGGTTGTAGGCGTCGAGGAAGCTCTGCTTCTTCAGCTTCGCCAGCCGAGCCGTCTCGGCGGGATCGAAGCTGACGTTGATGACGTCGAACTCCTTGCCCATCGTCAGGCTCAAATCGTTGAGCGACTCGACGAGCCCGTTCGAGACCAGGCTGCACAGTGACGGGCAGCCGAAGTAGCTGAGCTGGAGAACGATCGGGCGGTTGTGGTTGAAGTAGTCGCGGAGCTGGACGGACTTGCCGGTTTCGTCGACGAAAGTCAGGTCGAGCGGGAGCGAGCTGCCGCCTTTTTCATCGACGCCGATGTCGGTGAGTTCCGGCGGCGTGGGTTCCATGCGGCCGTCGCGCGGCGCGGCGCCGTGCGCGGCAGTCGCGGCGAGGGTGAGCAGGAGGATGGTTACAAAAACTCGGTGCATTACTTCTGGTTCTGTTGCGCGACGATTCGCATCGCGTCGTCGATCGGGATCGCGACGCGTTTCTTGTCCTTGTCCACCCAACGATAGGTGCTGATGTTGGTCTCCTGCGCGCGGCGGATGTCCGTGATCGGTTGCAGCGGTGTGTTGTCCCACTTGGTGGCA
>JAXDMN010000267.1:0-7497 GCA_034666045.1 Phycisphaerales bacterium | reverse complement strand
GCCCAGCAGGGCAACGATTTCCAGACCGCCCTCAATCGCTACTCCGACGCCGCCGCGCTCGATCCGACCAATCAGGCGGCCCAGGAAGGCCGTAACGAGATGCTGCGGCTGACCGGCCGCGCCGCCGCCCCGGCGTCGCCGCTCGATCGCGCCGAGCAGCGCATCCGCACGCAGCAACAGGAGATTCGCTACAACTTTCAGACCGCCATCGACGAAGCGCAGGCCGCCACCAACGCGGGCGACTTCGCCCGCGCCCATGCGGCCGTGCAGAGCGCGGAAGTCGCCCGGAACGTCAATCCGAACATCTTCCCGGAAACTGAAATCCGCGAGATGGACACCCGCCTGGCCAGCACGAACCTGCGGCTGACGCAGGCCGAGCAAGGCGCGATGGCCACCGCGCAAACGCGCCAGCAGCGCGAGGCGCAGCAACAGATCATTCAGCAACGCCAGCAGCTCGACCGCGATCGTCGCGCCACCGTCGCCAGCCTGCAAGCCCAGGCGCGCGAGCTCGTCGCCCAGGCGCGCTACCAGGAAGCGCTCGGCGTCGTCGATCAGATCCTCGTGCTCGATTCGACCAACGACTACGCGACCGGCGTGCGTCCGCTGGTGGAAGACAAGGCCCTGCTCCAGCAGCAGCGCCGCTTCCGCGAGGACTTCGACCGCCAGTTCAGCAAGCAGCTCATCCAGTCCGAAGAAAAGAAGATTCCGTACGATGACATCCTGCGCTACCCGGCGAACTGGCCGGACATCAGCGAGATTCGCGACGCCAGCGTCGCCGCCGAGCAGGGCCGCGGCACCGCCGACCAGGCCACGCAGGCGCAGCTCGACAAGAAGCTCCCGGAGCTGAACTTCAATGCGATTCCATTCGCCGACGTCGTCGACTTCCTGCGCGACGTGACCGGCGCGAACATCGAAGTTCGTTGGCGCACGCTCGAAACCGCCGGCATCGACCGCAACACGCCGGTCACCGCGCGGCTGCGCGACGTGCGCTTCTCGAAAGCGCTCGACACGATCCTCGCCGACGTCGGCGGCGGCACGGTCGAGCTCGGGTACACGGTCGATGAGGGCGTCATCTCGATCTCGACCAAGGAAGACCTCTCGAAGAACACGCTCACGCGCGTCTACGACATCCGCGATCTGATCATCGAGGTGCCGGACTTCACCAACGCGCCGACGTTCAACCTGCAAAGCCAGTCGACCAGCACGTCGGGCGGCGGCGGTGGTGGCGGCGGCGGTGGCGGCGGCAGCTTGTTCGGCGGCGGGTCGGGCGGCTCCGGTGCCGAGCAGCAGCAGCGCACCCGTCAGCAGCTCGTCGAGGACATCACCCGCCTCATCACTGAAACCGTCGCCCCGGAAAGCTGGCGTGACGCCGGCGGAACCGTCGGCTCGGTCCGCGAGCTCCAGGGACAGCTCATCGTCACCCAGACGCCGGAAAACCAGCGCCTTCTCCAGGGCCTGCTCGAGCAGCTCCGCGAGACGCGCGCCATTCAGGTCACCGTCGAAACCCGCTTCCTCACCGTGCAGCGGAATTACCTCGAGGACATCGGCCTCGACGTCGACGTCACGCTCAACCTCCCCCAGCCGGGCCAACCGGCCGGCAAGTGGAGCCCCATCCCGATCGACAACAACTCCATCATCTGGTCGTCGAACCCGGCGACTGGGCTGCCCGGCTCGATCCGCAACGTCAACAACGGCGCCGTCACGCTCGAGAACCAGGGCCTCGGGCTCTCGTCGCTCGGCATCAGCGGCACGTATCTCGATAACTTCGCCGTGCAGTTCCTGCTCCGCGCCACGCAGGCGGCCCAGTCGTCGTCGACGGTGACGGCCCCGCGCCTGACGCTCTTCAACGGCCAGCGCGCTTACGTCCTCGTCAGCCGCCAGACCGCGTATGTCTCCGACCTCGAGCCCGTCGTCGCCCAGGGGGCGGTGGCGTTCAATCCCACCATCGGGCTGGTGCAGAGCGGCGTACTGCTTGACGTGCAGGCGACGGTCAGCTCCGACCGCAAGTACGTCACACTCACACTCCGCCCGCAACTTGCGACCCTGATCGACTTGCTGCCCTTTACCTTCCAGAGCACGCAGACAGCGACCGGCGGAACAACGCAACCGGTTGTCGGCGGCAACTTCTTTGGCGGCACTAACAATCCTTCCGGCACCATCCAGCAGCCGATCCTACAGATCACCGAAGTCCGAACCACCGTCTCGGTGCCGGACGGCGGCACGCTCCTGCTCGGCGGCCAGACCCTCGCCGGCGAAATCGAGCGCGAAGCGGGCGTTCCGATCCTGTCGAAGGTCCCGTTCCTCAAGCGGCTGTTTACCAACCGCTCGCTGGCTAAGGACGAGCAGGTGCTGTTGATCCTGGTGAAACCGACGATCGTGATCCAGCGCGAGCAGGAACAACGGCAGTTCCCGCTGCTGAGCACGCGGATTACGCAGTAGTCGGTCGGTTCAAGCGACAATCCGAAAGCCCCGGGATTGCAATCCCGGGGCTTTTTCTTTGTCGCACGCGCGCCGGGGTTACCGCGGAGCAAACCCAACCCCTTGCAACGTCGTAGTTTTCTCTGTACCTTGCCCCGCTCTAATTTTCCGACACAGAAGAGGTCGTTTATGCCCCGCGTTTGCTATTTCACTGGTAAGAAAACCACCTTCGGCAATCAGAAGACCCACCGCGGCAAGGCGAAATACCTCGGCGGCGTCGGGACCAAGACCACCGGCATTACCGCGCGCAAGTTCAAGGCCAACATCCAGAAGGTCCGCGCCGTGATCAATGGTCGCGTCGTCCGCATCAAAGTCAGCGCCAAGGCGATCAAGAACGGCCTCGTCCAAAAGCCCGTCCGCCGCAAGCGCCAAGCCGCCTGATCCATCTCGACAATTCCAAAGCATAAACCCGGCCTGGTCAGCTCTGCTGACCAGGCCCTTTTGCTGCGCGGTCTGGTTCCTCGTATTCTTCCCCGCATGTCCGATTCCCCGAACCAACTCGACCTCGAGCAGGTGAAAAAAGTCGCCAAACTCGCGCGCCTCGCCCTTCCCGAAGATCGCCTGCAAACCCTTACCGGACAGCTCGAATCCATCCTCCACTACATCGACAAGCTCAAGCAGGTCGACACCACGGGCGTGGAGCCCATGGCCCACGCGCTGCCGGTCAGGAACGTCCTCCGCCCTGACATCCCCCAGCCCGCCTTGCCGCTGGAAAAAGTCCTCCAGAACGCCCCGGAAACCGATGGCCCGTTCTTCAAAGTCCCCAAGGTCATCGGCGGCGACGAGGATTCCGCCGGCTGAGCATTGCATCTCCCGTGTTTTCGCACGATCCCGTGTTATGATTCTGCCGCGAATCATTTCACCACCGGGCCGGGAAAATCGGGAGGACGGGCGATGTCGTCCAGTACGACCAACACCATTTCCGTTCAGTGCCCGTGCGGCAAGCGGCTCAAGGCGCCCGCCAGCGCGGTGGGACGCAAAGCGAAGTGCCCGAAATGCGGCAACGTGTTGACCGTCGCCGCGCCGCCGCCGGCGGCGAGTGCCGAACCGGAATATGACCCGCTCTACGACCTGGCCGATCAAGCCCACTCCGCGGCGGCGGTCGCGCGGGCCGAACCGCAAGCGGCGGTCTGCCCCAACTGCCACTCCGCCATGACCGCCGGCGCGATCCTGTGTACGTCATGCGGCTACGACACGCGCACGGGGCAGACGCTGTCGACGTCACTGGCGACGGAAGCGTCCCGGCCGGCTTCCGCGCGGCCCGCGGCGGCGCCGTCATTTCCATCGATCCCGGGTTACCGCGCGTCGGTGGCGGCGAAACCGCACGCCGGCGTCGATGCCGGAGATCGCGCCGCCTACATCCGCGGCACGATCATCAGCGGCGTCGCGGCGCTGATTGGCGCGTTCATCTGGTTCGCGATCGCCAAGGGGATCGAGCGCGAGATCGGCTGGGTCGCGTGGGGCATCGGCGTGATGGCCGGGTTCGGCATGATGATTGGCGCCAACGGCAACAGCGTCACCGCCGGCATGATCGCCGCCATCATGGCGACGGCCGGCATCATGCTTGGCAAGGTGATGGTTTTCTGCTTCGTCGTGCTGCCGATGTTCTCGAACATCCTCGACAAAACGTTCGGCCGGATCAGCGCGGCGGACAAGCTCGAGCTCACCATCACCGACCAGCAGCTCGAGAAGAAAAAGATCGACGTGGAAAGCGCGACCGACGCGCAGCGCGACATCGCCAAGGGCGAGGCGAAAACACTCATCGCCAAAATGGACGCCAAAACCCGCCAGGCCGAGACGCAGAAGGCGGTCGACTCCTTCAACCGCCTGGTCGACGAAGCGCGCGACGAGATCCCGAAATCGCGGTTGTTCTTCTCGACGATGTTCGCGCCGATCGACATCCTCTTCTTCGTGCTGGCGGTCGCATCCGCGTTCAAAGTCGCCACGTTCGGGGGCGAGCGCGAGGATTGACGGTGCGCGCGAGCGCGTGCGCGTAGCGGTCCCCGGGGACGTGGGGGCTGAAGCCCCGCGCTTGGCCTCTCGCGCCAGCGCGCGTAGCGGTCGGGCCGAAGGCCCACATGCTTTCCCCCCGCTTTTCCCATCGTCCCCGCGCGGTTACAACATCGCCCGCCGATGCCGGATTTCCCTGACACATTGATCGCCGCGCGCGACGCGGTTCGATCGAAGCAGATCTCTGCGGTCGAGCTGACGAAGCGCGTCCTTGCCCGCGTCGAGAAGCTCGAGCCACGCGTCGGCGCGTATCTGTCCGTCGCCGCGGACTACGCGATGGCGCAAGCGAAGCTCGTGGACGAAAGGAGCAGGAGCGGTCCCCTCGCCGGCGTCCCGATCGCGCTGAAGGACAACTTGTGCACGACATTCGGGACGACCACGTGCGCGTCGCGGATGCTGGAGAACTTTCGAAGCCCCTACGATGCGACGGTCGTGCGAAAACTGGAAGAAGCGGGCGCGGTCATTATCGGGAAGACGAACCTCGACGAATTCGCGATGGGTTCGTCGACGGAAAACAGCGCCTTCCACGTCACGCGAAATCCCTGGGACCTCGACCGCGTTCCCGGCGGAAGCTCCGGCGGGTCCGCGGCGGCGGTGGCGGCGGGAACGGCGATCGCGGCGCTCGGCTCTGACACCGGCGGATCGATCCGCCAACCCGCAGCGCTGTGCGGCATCGTGGGACTGAAGCCGACGTACGGCCGCGTCAGCCGTTATGGGCTCGTCGCATTCGCGAGCTCGCTCGACCAGGTCGGCCCCTTCGGCCGAACCGTCGCCGACGCGGCGGCGATGCTGAACGTCATTGCCGGTCACGATCCGAAGGACAGCACCGCGGTCGCCAGCGAAGTCCCCGATTATCTCGCCGATCTCGACACGCCGCTGAAGAATTTGCGCATCGGCATCGCGAAGGAATACCAGCTTGATGCCGGTCTCGATCCGCACGTGAAGTCGGCGATCGATGTCGCGATCGCGAAGTACAAGGAGCTCGGCGCGACGATCGTCGACGTCTCGCTCCCGCACGCCGAGTACGGCATCGCCGCGTATTACGTCATCGCCCCCTGCGAAGCGTCATCCAACCTCGCGCGCTACGACGGCGTTCACTACGGTCATCGCACGAAACAGCCGGTCCACGACATCCTCGAGCTGTACGCGAAAAGCCGCGCCGAAGGTTTCGGCCCCGAAGTGCAGCGCCGCATCATGATCGGCACGTACGCGCTCAGCAGCGGGTACTACGACGCGTATTACCTCAGCGCGTTGCGCATGCGCGCGTTGATCAAGCGCGACTTCGACCAGGCGTTTGAAGAGTGCGACGTCATCCTGACGCCCACTTCGCCGACGCCCGCGTTCAAGATCGGCGAGAAATCAACCGACCCGCTGGCGATGTACCTCGTCGACGTCTTCACCGTGACCTGCAACATCGCCGGCATCCCGGGCATTTCGATCCCGGCCGGCTTCACGAGCGGCGCGAAGCCGCTGCCGATCGGGTTGCAACTGCTTGGCCCGACCTTCAGCGAGCCGACGCTGCTCCGCGCCGCGCGGATGTACGAAGCCGCCACCGATTGGCACACCCGCCGGCCGACGCTGTGATCATTCGCCCGATCCATCCTGATGACCTCGACGCATTCCGCGCGATGCGAATCGAAGGGGTGCGCGATTGCCCGCTGGGCTTCACCGCGGATCTCGGCGAGACGCAGGGCCGCCCGATCGAGTGGTGGCGGGACCTCATCACGCGCAACAGTGGGAATCAATCGAGCGTGATCCTGGTCGCCGATGAGTGCGATGGAAAACTCGCAGGCATGATCGGCTGCCACGCGCCGACGGCGCCGAAGCTCGCGCACGTCGCGACGATCTGGGGCGTCTACGTGCGTCCGCTGTTTCGCGGCCAGCGGCTCGCCGATCAGTTGCTGCGTGCGTGCCTCGACTGGGCGCGGACCAAGCCGTTCGTCAGCGTGAAACTCAGCGTCGTCGCGAGCAACGATGTCGCGAAGCGCTGTTACGAGCGCTGCGGCTTCACGACGTACGGCGTCGAGACGGTCGCCGTGCAGTGGGACGGCGCGCTGTACGATGAGCTTTTGATGTCGATCCGCCTGAAATGATCGCCGGGGCGCGCTATCGATTGCCGCCATGCCCGTTACGCCTGCTGCGTGATGCGTCGCCGACGACCTTGGGTATTGGGGCGATGCGAATCACGCGGCGGCCGGACTCTAAACGACAATTTTTACTCCCGGCCCGGCCACGACTTCGGCCCGTTTTTTGGCGGTTCCGGCGAAAAATCAGGAGTTACGGCGGGGAAGAGTAAAATCTAACTCACCACGCCGAGCGTCCCGATCCACGTCGCGGTTGTCGCGTCTGGCGTGTTGCCGGTGGTGCTGATGATCGTGCGGGCGTCGATCGCGCCGGAGACCACCGAGCTGCGCGGCGCGGGCATCGTGCCAAGCAGCGACCATTTGTTCGTCGCCGGATCGTACGAATAGACCGTGTTGCGCTGCGTGGCGAAGGCGACTTCGCCGCCGAGGACGATGATCTTCCCGTTCATCGCGAACGTGCAGCCGACGATGTGCGAGCGGATGTCCGGCAGCGGCGCGACGTCGGTCCACGTGTCGGTCGCGGGGTCGTAACATTCGACCTGCGACTGTGCGTCCTGCTCCGCCTCCTGCCCGTGCTGCCCGCCGACCGCGTAGACCTTTCCGCCGACGGCGACGCCGCCGAGATGGTTGCGGCCGTTCGACATCGATGCGCGCGCGACCCAGTTCGCTTCGGGATCGTCGAGGTCGAGCGACCAATGGTCGTTGCATTCCAGCATGCGGGTCTCGTCCATGCCGCCGAAGAAGTGAAGCTGACGTCCGACGATTGCCGCGGCGCCGGCGCCGCGTTTTTCCGGGAGATCGGGGGCGGCGTGCCACGTGTCGGTGAGCGTGTCGTAGCGCCAGACGTGGCCGGTCCCGGGACCGGGGTGATTGCCGACGTAGTTGCCGACGAGCCAGATGTCGTCGCCGTCGACGGCGACGCCGG
>JAXDMN010000266.1:0-3912 GCA_034666045.1 Phycisphaerales bacterium | reverse complement strand
CATCGCCCTGCTCACCGCGGCGGCGACGTTCCCGCTGATCTTCATGGGCGGGCTGGTCACCTCCCACGGCGCGGGGATGAGCGTCCCCGACTGGCCGAACAGCTACGGCTACAACATGTTCACCTTCCCGCCCTCCAAATGGGTCGGCGGGATCTTTTACGAGCACACGCACCGCCTGATGGGCGTCGTCGTCGGCATGCTCGCGATCGCGCTGGCGATCGCCGCCTGGCGGACCGAATCACGCAACTGGGCGCGCTGGCTCTGCTACAGCGTGCTGGGCGCGGTGATGTTCCAGGGCGCGCTCGGCGGACTTCGCGTCGTGCTCGTCGACATCGACCTCGCGGTCGTCCACGCGTGCTTCGCGCAGACGTTCTTCTGTCTCGCAGCCGGCGCGAGCATCGTCACCTCGAAATGGTGGCTCAACGCGCCCGACCTTTCGCAATCCGACGCCGTCTTCGCCGGTCGGCGGCTGATCTTCGCTTGCGCCTTCGCGCTCGTCGCGATCTACGCACAATTGATCGTCGGCGCGATGATGCGCCACTACCAGGCAGGTCTCGCTGTCCCGGACTTCCCGCTCGCGTACGGACAACTGATCCCCGCGACCGATTCCGCGGCGATGCAAACGATCAACGCCGACCGCGCATGGAACCTGAATCTCCCGCACGTCACCGCCGCGCAGATCTGGCTCCACATGGGTCATCGTTTCGGCGCGGTCGTCGTGACGCTCGCACTCGGCGCCGCCATCACGATCGCGCTGCGCCACCATCGCCGCGAGCGCGAGCTCGTCCGCCCGGCGTTGCTGCTGATCGCACTGCTGCTGGCGCAGATTACGCTCGGCGTGCTGACCGTCCTCTGGCGCAAGCCGGCCGACGTCGCCAGCGCGCACGTTGCGGTCGGCGCGCTGACGCTGGTGACGGCGTTTGTAATGACGATCCGCGCATCTCGCTTGTATGCCCGCCGCCGCGAGTTGATCGCTTGCTCGGCGATGGATTTCGACGCCCGTGAAGTGGAGGACCGCCTCGCCGCCGCGTGAAGGTTTCATCGATGCAAACAACGACATCGCCGGACATCATCGACGAAATCGAGCACGCGGAAGGCGCTGCTGCCGCCCGAACGACGGCAACGACGACGCGACACGCTACTCCCGCGCGCTGGGTCGACTTTTACGAGCTGACCAAGCCGCGGATGAATTTTCTCGTGCTGGTGACGACGCTCGTCGGCTTTTACATGGCCACCGGGCCGTCGCGGCACATCCACTGGGCGCTGCTGTTCCCCGCGCTGATCGGCACCGCCTTGTGCGCCGCCGGCGCAAGCGTGTTGAATCAGTTCATCGAACGCGACCTCGACAAGCTCATGCCGCGCACGCGCAACCGCCCCGTCCCCGCCGGCCGAATCGCGCCGGGCGAGGCGCTCGTGGCCGGCATCGTGCTCGGCGCCTCTGGCGTGATCACGCTGGCGCTCTTCGTGAATGTCCTGACCGCCCTGCTCGGCGTGCTGACGCTGCTGAGCTACGTGCTGATCTACACGCCGCTCAAGCGCAAGACGACGCTCAACACAGTGATCGGCGCGATTCCCGGCGCGATTCCGCCCGTGATGGGTTTCACCGCCGTCGACAACGCGCTCTCGCCGGCGGCGATTGCGCTGTTCGCGATCCTCTTCATCTGGCAGATGCCGCACTTCCTTGCGATCGCGATCCTCTTCAAGCGCGACTACGCACTGGCCGGCTTCAAGATGCTGCCGGTGGTCGACGAAGACCTCTCGGTGACCGGCCGGCAGATCGTGCTGTACTCCGTCGCGCTGGTGCCGGTGACCTTGATGCCAGTACAGGTCGGCCTCGCGGGGCAGGCGTACTTCGCGGTGGCGCTGATGCTCGGCCTCGCGTTCCTGTCGTTCGGCATTTCATGTGCGACGTCAAAGACGCGGCTCGATGCGCGAAAATTATTCTTTGCTTCGATCATTTATTTACCCGCCCTGCTGGGCGTGATGATGTTGGACCGGACGTGAAACGATTTTGGATTTCGATCGCCGCAGTTGTGTTGTTGGTTGCAGGTTGTGGTCGTGAAGAGAGTGAGCTGACGACGCCGCGCGCGCAGCCGACGTTTGGGTCCGGGACGATTCGCGGGATCGTAAAATTTATTGGGACGCCGCCGAAGCGGGCGGAGATTGCGAACAAGCCCTGCCACGACGGGGCGACGCCGCTGCTCGATGAGACGGTCGTGGTGAACGAAAAAACCGGCACGCTCGCGAACGTTTTCGTTTATCTCTCGGACGCATCGCAGAGCGATGGATCGGCCCGCGAGCCGGCCGTGCTGGATCAGAAAGATTGCCGTTACGTGCCGCACGTGGTCGGCGTGCAGGTTGGGCAGACGCTGCGAGTGCGATCGAGCGACCCGAAGACGCTGCACAACGTGCACTACAACCCGTCGGCGAATCCGCCGGGCAATTTCGGTCTGACCGACGCCGGCGCCGAGCGGACGGTGAAGTTTGAAAAACAGGAGTTCATCCGCGTGAAGTGCGACGTGCACCCGTGGATGACGGCGTACATCGGCGTCTTTGACAGCCCGTTCTACGCCACAAGCGACGACGACGCCGGCCGCTTCGATATCGCGAAAGTGCCCGCGGGGACGTACAAATTGGTCGCGTGGCACGAACAGCTTGGGCAGGTGGAGCAGTCGGTGACGGTGAAGGATGGGGAAGCGGTTGATGTGACGGTGACGTACAAAGGACCATGAAGCGTTAGTTGTTAATGGTTAGTCGTTAGTTGGAACAGCGAAGATAACGCCTCCAACTAACAACTAACCATTAACGACTAACAAGAAGGAGTGATCAGCGTGTCCGAATCGATTCTAGACCACGGCTACGTCGCCGAAGAGCACGCGCCGGATCCGGTGACGAGCCACGGCGATCCGACGCCGCCCGGCAAGGTCGCCATCTGGCTCTTCCTCGCCAGCGAAATCATGTTTTTCATCGGTCTGCTGGCGACGTACATCATTTTCCGCAGTGGCAGTCCGAAGATTTTCGCCGACCACGCCGCCGCGCTGAACAAGGCGCTGGCCGGCACGAACACGCTGGTGCTGATCTTTTCGTCGCTGACGATGGCGCTGGCCGTCGACGCGGCGCAGAAGGGGAACCGCGGCCGCACGATCATCTGCCTGATCCTCACGCTCGCGTGCGCGGGCGGGTTCATGGGCATCAAGTTCGTCGAGTATCGCGACAAGTTCAGCCACCACACGATCGCCGCCCGCGAAGCGGACGGGATCCTCTACGTTTATGACGGCCACAAGGTCAGCGTGAGCGACACGACCTTCGTCCTGCAGGGACACAAGGCGCGCGTCGAGCCGGGGCCGTTCGACATCCACTGGATGAGCGGCGGACAGGTCGAGGCGCTCGCAAAGCAACAAGGCGTGCACGCGGACGAACACGCCGGCCATCATGGCGCGACGCACAACATCCCGATCGCCAACATCAGCCAGAACATCACGTACGGCCCGTGGAAGAACGTCTTCTACGCGTCGTACTTCATCACGACCGGGGTGCACGGTCTGCACGTGGTGGGCGGGATCGTGGCGCTCGCGCTGCTGCTCGGCCACGCGATTCGCGGCAAGCTGCTTCCGCCGCACACGGAGTACATCGGGCTGTACTGGCACTTCGTCGACCTGGTGTGGATTTTCCTGTTCCCGTTGCTGTATTTGATTTGAAGAGTTGTCAGTTGTCAGTTGTCAGTTGATCAGTGGAATCGAGGACATCGATATGAGCGAAAGTCACTCCCCCGCCGCCGGCCGGATGAATGAGCCCGAGGAACCGCACGGCGTGACGGTGCCGACGCCGCACCATCACGTGAACTACTTCCTGATCTTCGCCGCGCTCGTCGTGCTGACGATCGTGACGGTCGCCGTCGCGTTCGTGCACATC
>JAXDMN010000265.1:0-17284 GCA_034666045.1 Phycisphaerales bacterium | reverse complement strand
AAGGAAGCGCAGTCCCGCGCCGGCGCCCTCGACGCACGGCGGAGCGGTGCGGACGTTCATGCCGATGCGATCCCGCTGCGCGGCGAAGTCGTCTACGACTTCTCCCCCGAGCCGCGCGAGCTGCTCGATGAGCTGCTGCCGCTCACCGTCAAGACCGCGTTCTTCCAGGCGTTCCTCGATGCGACCACCAGCGAGCACGTCGCCAGAATGGTCGCGATGAAAAGCGCCACCGACAACGCCGACAAGATGGCCAAGGCCCTCAGCATGCAATACAACCGCGCGCGGCAGAGCCAGATCACCACCGAGCTGTCCGAAATCATGGGCGGCGTCGAGGCGATGAAAGGATAGCGAAGCGGCTCGATCTCGGCCGTGGCGGAAGGGCTTTGATCGCCACCCCGATCCCCCCCAACGAAAAACCCCGTCCATCTGGGACAGGGTTTTGAAGCGGGTGAAGGGGGTCGAACCCTCGACATTCACGTTGGCAACGTGACGCTCTACCACTGAGCTACACCCGCGACGGACTTTGATTGTCGGGGCGAAATCGTAGCCGCCGACGCGGGGCATTTCAAGGGCCGCCACTCGGCGTGTTGCCAACAAAACGCTTGCCTCCGCGGCGTTCCCATTTTGGGTTCTACGCTGCCCGGTTCGACAGGGTTTGAGCGATCGCCATCATCAGCGAGTCGGCCGACAGGGGCTTGGGGAGGTAGTGGTCGACGCCGGCCTCGTAGGCGAGTTCGACCACGCGCGGGTCGTGCTGGCCGCTGATCATGATGACGGGCGTTCGGTCGCCGCGGGTGCGCAGGTGACGCACGAGCGCGATCCCGTCCATCCGCGGCATCTGGCAATCGGTGACGATCAGATCCGGCGGATCATTCGCCTCCGCGGCGAGATGCTCGAGCGCCGCGACGCCGTCGGCGATCTCGGCGAGCACGGTCGCGCCGAGACTGCGGAGGAAGATCCCCATCACCTGGCGGAGTTGCGCGTCGTCTTCGATGAGGAGGACGCGCATGAAGATTTCTGATCGATTGGGACGCGGCACACTCCTTTCATCGGCGCGGGAGGTGAGTTTTGGTGACTGGTCGTCCGATAACCGGACTCAATAGCGGACGCGCGACGCGTGGCGTCGCGGCTACATCGGGTTGTGACGCAGTCGCGTCACAACCCTACAATATTGAACCCGCTGTCGACGAAGATGTTTTCTCCGGTCACCCCGCTCGACAGATCGCTCAGTAAAAACATCGCGGTCTTGCCGACTTCGTCGCCGTCGATGTTGCGCTTCAGCGGCGATTTCTTTTCGCAGTGGGCGAACATTTCGTCGATGCCGCCGACGGCCATGGCGCTCAGGGTTCGCACCGGGCCGGCGGAGATGGTGTTGACGCGGATTTTCTTTTCGCCGAGCTCGAATGCGAGGTAACGCATCGAGCTCTCCAGCGCGGCCTTGGCGACGCCCATGACGTTGTAGCCGGGCACCGCTTTCTCACTGCCGAGGTAGGTCAGCGCGATGATCGAGCCGCCGTTGGTCATCAACGGCGCCGCGGCGCGCGACATGGCGATCAGCGAGTACGCGCTGATGTCGAGGGCCTGGCGGAAGACCTCGCGCGGCGTCGATAAAAATTTCCCGACCGCCAAATACTCCCGGTTCGCGAAGGCCAGTGAGTGCACGAGAAAATCGATCGTGCCGAACTGGTCCTGGGCCGCTTTGAAGAACCCGGCGATGCTTTCATCCGACCCGACGTCGCACGGCTGAAGCCAGGCGTTGCTCGCCCCCATCTCATCGAGCGATTTCCGCGCCCGCCGCTCCATTTTTTCCATCGGCAGGTAGCCGAAGCCGACCGTCGCGCCCTGCTTGATGGCGTTGCTGCCGATGTGCCAGGCGATCGAGCGATCGTTGGCGACGTTGAGGACGAGTCCCTTCTTCCCTTCCAGCAGGCCTGGCATCAGTTGCTCCTTCGGTGAATGAGTGGCGGGTGAGGGTATCGGCAGCAGGGAGGTGGAACAAGCGCGGGGCGCGACGCGAGGAACAGGGGGGACGGAGCCGGACTCGTCGAGTCCGGCTCCTGCCGGTGGGTTCGTTTTTCCATTTTCCCTGTGGCGGTAAACCCACGTCAACTGGCGTCAACCTGTGTAAACCTGTGTAAACCTGTATCAAGCGCTCGCGAGTCAGCCCGGGATCGCGTGACCGGCGCCCCGTTCCCGGCCGCCCCCGCCACTCGGAAGACGTGGGCCTTCGGCCCGACCGCTACACGAGGGATTCACCTGTCAAAGAGCGCGAAACTGCCCTGCACCGTAGCGAGTGGAAACGGGAATTGCGGCGGAAAAATCGGCGGCGGCGCCTCACTGGGGCGCCGGCGTTGGATGGGAAAGACTTCCGCCGGAGGGGCCGCGATGGCTAGCCCTTCGTCAGCGACTGGCCGATGACGGAGGACTTCCAGACCGGCAGGATTTTGCCCGCGGCGGCCTCGGTGACTGTGATCGGGCCGCCGGTGGTGTGGACGTAGTAGCTGTTGCCGTCTCGACGGATAGCGATGATCGAGTTCAGGTCGATGACGATCGCCTGGGTGCCAGCTTCGTAGGAATAGTACTTGGCCATTGAGCGTCCTTTTGCTTCTGTTGCCCCTTGGTCTTCTAACGGCCCGGACGACGCGGGCCATTATATGAAACCGCGGGACGGCTGTCGTCATGGTGACGCCGCGAAGCGATCGGTGTCGATCTCTCCTGATCTGCCGAAGCAGTCGACCTATCATTCGCCCTGCGATCGCGGCCGCGGCGTCAACGCGCCGGGGCAGGCGACATTCGCAGGGAAATCGGGTAAATCACGCAGCCATGGAACGTTCGGACGATGGAGCGAAAAACGGCGCGGGTGCGGGCGCGGGCGACGGCGCGAGCGAAGGGCTCGACTTCATCCGCCGCCGCATTGAAGAAGACATCCGCACCGGCAAGTGGGGCGGGCGCGTCGCCACGCGCTTTCCGCCGGAGCCGAACGGCTACCTGCACATCGGTCACGCGAAAGCGATCTGCCTGAACTTCGGCGTCGCCGAGGAATACGGCGGCACGTGCAACCTGCGCTACGACGATACCAATCCGTCGAAGGAAGAGGAGCGCTACGTCCGCGGCATCCAGGAAGACATCGAGTGGCTCGGCTTCAAGTGGTCGAACAAGCTTTGGGCTTCGGATTATTTTCAGACGATGTACGACTACGCGGTCGAGCTGATCAACAAGGGGCTCGCGTACGTCGACGATCAGGCGGCCGAGCAGATCCGCAAGACGCGCGGCACGCTGACCGAGCCGGGGCAGAACAGCCCGAATCGCGATCGGCCGATCGCGGAGAACCTCGACCTGTTCGATCGCATGCGCAAGGGCGAATTTCCGGACGGCTCGCGCGTGCTGCGCGCGAAGATCGACATGGCGTCGCCGAATTTCAACTTGCGCGATCCGGTGATGTATCGCATCCTGCACGAGACGCACCACAACACCGGGGACAAGTGGTGCATCTATCCGATGTACGATTGGGCGCACGGGTTTGAGGATTCGCTGGAAAAAATCACGCACTCGCTGTGCAGCCTGGAATTTGAAAACCATCGGCCGCTGTATCACTGGTTCATCGACGCCGTGAACAGGGATCGGCCGAAGGAGAAGCAGATCTGGCATCCGGAGCAGATCGAGTTCGCCCGGCTGAATCTGACCTACGTGATGATGTCGAAGCGCAAGCTGCGCACGCTGGTCGAGGAAAATCTCGTCACCGGCTGGGACGATCCGCGCATGCCGACGCTGAGCGGTTTCAGGCGTCGCGGCTACACGCCGGAATCGATCCGGCGGTTCTGCAAAGAGATCGGGATGAACAAGTACTTCAGCACGGTGGAGATCAACGTGCTGGAAAATTATCTCCGCGACGATTTGAACAAGCGGGCGGAGCGCCGCATGGCGGTGCTGCGGCCGTTGAAGGTCGTCATAACAAATTATCCGGAGGGGCAGAGCGAAGAGCTCGACGCGATTAACAATCCGGAAGATGAAAGCGCGGGAACGCGCAAGGTGCCGTTCTCCCGCACGATCTACATCGAGCAGGACGATTTCCGCGAAACGCCGCCGCCGAAATATTTCAGGCTTGCGCCGGGCGTCGAAGTGCGGCTGCGTTACGCGTACTTCATTCGCGCGACGGAGGTGATCCGCGACGCGGCCGGCAACATCGTCGAAGTCCACGCGACCTACGACCCGGCCACCCGCGGCGGCGATTCGCCGGACGGGCGGAAGGTGAAGGGAACGATTCACTGGGTCAGCGCGGAGCATGCGATCTCGGCGGAAGTG
Source organism: Phycisphaerales bacterium (assembly GCA_034666045.1). Lineage (GTDB taxonomy): Bacteria > Planctomycetota > Phycisphaerae > Tepidisphaerales > Tepidisphaeraceae > JAICTV01. Next base: position 12,982 of record JAXDMN010000265.1, on the reverse strand, counting down.
CGTCTGTACGATCACCTCTTCAAGACGCCGGACCCGGAAGATGTACCGGAGGGTCAGGACTGGCGGGTGAACCTGAATCCGAACTCGATCGAAGTGCTGAAGGACGCGCGGTTGGAACCAAGCCTCAAGGCGGCTGCGCCCGGCTCGCGCTATCAATTCGAGCGGCTTGGCTATTTCACCGTCGACAACGACGCGACGAGCGATCTGCCGGTGTTCAACCGCACGGTGACGCTGAAGGATACGTGGGCGAAGGAAGAGAAGAAGGGGCAACAGGCCCAGCCGGCGGGGGCGGGGAAGAAGAAATGACGCGAGGATCGCGCTAAAGTCGGCGATGTTGAAGTCTCGAGCGATCGTCGCCGTGCTCGTGTCGGTCGGTGTGTGGGCGTGCGCATCTGTTCGCTCCGGCGGCGGCGACAGCAACGGCCGCGGTGTGGCGACTACGGCGGCAACGCGCGTCGCGACGACGATAACGCCGACCACATCCCCCGCGCCGACGACAGTGCCCATCGGCGCGCCGCTGACGATCACCATCAAAGACCTGCGCAATAAGAAGGGCAATCTGGTCTTCGGCGTCTTCAAATCCGCCGCCGGGTTTCCGACCGTCGAAAGTAAGTCGGTCTATTGGGAAGTGCGCGACGCCGGCGCGGATTCGCTGACCTTCACAACGCATCTCCCGCCCGGACGCTACGGCGCATCGGTCCTGCACGACGAAAATCGCGACGGCAAGATGGACCGCGGCTTCGGCGGGCTTCCGCTGGAAGGTTACGGCGTCACCAACAACCCCAAGCCCTTTATGCGCGCCGCGACATTCAAGGAAGCGACGTTTGACCTGCCGGCGGCGGGCGCCGCGAAGACCATCAGCTTGCAGTATTTCCAGTGAAGCGCGAGTGTCTGCCGTGGCTTGGGCATCTTGCCCGAGCATTTGCGGCGGCCAGCCGCTGGCGCGCGAACGCTCGGGCGAGACGCCCAAGATACGAGGAAAGATAAACCTTTCATTTATTTCACCCGCGCCGGCCGACGTGTTATTGTTGACGCAAGTCCGCAGTTCACATCGGTTTCCGCGGGAGCATGCGCATGGTGGAGCGGCGAAGGATATGTCCGGGCGTTCGCGCGGGGTTTACGCTGGTCGAGTTGCTCGTTGTGATCGGGATCATCGCGATCCTCGTTGGCATCCTGCTCCCGACGCTCGCCCGGGCGCGCATCGCCGCCAATACGGTCGCCTGCCAGAGCAATCTTCGTCAGATGCACGCGGCGACGATCCTCTATCAGCACAATTACGACGGCTATTTCCCGCAGCACAAGCTCTGGTATTTCGCGCTGAACCTCGGGCACGGCTGGGATCATCCGCCGGTCTGGATCAACGCGCTGCCGGCGCAGCTCAAGTTGAAGCCGATGGAACTGGCCGGAGCTTTCTACTACTTCGCGCCGCCGTACCCGACGACCATCTTCAAATGCCCGGCCGCGGCGCAGGTCAACGATCAGCCGAACACGTACAGCATGAACGATTGCCTGACGCAGTGGCTGTTCCGCAGCAACAAGGGGATGGAGTATCAGGACATCGGCATCAAGCCGTCGTTTTTCAAGAACAAGACCTTCACCGGCCCGCCCGGGCGGAAGTGGGATTACAACAACATCCCGTACATGATGGATGGAATGATGGGGCAGGACGGGTTCGGCGTGATGCGCTACGTGGACTACCGCAGCTACACGAACACCGACGTGCTCCCGTTCGGGGGCGGCCCGCCGACGAACGACGCATGGCTGCGCCGCCGTGCGTCGAACCCGCATAATAAGACGTTCAACTGCCTGTTCGTCGATGGGCACATCGAGAACGTGAGCGGGAAGGATCCACTGATCATCCAACCGGACTCGCCGGTGATCAACCGATCCGTGCGCATCGTTCCGCCGCACAGCGGGACGGAAGATTACGTGTGGTAGAAGCGCGCGCGCGCCGCGCATTGGGGAGACGACACAATTGTCACCTCGTGATTGGGTCAATCGACACCCGGCGGTGACGGCGGGGATGCTGATCGTCGCGATCGGCGGGATCATCGCGCTCACCGTGCGGCAGGTGCGCGACCTGACGCCGTCCAAGCCGGGCGCGTATTACACGACCGATGACGGAAAGCACTGGTTCAAGGACGATCCGCAGAAGTTGACGCCGTTCGATTACGGCGGGAAGTCCGCCGTCCGCGCGCACGTCTTCCGCGGGGCGGATGGGAAGGAATTCGTCGGCTACCTGACGCGTCACACGCCGCAAGCCGCCGAGGTGATTCGCAAGGTGCAGGCCCGCAAGCCGACCGATCCGCCCCCGACCCCCGCGGAGATGGGCATCGCGCAAGCCGGCCGCGAATTCAAGCGCCCCGGCGACGCCGAATGGGTGCCGCTGCAAAAGGGGGCGGCTGTGCAGAAGATCACCAACATCACCGCGCCGGATGGGTCGTTGGCGGTGGAGGTGGAGTGAGCGGATGTCATATTCGAGCTAATACTGAGTCCCACTCGCTCGTCAGGCCGAGTTGCTGGACCCAACGCTCGATATACGCGCGGTCGATTTCGTTTCCGCTCACTCCAAACATGCTGGTGATGTCACGCATGTGTTTTTCGGAGCCGCCTTCCTGATAGAACATCAACTTCGCGATGATGACGTCTTCCGGCCGTGCGGTGAAGGCATGCAAGCCGGTCAACAGTTCGATGCGCTGGCGTCGGCGCAGTTGTTCCTGTCCCCATGCATCCGATCGCGCGATCATAAAATCGATTTTGCCGGCCGACTCGGGGTGAATGACATTGAATTGACCACCCGACGCGACGGCGACGAGTGCGGCTTCGCGGCTGATATAGAATTCTGAGGGTGGCAGGCGCTCTATTAGTTTTTCAACGTCGTTGGCGGCAAGCTGGACAACGATGTCGATGTCGCGTGTGAACCGCGGGTCCCCGTAAGCGCCGCTCGCATACGAGCCGACAACCATGTAGGGGATGTTGAGCGATTCCAGCGTCGCGATGGCGAAGCTCAGCAGGTCAAGCTGTTCCACGCAGTAAGCTCCGTGCGACTTCGAGGGCGACGCCTGCGTCGTCCAAGTCCGGACGGCGCCTGCGGATTGCCGCTTCCAGCATCCGGCGTGCGATGCGGTGCGCTTCGCCGATCATCGCCACGCGCTGGGCCGGCGTCTTGCTACGCAGCACGCGCGCCAAATCTTCGTCAAGGACTTCGATCTGTCCGGCATCCAGCCGCCAACGACTCATACCCGGATCATACCGCCGTTCGGAGGCAGCGTTCAATCCGCGCGAGCGTACGGTCTTTCCCGAGCATTTCCAGCGACTGAAAGATCGGCGGGCTGATGGTGTTGCCGGTGACGGCGACTCTTAGGGGTTGGGCGATTTTGCCTAGGCCTAGTTGTTTTTGTTCGCCGTAGGTTTGGATGGTTTGCTCTAACGCGGTGTGGGAGAAGTCCGTCTGGGCGACGAGGAGGGTGTGGAGGTCGCGCAAGACGGAGAGGCCCTGGGCGCTGTCCTTCTTGAGGACTTTTTCGACGGCGGCGGGGTCGTACAGGATGGCGTCGTCGGGGATGAAGAGGAAGCGGGAGGCTTCGTCGACTTCGCGCAGTAAGCGGAAGCCTTTTTTCATTTCGAGCAGCGTCGCGAGTTGTTCATCGGTCGCCTGGTTCAGGGGCGAATCGGGGTTCACTTCGAGATAGGCGCGGAAGGCGGGGACGAGTTCCTTCGCGGGGGTGCGTTCGCCGTGTTGGGTGTTGAAAGCTAAAAGTTTGCTGCGGTCGAATTTGGCGTTGGATTTGCCGATGCCTTCGATGCTGAAGAGTTTTTGCATCTCGTCCATCGACATCAGCTCTTTGTCGCCGCCGGGGTTCCAGCCGAGGAGCGCGAGGAAATTGAGAAGGGCTTCGGGGATGTACCCTTTTTTGCGGAAGTCGTGGACGAGGATTTCGGGGAGGTCGGATTCAGCGAGTCCGATCGCGTGCATGACCGCGGATTGCTCGGGGAGGTCGAGTTGTTGTTTCGAATCCTTCAACCACTGCTCGAGACGGGGCGGGGCGAAACCGCAGGCGCTTGCGAGCGCATCGAGCGAGTGCGGCGGATTCTTTAACCAGAGTTGCGCGGCCTGGCGGATTTTTTTGTCGCGGTCGCGCTTTCCCATTTTTGAACCGTCGAGGTTCAGGATGGTCGAGAGGTGACCATAGACCGGACGCGCGTAGCCGAGCGCGTCCTGCAACGCGATGTGGAGAAACGTGTTCTTCGTGTGCTCCTGCCCGCGGAGGATGTGGGTGACGCCCATCTCGGCGTCGTCGACGACAACGGCGAAGTGGTACGTCGGCATGCCGTCTTCCTTGCGGATGACGAAGTCCTGAACTTCATCGGCGGGCAAAACGATCTCGCCGAGCACGGCGTCGTGGAAGCGGTATTCCTTGACCGGCATCGCAAAGCGCACGACGGCGGGACGGCCTTCGGCTTCGAATTTTTGCCGCTCGTCGCCGCTGATTTCCCGGCGGCGATAGATGAACTGCCGCTTTTCCTTCTCGGCGATTTTGCGGAGGGCGTCGAGCTCTTCTCGCGTGTCGTACGCCTTGTAGGCGAGATTTTGGGCGATGAGGGAGTCGATGATCGCGTTGTAGACGTCTTTCCGTTTCGATTGATGGACCAACTCCGCATTGTCCCAATGCAGGCCGAGCCAACGGAGGTCTTCGAGGAGTTGAGTCGTCGCCTGCTCGGTGCTGCGCGCCGCGTCCGTGTCTTCGATGCGGAGGAGGAATTTTCCATCCGCGCCGGCGTGTCGCGCGAGCAGCCAGGCGAAAAGGGCGGTGCGGGCGCCGCCGACGTGGAGATAGCCGGTCGGGGACGGGGCGAAGCGGGAGACGACGGTTGCCATGATGGGGCGCGATTATGGAGAGGAATGGGGGGAGGGCAAGCGCTCGGCTGCGGGGAAGCCTGGGCGGCGCTTCGCTCTGCCCCGGCGTGGGGTGCGAGCGTGATGCGTGGTGATTGATGAGTAGTGATTGAAAAGCGAAGAGAGGCGCGGTGTTCGTTTCAACCACCACTCATCAATCACCACGTCTCAGTCACGGGATGTTCGGATGCGTTCGCCGGATTCGGGCGAAGGCCCAGTTGGCGAATCCGTAGAAGGCGTAGATGAGCATGCCGATGCCGAGCACGTATTGGTGCCAGACGACGAGCAACAGCAACAGCACGACGACGAAGAGCAGCCGGCCAAAAGAGCGCTTGCCGCGCAAGAAGCGGTTTACCAGGTGCGGGTAGCGCGTGTTGCTGATCATCAGCAGCCCGGTGCCGAGCACGATGGCGGGCAGGACGTAGATGCACGCGTCGGCGAGATGCCGCGCGGCGTGCATCGTGACGCCCTGCAAGCGGAGGTCCTGCTGCATGAGGATCCACGCAGCGACCGCGCCGCCGGCGCCGGGGCTAGGCAGGCCGAGGAAGCTGCGGTGGTGCTGTTCGCCATGCTCGTTGGAGACGTTGAATCGCGCCAACCGCAGGGCCGCGCAGGAGAAGTAGAGCGCGCCGATCGCCCAGTTGAGGCGCGACAGCGCGACCGGGACGTGGTGAATGTCGAGCACTTCGACGCGGAAGAGCTGAAGTGCGATGAAGGCCGGCGCCGCGCCGAAGCTGACGACGTCGGCGAGGCTGTCGAGCTGTCCGCCGAAGTCGGTCGTATGCCGCGTGAAACGCGCCAGTCGGCCGTCGAGCGCATCGAACACCATCGCGGCGAAAATCAAATAAGCGGCGGCGACGAATCCGTTCTGCGCGATCGAGCGCGCCCACGGATCGCGAAAGACGTAACCGCTCGACCCGGTCTCGATCGCCATGGCCGCCAGCGACGCGACATACATCGCGCCGAACCCGCAGACGGCATTGCCGAGCGTCGCGAGGCTGGGGAGAAAATAGACGGATCGAATGTACGCGCGTCGCCCGCGGCGGCGCATCCGCCGGCGGCGATGTTCGGGCGAACGATGGATGTTTGGACCGTTTCGCCGCATGGGCGTCGTCACAGTAGCGGGATGATCTGCGTGGGTTGTCATCTAAGCACGAAATCGGAAGCACGAAATCCGAAACAAATTCAAAGCACGAAATTCAAATCGGGTTTCTGTCATTTCTTCTTCGAATGTTTTGAATTTGTTTCGGATTTCGTGCTTCGTGCTTCGGATTTTCCTCACACTGGTGTTTCGCGCGGCACGAGCGGCTCAAACTCTTCATCCAAATTCTTCGCCGGCTCGGTCGTGTGGATCGGTTTGCCCAGGACGACGACGACATCCGCGCCGCCGCGGACGGTTTGGCCGACGGTGACCTTCGACTGCGGTTCGAGTGATTTCAGGACGTAGAGCTCCGTGCGGCTGCCGAATTTGATCATGCCGATGCGGTCGCCGCGCTTGAGATGATCGCCGTCCTTCGCCGTGAAAATGATCCGCCGGGCGATCAGGCCGACGATCTGCTTTACCACCGCGACCGGTTTCTTCGTCGCCGGCTCGCCGAGGACGACGGTGTTCGATTCGTTCTCGTCGCTGGCCTTGGCGTGGCTCATCGCGTTGATGAATTTGCCCTTTTTGTAAATCACCTTGAGCACGACGGCGTCGCACGGGCTGCGGTTGACGTGGACGTTGAAGACGGAGAGAAAAATGCCGATGCGCAGGGCAGGTTGCCCGTCGAGGAGGTCGCAGCTCGGCAGCTCGGTGATGTCGGAGACGGTGCCGTCAGCCGGGCTGACCATGACGTGCTGCTCGGCGGGGATTTCGCGGTCGGGATCGCGGAAGAACGCGAACAACCAGACCAGCACAGGCACAACGATCAGCGCCAGCGGCCACCACGCGAACCCGAGGCCGACCGCAACGGCGGCGAGGACGACGGAGCCGATGAGCATTTCCTTGAAGCCGTGGCGAGTGACGAGGGCCATGGGATTCAGGCTAGGTGGGGGCGGAAAAGCTGTCAACGTGAAGAGCGGCGGGGAGCTACTCCCTCGACCCGGTACGTCCGGAGAGAGGGCGGGGGAGAGGGGCGAGGTGCGCGTGGGAGTCTTATGCTCGTTTGATTCGCCGCACCGCGCCGTCTGGCGAATCGGACGATCATCGTCATGGAGCGCCACTCGCCCCTCTCCCCAACCCTCTCCCCGGCGTACCGGGAAGAGGGAGTAATTGCTTCACGCGATCTCGAAGCCTTTGCGCTGCGGCCGCGACTGGAACGAATTCGCTTCTTCGTCCCCCACGATTTCCTCTGCCGTGGCGTCCCAGCGGAGCTTGCGGCCCAGGCGCATCGAGATGTTGGCCAGGTGACACGTCGCCAGGTTGCGCGTGTGGCTGAAGACGTCGGACGTCGGCTGCTTGCGCGACTTCACGCAGTCGAAGAAGTTTTGGATGTGCTTGTGGTGCACGTCCTCCATCGGGCCGAGCACGAAGCGGTCGGTCATGTCCTTCGGCAGCGGGTGGTCCTTCATCGCGTCGACGGCGTCGCCCGTGACGCGGAAGCGGTCGGCGAAGATGGCGCCTTCGTCGCCCTCGATGCGGATGCCGTTCTCGGCGTTGAAGTCGAAGGGCTTCATGTGCGAGCGGATGAACATCTCGACGCCGTTCGCGAACGCGACGCGCACGTTGAAGCGGATGGCGGTGTTGTAGGCGTTGTCGACCATCGCCCGGCCGTGAACGAGCGGGACCGGGTGCTCGACTTCGAGGGGCTCGATCCAGGTGGGCCCGGGCAGATCGGGCGCGACCGCGAGCTGCGCGATGTCGCAGTGGTGCGCGCCCCAGTCGGTCATGATCCCGCCGGAGTATTCGTACCACCAGCGGAAGGTGTTGTGCGTGCGCTCCGGGATGTACGCCGTGCGCGGCGACTGGCCCTGCCACAGGTCCCAATCGAAATCGGCGGGTGGGGCGGCGGTCTTGAAATCGCGGCCCTTCTGCGGCGTGTCGCCGATGACGGCGTAGACGCGGCGCACCTTTCCGATCCGACCGGCGTGGACGAGCGCGATCATCTTCTGGAAGCGCTCGTCGCTGCGCTGCTGCGTGCCGACCTGAAAAACGCGGGCCGTCTCGCGCGCGACGGCGCACAGCTTGCGCCCCTCGTCGATCGTCAGCGTGAGCGGCTTCTCGCAGTAAACGTCCTTGCCGGCGCGCAGCGCGTCGGCGGCGATCTTCGCGTGCCAATGGTCCGGCGTGTCGATGAAGACGACGTCGACGTCCTTGCGCTCGAGCACCTTGCGGTAATCTTTCGTGACGAACGCTTTTCCGCCGCCGAACTCCTTGTTGAAGGAGTCGGCGTGACCCTTGTCGACGTCGCAGCAGGCGACGACGTCGCCGTAGCGCGGGGCGAAGTTCGCCTTGTAGCGGGCGATGCCGCCGTTGCCGATCCAGCCGATGCCGGGTCGCGAATTCGCCTGCGTGGTGGCGGCCTTGGTGGTCGCTTTGGTGGTTGCGGGTTTGCTCGATGCGCCAGGCGCGTCGGCGGCGGCGCAGGAAGTGGAAGCACCGGCTACGATGGAAAGACCGGCGGCGGCGATGCCGGTACGAATCACCTCTCGACGTGTTGGAAGCATGTGATTGTTACTGCCGAGCACGGCTTTAGTTGAGAGGCTTTCCGTGCTTGCAAAACGTGATGTGCGACCTAGAATCTCGCGCTCGTTCTGCCGGGTAGGTAGCTCAGCTGGTAGAGCAATGGACTGAAAATCCATGTGTCGCCGGTTCGATTCCGGCCCTACCCATGAGAAAAGCCCTGTAAATGCAGGGCTTTTTTTACGCCCCTCTTTCTGAGGGGCGCTGCGCCTTTAGCTTCTCGGCTGAGCGGGTGGGATGTGCGCGATCAACTTCAGAAGACGAATGGTGTGGGCAAACCACGCTCAAAGGTCCGCGCCACGGCTGCGCAGGCGTTCTCGCACGAGCTTCGCCACCTCGACTAACGTCACCGGCGTCAACGCGAGCGCCACAATCAACAGCCACTCCCGCGCGAACACGCCGGGGGCCACTTTGAAGAGCGGCTGAAGGAACGGTGACGTCACCACAGCGAGTTGCAGAAGGGCCGACACGGCGATCGCGCCCAGGAGCCAGCGGTTGGAGAACAGGCCGAGCTGCGGCAGCGTGTATCGCTCGCTGCGGCAGCCGAACGAGAACAGGAGTTGGGCGAACGCGAGCGTGCAGAACGCGGCGGTGCGGGCGGCCGGTAGATTCTCTTCCCGCCCGCGGTACACGACGTAGAAGGCGACCCCCGCCACGACCGCGTTGAGCGCTCCGTGGTATAGGATGCGCAGCCCGCGGCGGATGGTGATCACGCGCTCGTTCGGCGGGCGCGGGGGGCGCTGCATGACATCCGGTTCCGGCGGCTCGACTCCTAGCGCCATCGCGGGAAGCGCGTCCGTCACCAGGTTGATCCACAGGAGCTGAATCGCAACCAGCGGCGCCGGCCATCCGATCAATGTCGCGCAGAACATGAACATCACCTCGCCCGCGTTCGTCGCCAGCAGGTAATGGACGAACTTGCGGATGTTGTCGTAGATCGTGCGGCCTTCCTCCACCGCGTTGACGATCGACGCGAAGTTGTCGTCGGTCAGCACCATGTCCGACGCCTCTTTGGTCACGTCGGTGCCGGTGACGCCCATGGCGACGCCGACATCGGCGGCTTTGATTGCCGGGGCGTCGTTCACGCCGTCGCCAGTCATCGCCACCACCTGATGTCGCGCGCGCCAGGCCTTGATGATCCGCAGCTTGTGCGCGGCCGTTACCCGCGCGTAAACCGGGATCTGTTCCACCTCCGCGGCCAGCTTGGCGTCGTCGGTCTGATCCAGCTCAATGCCGAGAAGAACGCGCTGCCCTTCGCGCATGATTCTCAAGTCCCGAGCGATGGCTTTGGCCGTGTCGGGATGATCGCCGGTGATCATCACCGGTCGGATGCCCGCGGAGAGGCAACGCTCGACGGCAGCGCGTGCCTCTTCGCGCGGCGGGTCCATCATGCCGGCGAGGCCGGCGAAGATCAGGTTCGTCTCATCCGACTGCGGAGTTTCAACCTCGCGATACGCCAGGCCCAGCACACGCAGCGCCCGCTCGCCCATCGCGTGAGCGACCTGGAGGATCTCGTGACGGCGATCGTCGTTGAGTGGACGTTCCTCGCCGTCAAAAAGCGCCCGCGTGCATTTGTCGAGCACCACTTCCGGCGCGCCCTTGGTGTACATGAACAGCCGGTTCTCATCGATGCGAACGACGACCGACATCGCCTTGCGGTCGGAGCTGAAGGGGATCTCGTGCACGATGTGCCGATCGCGATCCTTCACCTGGACACCGGCTTTCATCGCGGCGACAACGAGCGCTCCCTCCGTCGGGTCGCCGATCAGCTCCCACTTTCCATCGTGTTCGTTCGCACGCGTCACTTGCGCATGCCCACACCACGCGCCGACCGTCAGCGCCTGCCGCAGCGCAGGCGCTTGCCGCGGATCCACCGTGTCGGTATTTGCCTGCTGCGCCTCCCTTGCGTCGGCGGCCGGAGATGGACCCCGCGCGCGGAACTCGCCTACCGGCTCGTAGCCGCCGCCCGTCACCTCGTACCGTTTTCCGCCCGCTTCAATTTCACGCACCGTCATCTCGTTGCGCGTGAGCGTGCCGGTCTTGTCCGTGCAGATCACCGTCACCGCGCCCAGCGTCTCCACGCTGGGGAGCCGCCGGATCAGCGCGTGGCGTTTTGCCATCCGCTGCAATCCCAACGCGAGCGCCACGGTGACAACGGCCGACAGCCCCTCAGGGACAGCGGCTACCGCCAGGCTCACCGAGAGCAGGAACGCGTCGACGAGCTTGCCGCCGCGCCAGACTTGCAGGAGGAACATCAGCGCAACAATTCCGAGCACGACGTACACCAGCATCCTGCCCAGTTCGCTCAGCCTGCGCTGAAGCGGCGTCTGCTCGATTTCCTCCTGCTGCAGCATGCCGGCGATGTGCCCGATCTCGGTGTTCATCCCAGTCGCGACAACGACGGCGCTGGCGGTGCCGGCGACAACCGTGGTGCCCATGTACGCCAGGTTCACGCGGTCGCCGAGCGGCGCTTCCGCGCTGAGTATCGCGCGGTGATCCTTGTCGCTCGGGACGGATTCGCCGGTGAGCGCGGCCTCCTCGACGCGAAAGCCGGCCGTGCCGATAAGCCGCACGTCCGCGGGGACGCGGTCGCCGGGCTCCAGGTCGATGCGATCGCCGGGCACGAGTTCGGCGGCGGGGAGGTTCTGCGAGCGCCCGTCGCGGATGACCTTGGCGTGCGGGGATGAGAGCTTCCGGAGCGCCGCGAGCGCCTGCTCGGCCCGGCCCTCCTGCACGAAGCCAAGGACGCCGTTGAGCACCACGATGGCGAGGATCGCCACTGCATCGAGCCATTCGCCCAGCGCGCCGGAGATGATGGCCGCGGCAATGAGGATCCAGATGAGCAGGTCGGCGAACTGCCGCGCGAGCCGTCGCCACCACGGCTCGCGCGGTGCCTGGGCCAACTCGTTGCGACCAAAACGCGCCAATCGTTCGGTGGCCGCGCTGCTGGTGAGTCCCGCACTCGCGTCCGTGCCGAGGGTTCGAATGACCTCCTCGGCCGCCCCGGCATGAGGCGATTTCAAGAGTGACAGATTCTCGCTCAATAAAGTTCTCTCTGGGTCAGTGGGCTCGGACGTTTCCCAAGCTTTCATTCCCGTTGTCGGCGCGCAGGTCTAACACTGCCTTCACGTCGCTCCCGATTTCGCAGCTTGGAATGACCATCCCCACTTCCGAACAGAGCCGCAACATTGCTGCATTTCCAGAAAGAACGTGCGCGTACAACTGGGTCAGATGTGCATCTTTCGCAGCGCGAATAAGTCGCCGTAAGAGTTCGCCGCCCAGCCCTCGATGCTGAAATAAATCGCTCACGATCAGCGCCACCTCGCCGTCGGTGCGACCAGGCGCCGTGGAAAGCCTTGCGACGGCAACGATCTCGCGCACGCCCTCCGACGCGACGATCTCCACGACGAACACGACGTCGCCCACGTCGGGGTGACAAACGTGCACGAGTCGATCGTGCTCAATTCTCTGGCCTAGCGCGAGCGTGCCGAAGTAACGATCGTGCACGCTGTCTGATGAAAGTGTTTGATGGAAACGGATCATCATCGCCTCATCGCTGGCGAGGATGGGCCTGATGTCGACTGTCATGAATTTCTCAAAGATCGAACGCTCCCTGGTTGCGTTGAGGTCTCTCACGGTCGAATAGCGATCTTCAGTACTCCGTCTTGCCGGTCGCCGAAAAGTTTGTAGCCAGCGACGATATCGTCGAGCCTGAACGAGTGCGTCAGCAGCGGCGTGGGATCGAATCGACCCGAGCGCACCATGTTCATCAGCCGGCGCATGCGCTCTTTCCCGCCGGGGCAGAGCGTTGTGACGATGCGATGATCGCCCAATCCCGCGGCGAACGCATCATAGGGCATTTGCAACTTGCCGGAATAGACGCCGAGGCTGGACAACGTTCCGCCTGGCCGCAGACAGCGCAGGCAACTCTCGAAGGTCTCCTGGGTGCCCAGCGCTTCGATCGCCACGTCGACGCCGCCGGTTAGACGCATGACTTCATGGACGACATCGACCTCGCGTACGTTCAGCGTGACATCCGCACCCATCCGACGCGACATTTCGAGTCGCTTGGCATCGGCATCGACGCCAATGACAAGCGACGCACCCATGAGCTTTGCGCCGGCGGTGGCGCACAGCCCGATCGGACCCTGGGCGAAGACGACGACGCAGTCGCCGATGCGCACGCCGGCCGACTCGGCGCCGGAAAATCCAGTCGACGCGATGTCGGCGAGCAGGACGACTTGCTCGTCGGTTAAATCATCCGGAATCTTCGCCAGGTTGGCCTGGGCGTTGGGAACCAGGAGATACTCGGCCTGCGCCCCGTGAATGGTATTTCCAAACTGCCAGCCGCCGGCGGCTTTGTATCCTCCGCCGGACCCGCACTGGGAGAGGTGCCCGGACAGGCAGCCGAGGCATTGCCC
>JAXDMN010000264.1:0-8357 GCA_034666045.1 Phycisphaerales bacterium | reverse complement strand
TTCGCAAATCCGACGCCGCCTGATTACTCCCGCGGATCGTCGTAGTCATCCTGCGTCGGCGGCTTGAGGTCGTTCAGCAGGTCGACATAGTCCGCATCATCCAACTCAAACCACTCCGGGATCGACGCCGGCGACATGCCGCGGCGTTCGGCCAGCGCGACGATGATCTTTTGCTTCAACTCCGGATCGGAAATTTCGCGGATGCGGATCATGCTTAGCGAAATTCGGCAATGATGAGTGGCTGGCCGCAAATCGGGCACATGCTCGGGACGCGCGAGAACATCTGCCCGCAGCGCGGGCACTCAAGCATGCCGTCGTCGATGTCGCGCGCGTCAGCGGTGAACCACCGTCGCATCGCCCACCGGCCGGCGGCGGGAATCGCCAGCAGGAAGATCAACCAGTGCGGCACCGCGATGTGGACGATCATCCCCCGCACCGGCAACACGAGCATCTCGCGCGTGAAGCCGAATCCCACCCGGTTCCACGGCGAATCGCCGGTCAGCGCCGCACGGATCACCTGTCGCGGCTCTTTCGCCGCCACGTAATCCCACGAACCTCGCAGGCGTGTGTCTTTTCCGTCGTGGCCGAAGGTGATGACGACGCTGCCGTTGCCCGAGCTGAGCTGGATGTATTGCGCGGCGTCGCCGCGGCGGACTTCGTCGCCGACGAAATAGCTGCGCCCCCACAATCCCAGGACAGCCAGCCCCACCACCAGTGATTTGATCGCCAGGAAGCCCCGGAACATCTCGCGCACGCCGCAATCCTCCGCCCGCTGAGCATACCACCACAGCCGGCCGTGGCCAGTGGTTATCGCATTTATGTCAGCGGCGGCTCGCTCGACTGCAAGTCCTGCGGCACAAAGTACCTGCGCACGCGGATAGTGAACGTGATCGCGCCGATCGTCACCGCCAGCGCGATGATGATCATGATCCACGATCCCATCCCCTGAATCTGACTAAGCGTGCGCAACTCCGCCTCGCTCATGCCCATGGCGCGGTAGACCTCCATCAGGTCGTGCCGCAGCAGTGTCGAGATCCAGGCGAGCGGCATGACGATGAAGAGCATCATCGCCATCAACCAGCCAGCGGGACGGCGGCGGAACGCCAGCCAGGCGGCAATCGCAAACGCGGCGCAGACCAGTATCGCCACGCTCCGGCCGGACGCACCGGTCAGGATAATGCCGAACGCAAAGAACCATCCCTGCGCGGCGCTCATCAGCGCCCACAGTGCGCCCAGTGCGAGAATAGCGCATAGCCCGAGCACGGGAAGCGGCACCCCGTCCGTCCAGCGCGTGACCGGGTCGTAATGCTCGAGCGTCGCCTGCACGTCGGCGCCGCGGAACAGCCACAGCAGCACCGCCGGGATGATCACGTAGATGAAGGCGAAGAAGACCGTCATCACGGTGACCATGACGTTGATCATCGCCGCCGGTGGGGCGGCCCCGCCGGGCGGCGCGGCGGCGCGCATCGCGTTTCCCATCTGGGGCGCGGTGGCGGCCCACACGATCATCGCCGCTGTGCCGCCCGCCAGCCCGATCCAGCCGAACACGATGATCAGCGGCCGAACCCAGCGCCGCTTGCGCACGCAGCCGATGCCGAGCGTCAACAGCGCGGCGCACAAGACCGCGTAGACGAACACTCCGACCACCACATTGCTCACGCGCGGCTCCGGCCCGCCGGGCGGGCGCGGCATGAACAGCGCCAGCGGCGCAGCCGCCGTCATGCATCCGCACAATGCGCCGGTGATGATGAACAGGATCCCGACGACCAGCAGCATCGAGCTGCGGTCGCTGAATCCGATGCCGCCCGGACTGCGGTAGGAAACCTCCGTCATTGGCAACCATGGTACTCGGCTCCGCTCAGGCGCGTGCAATCCGTCACGTACGTGTCGATTCGACTCGAAAACCTGCTGCGACAACGTTCCGCCTTGACGAGCGAGGGAGGACGCGCAGAATCACCAATCCGATGGCACAGCAACCGCAGCAGACGATCCAGCACCCGGCGCTCCCGCCGCTCAAGGCTCGCTTCCCTGACGTGAAGCTCCGCGTCAACGAATTCCGCGACGCCGTGACCGTGGTCGTGCCGCGCGAGATGATCCGCCAGGTCGCCACGTTTTTGCGTGACGATCCAACGCTCCGCTACGACATGCTAGCGGAGCTCAACGGCGTCGATTACCTCAACTACCCCGGCGCGCGTCACCGCTTCGCCGTCAACTACGGTCTCACGGCCGTCGAGCGGAATAACCGCCTGTGGCTGAAAGTCTTCCTCGACCCGACGCGCGACACCGCGCCCGGCCTGGACGTCCGCGACGAAGAAGTCATCGAGAAGGGCGACCCGGGCCTGAAGCTCGACAGCGTCTGCCCGGTCTGGCCCGGCGCGGAATGGATGGAACGCGAGGTCTACGACATGTACGGCATCATCTTCGCCGGTCACCCGGACCTGCGCCGGATCCTGACGTGGAATGGCTACGGCAGCTACCCGCTCCGCAAGGACTACCCGCTCCGCGGTGTGGGTGAACGCGAGCAGTACAAGATCGTGACGCGCGAGGGCGCGTAACCCGCGCCGGGCAACGCAACACGATCCCCAAACCTAAACACCTCATTTAGCCGCGTCGCTTGCGACGCGCGTTCGCGGAACGCGCGTTTGATCATCGAACGCTCGCGCGTCGCAAGCGACGCGGCTAAATGGTTGCTTCGCGCGACGATCGCATTACTCGCGCCAGGCGCACATTGCTCCCGCAGGCGCACATTGCTCTCGCAGGCGCACATTGCTCCCGCAAGCGCACATCGCTCCCGCGCAACGTCGCGAGTAGAATCGTCCGCACATGTTCGATCCGATCACCCAGCGCCGCTACCTCGTCCCCTTCAAAGCATCACGACTCGCGCAGCAGTTCACCGACGTCCTGATCATCGGCGGCGGCGTCGCCGGCTTGCGTGCCGCGATCGCGGCGTCCGAATCGGCGGAAGTTCTTCTGCTCACCAAGGACACCATCGATCAATCGAACACCTGGTACGCCCAAGGCGGCATTGCCGCGGTGTTGCAGCCAGCGGATTCGACGGAATCGCACATCAGCGACACAAAAATCGGCGGCGCAGGGCTCTGCGATGACGAAGCGGTGCGCATCACCGTCGAAGAGGGCCCGCAGCGCGTGCTCGAGCTGCTGAGCTGGGGCATCAACTTCGACAAGAAGCAGGGGAATCCCTACGACCTCGCGTTCACCCGCGAAGGCGGACACAGCTTCGCGCGCATCCTTCACGCCTTCGGCGACGCGACAGGCCGCGAGCTGGCGCAGACGCTGATCAACACCGTCCGCGCCCGCGAAAACGTCCGCGTCTCCGAGCGCAGCTTCGCCATAGACCTCCTTACCGACGGCGACGACCCACCCGCTTCCTCTTCTGCGCGTAGCGGTCGGGCCGAAGGCCCACCATCTTCGGCGCCGCGCTGCATTGGCGCCCTCGCCCTGATCAACGGCACCCTCAACATCATCTGGGCGAAGCGCACGATCCTCGCCAGTGGCGGCGCCGGCCAGCTTTATCGCGAGAGCACGAATCCTCCCATCGCCACCGCCGACGGCCACGCGATGGCCTACCGCGCCGGCGCCGCGATGCAGGACATGGAGATGGTGCAGTTCCACCCAACCACCCTCTACGTCGCCGGCTCGAGTCGCGCCCTCATCACCGAAGCCGTGCGCGGCGAAGGGGCGTACCTCGTCGACCGCACCGGCCACCGCTTCATGTTCGATTATCACAAGGACGGCGAGCTCGCCCCGCGCGACGTCGTCAGCCGGGCGATCATTGAGCAGATTCGCAAGACGAATTTTTCCCACGTGTTCCTCGACGCGCGCCACATGGCGAAGGTGGAATTTCGCGAGCGCTTCCCGCAGCTCGCCAAGCTGGTGGATCAATTCGAGATCGACCCGTCGAAGGACCTCATCCCGATTCACCCTGCGGCCCACTACATGATCGGGGGGATCGACGCGGACTCGATGGGCCGATCGACGTTGCCCGGGCTGTACGCGGTGGGCGAAGCGGGATGCTCCGGCCTGCACGGCGCGAACCGTCTCGGCAGCAACTCGTTGCTCGAAGGGCTCGCATTCGGCGCGCGGGCCGGCACCGATGCGGCGACGAGCGCGAAGGCGGAGCAGATCAAGTTCCCGATCTCACTCGAGGCGAGCATTCCGCCGTCGACGAAGACGGAGCTCGACCTCGCCGACGTGAAAAGCAGCCTGCGCGCGGTGATGTGGCGCAACGTTGGCATCGAGCGCAGCGGCGATCGCCTGACCGAGACGCGCGAGATCATCGCCTTCTGGAGCCGCTACGTGATGGACAAGACGTTCGATCCCGCGACGCTCGCACAAGGCGCCGTCGCCGGCTGGGAGTTGCAGAACATGCTGACGATCTGTCACCTGATCGCGACGGCGGCCCAGACGCGCACGGAATCGCGCGGCGCGCATTATCGCACCGACTACCCGGATCGCGACGACGCGAATTGGCGCGTTCACATGCTCTGGAAGCGCGGCGAAACCGCGCCGGCGATGGAACCGGTTTTGTAGCTATACATCCGCGACGCGCAGCTTCGCGACGCCGGGTTGGAACCAGGAATACGTCGCCGTATTGTCCGTCGGATCCACCGCCAGCGCGATGTAGCGGCCGCCATTGGATTGCAATTGCTTTGCGGTCCAGGCGGTGTTGCCGCTGCCGCCGGTGAGTTGCAGGACGAGGTTGCTCTTGCGGTTGTAGTAGACGATGTTCGCCACGCCGGCCGGGGTGAAATAGAGCTGCGTGTAGAGTCCCTGCGCGCCTTTCGACGCGAGTCGCTGCGTCGACCACGACGAGCCGTTGAATTGGCTGAACTTCAGATCCGCATTGTAGATGTCGTAGTAGCTGACGGCGGGGCGGTTGGCGCTGTCGAAGGCCAGCGACGTGTGCGTCACGCCGAGCGTCAGCGTGTCGACCGCGCTCGTCGTCCACGCGCCGCCGACGTAACGCGCGACCTTCAGCCAGCCGTGCGTGGAGTCTTCATACGCCACGGCGATCTCTCCGCTCCGTTTGTTCCAGGCGATGTCAGTCGATCGGCCGACGTTACCGCCGTAATCGACGGTGTCGATTCGCCACGCGCCGGCGGTTTCGCGCGCGACGCGGAGGTCGCCGCTGGTCTTGCGGAAGTAGCTGATGACCGCGTCGTCGTTGCCGTCGTAGGTGATCGACGGATAAAGCCCGACGGAGCCGCGGCCGTCGACGATCTCGATGTCCCATGTCGCGCCGTTGAAGTGGGCGAAGCGCAGATCGCCCGCCGATCCGTCGAAATACGCCACGCCCGGCCGCCCGCGCGAATCGACGGCCATCGAAACATACCCGCCGACGTCGTTGCCGCTCGTGTCGATCGTCTGCGCGGCGGAGACGGTGCCGTCCGTTTCGCGCGTGAGGTATTTCAAGTTGCGCTCGATCGAATCGTAGTAAGCGATGTGCAGGACGCCATCGGCGTCGAAGGCGATGTCGTTGCCGTTGCCGGCGATTGCGACTTCCCCCGCGGCGAATGGTCCCGGCTTGCGCGCGACGGCGAGCGCCACCGAGTTGCGCAGATCGAGGCGCTCGAACGTCAGCTTCGTCACCGAGCCGAATTCCTGGTCGCCGTCGAAATTCGCTTTGCTCCCGCTGCTGAAAATCGAGTACATGTCCTGCACGCGCAGGTTCGGGTTCGCCTGCCGCATCAGCGCGGCGGTCGCGACGACGGCGGGGCAGGCGAAGCTCGTGCCGCTGAAGATCTCGACCTGCCGCGGCCCGAGCCCCAGCGTCGTCACGTCGTCGCCCGGCGCGAGCAGGTCGAGCGTCGGCCCGCGCTCCGTCCATTCCGTAATGACGTCGAACCGGTCGACCGCGCCGACGGCGAAGACGCTCTTGTCGGCAGCGGGGTACTGGATGCCGAACGGTTCGCTGACGCCGCTGTTTCCGCTCGCCGCCGCGACGAACACGCCGCGCTTCTTCAGCAGCGCCATCTCGTCGCTGTACGGCGACGTATGCGTCCCCTCGTAATGCCCGGCGCCGAACGAGATGTTGACCGCGACGATGTTGAATTCCGTCCGGTGCGCCAGCACCCATTCCAGGGCGGCTTCGATCCGCGAATCAGGCACTTCATCGTTCGCCTCGTCGACGCGCAGGGCGATCAGGTTCGCCTCCGGCGCAATGCCGCGATACTTCCGCCCTTCATAGGTGAACTGCTTCGCGCCGATGATGCCGGCGACCGCGGTCCCGTGGCCGTAGGTGTCCATCGGATCTTTGTCGTTGTCGACGAAGTCGTAGCCGGAGATGACCTTGTGCCCCTTGCCGAATCCGTTGCTGCCGAGCAGCGGGTGGTTGTAATCAATTCCCGTATCGATGATCGCGATCGCCTGCCCTTTGCCGGTGATGAGCGGGAACTCGGCGATCTGCTGGTCCTGGCGGATGAGCTTAGCGTTGGTGCTCCACATCGCGGCCGCGGCCGCCGCCGAGACCGCCATCAGCCGGCGGGATTCCAGCGACTCCATTCGCGGGCCATGCGACGGCGACGATGAGAAACGGTACGACATCGGGGGAAACCGTCTCGCCACACACCACAAGCGGCACCAACCCCGCGCGGAATCAATGGCGGCGGTCGTCGATCCGGGTTGCGAATCGACGCGGTCAGTATAGGTTGCGACGAGTGAGGAGCTTAAGGTCCAAAAGAAGCGCCAGGCCGACTCGCGATCCGTCGCGAGTGATCCGTGCCCACGCGCCATTCTACACACTTACGCGGCCGACGTTGAGCGGCTATCCTTCACACACCTATGGCGAAGATGCTCATCACCGGCGGGGCCGGATTTATCGGCTCGCACCTGGCTGAGCGGTTGCTCGCCGACGGACACGAAGTCACCGTGCTCGATGACCTGTCGACCGGACGATTGGAAAACGTCCGTCACCTCATTGACGATTCGCGCGTGCAACTGGTTCGCGACTCGGTGGAAAATGTCTCGGCGGTGAACATCGCGATGGCACAATGCGACGCCGTCTTCCACTTGGCGGCGGCGGTGGGGGTTCAGCTCGTTGCCGACGAGCCGGTGCGCACGATCGCGACGACGATCCACGGCACTGAAGTCGTCCTCGATTCAGCTCATCGGTACAACCGTCCGATTTTGATAACGAGCTCTTCCGAAGTTTATGGCAAAGGCACACGCGTCCCCTTCGCCGAAGATGACGATGTCGTCATGGGCGCAACGCGATACTCACGTTGGTGTTATGCCTACAGCAAGGGCATCGACGAATTCCTCGGCCTGGCGTACCAAAGGCAGTTCAAGCTGCCGGTCGTCATCGTGCGGCTGTTCAATACGGTCGGGCCGCGGCAGGTTGGGATGTATGGCATGGTGCTGCCGCGCTTCGTCACCGCCGCCCTCGCGAATAAGCCGCTCCAGGTTTATGGCGACGGTGAGCAAACGCGATGCTTCTGCCACGTCAGCGACGTGGTCGACGCGCTCAGCCGGCTGATCAAGAGCCCGGCCGCCGTCGGTGAGGTATTTAACGTCGGCAGCGACGAGGAAATCTCGATGACCAACCTCGCGCGCCGCGTGATCCACCTCGCCGGGTCGAAAAGCACGGTCGAATACGTGCCGTACGAGAAGGCGTACGGGCGCGAGTTTGACGACCTCCGCCGCCGGGTCCCGAAACTCGACCGCATCCAGCGCGTGATTGGGTTCAAGCCGACGAAGAACCTCGATCAAATCGTCCAATCGGTCATCGACGAACAGCGAAAGTCCGGATAACCCGCGCCTGCTGAACCCGGCGGCGGCGATGGCCGAATAGATAGAGATGTCATTTCCGCGGAGAGATGGCACAGGCACTTCAGGATCCACATGCTGAGCTTCCTCGCCCAGATCCCCAGCCAGGCGTACTCCGCTGATGAAGTCGCGGCCCCCTACATCTACGTTTTCTACGCCGCGTTCGTCGTCGCCTTCTGCTTCACCCCGGTGATGCAGATGGTAGCCAGCTACTACGGCATCATCGACGAGCCGGACAACAAGCGCAAGCTTCACTCGGCGCCGGTCGCCTACCTGGGCGGCGTCGCGGTCTTTCTCGGCTGGATCAGCGGGATGGCGGTCAGCCAGTTCCTCCAGCTTCATCGCACCGAGCCCGGGCTGCTGCCGCACCTGAAGGTGCCGTTCAGCATCGTCGTCGGCGCGTCGGTGATCGTGCTGCTCGGGCTGTGGGACGACATCCAGCGCATCAGCCCGAAGGTGAAAATCGGGGGGCAGATGTTCGCGGCGGTCTGCCTGCTGATCGAAGGCGTCGGCATGAACAGCACGCGGCCGCTGCTGGTCCCGATCGGGACGCGGCTGGAGAACCTGCTGCA
>JAXDMN010000263.1:0-5632 GCA_034666045.1 Phycisphaerales bacterium | reverse complement strand
TCGGCGGCGCCCATCTCGCTCAACAACGTCTCGCGCCGCGCCTGATCGAAATGCCCGAGCACGTCGACGGCGTCGTCCGGGTCCATCTCGGTCAGGACCATCGCCGCTTCCGGCGGCTCCATCTCGGTGATGACGGCGGCGGCGTCCTGCGAATTCATCTGCGACAGCACGCCGCCCGCGGTCTGCGGATCGAGAATTTCCGCCACGTGGGCCGCTTCGCGCGGATCGAGATTCGCCAGGATTTCGGCGCCGTCCGCCGGTGGGATTTCTTCGATGGTATGAGCGAGATAACTCGGCGCGCGCTTCACGGGAGGCGCCTGCGGCGCTTCGACAGCGACGGCCGAACCAGTCCCGCCGTTGCCCGGCGCTTGCGCCTGCGCGTCGCCCGCGCGATCCGCGCCGCTGCCCGCTCCCGTCGCAGTGGTTTCGGTCCGCTCTTCACTCATCAGTGCGTGACTGTACAGGCGATGTGAAGTCAGTCCAGCGCGGCGTACCAGAACAGCGTCACCGCTTCCTTGACGACATCGTGATTCGTCCGCCGCCGCATGTCGACGCCGGACAACTGAAACCCGCATTTCGCCAGCAGCGCGCCGGCCGGAAGGTTGTTGCTCAGCGTCTCCGCCGCCACCGCGCGCAGCGACTGCTCCCGGGCCTGCTGGATCAACGCAAAGACGAGGGCCGTCCCCATTCCCTGCCGGCGATAGTCGTAATCGACGCGCAGGTCGATGATTCGGACCGTTCCGGCCGACGGGTCGGGCCGCGCGAGCAGCATCGCGACCGGGTCGCCCTCATGCTCGATCACCAGCGCGGTCCCGTCGTCCGCGCCGGTCACGACGGACTTGAGCGTGAACGTCGCGTCATCATCGAGCCGGTTCGGTTCGATCAGCTTCTGCCGCGCCGGCCGCTCTTCCAACCGCCAGGCAAAGGTAAAACCGTCCGCTTCGGCGGCGTAGTCGAGATGGAGATAGCGGGCGGATTCGACTGTCCCGTCGATCTCCTGCAACCCGGGCAGGTCCGCCACCGTCGCCGCGCGAATTTCCATGACCCCGGCCACGATACCACAGCCGCGCAACCCCGCGGTAGAATCCAAACCACATGCCGGAATTCAACCCGCTTCGATATCCGCTCGCGCTCTCCGAGATGCGTTACTTCAGCGGCGAGTCCGCCTGGTCCGGGCATCTTCCGCTGGCGCTGACGATCATCCCGATGACCCGCCCGCGCACGTTCGTCGAGCTCGGCACGCACTACGGCGATTCCTACTGCGCCTTCTGCCAGGCGGTCGCCGAATTGAAACTCAACACGCGTTGCCACGCCGTCGACACCTGGAAGGGCGACGCCCACACCGGCGCGTACGTCGACACGATCTACCAGCGACTCAAAAGCTTCCACGATCCAGCCTACGGCTCTTTCTCAATGCTGCTTCGCATGACCTTCGACGAAGCGGCGGGAAAATGCCCCGACAACAGCATCGACCTCCTCCACATCGACGGCCTGCACACTTACGCCGCCGTGAAGCACGACTATGAAACCTGGAAACCCAAGCTCAGCGAGCGCGGCGTCGCCCTCTTCCACGACACCGCCGCGACGCACGCCGACTTCGGCGTCTGGAAGCTCTGGGCGGAGCTGAAAGACCAACATCCCAGCTTCGACTTCCCCCACGAGAACGGCCTGGGCATCCTCGCCGTCGGCAAAGACGCGCCGGCGGAACTGCTCTCGTTCATCGAGATGGCCAAACGTGAAGAAAAACTCGTCCGCGACTACTTCTCCGGCATCGGCGCCCGCTGGACGCTGCTTGCCCTGATGATGCGCATGGCCAACACGCTCAACGCCGCGCACATGACCGTTGACCGCTGGCGCACCCAATCCGGCCACCCGCCCGCCGCGCCGCCACAGGGCATGCTCGGTTTGGTGCAGGCGATCCGGGTGGACGTCCAGCAACTTCTTCAGCAGCGCTGAGAGCCCCTCTAATACGAGTCGTGATTAGAACTCGCGCGCTGTCATCCAGAGGTACTCCGAAGGATCTGGTACCGATCGACAAGTCGTGCAGATCCTTCGGAGTACCTCAGGATGACATTCCTTGGGATTTTGCATCTGCGGTTCGCGCTACAACCTTAACCTCCTCCGCGGTATCTTCGTGCGCCGGGAAGGAGTTCTCAAAAATGCCCTCGATCGACATGCCGCTGGAAAAGCTGCGGGAGTATCAGCCGCCGCTCTATCGCGAGAGCGATTTCGAAGACTTCTGGCGGCAAACGCTCGCCGAGGCGACGAAGCAGCCGCTGAACGCCGAGCTCATTCCCTATTCGCTTCCCGCGCGCGGGTTGCAGTGTTACGCCGTCCGCTTCGACGGCTTCCAGGGCGGCCGCATCGCCGGATGGTATTTGCGTCCCGATTCCGCCGGAAAAATGCCGGGCGTCTGTTACTACCACGGCTACAGCGGCCGCGCGTCGCGACCGCTCGATCTCGTCGCGCTGGCGTCGCAGGGCATCTGCGTGCTGAGCATGGATTGCCGCGGCCAGAACGGCCAGTCGCAGGACGCCGCCGTCTATCCCGAAGGCTACGCCCCGGGTTGGATGACGCAGGGCATCCGCGACGCGAAGAAATATTATTATCGCTACGTCTACGCCGACGCCGTCCGCGCCCTCGAGCTGCTCGCGCGACGCGAAGAAGTCGACGCGAAGCGACTCGCGATCGCCGGCATCAGCCAGGGCGGCGGCCTGACGCTCGCCGTCGCCGCGTTATCCGAACGCCCGATCCTCGCGCTGCCGGACATCCCGTTCCTCTGCGATTATCGCCGCGCCGTCAGCATCGTCCCCGCCGGGCCGTACACGGAAATCCCGGTCTTCCTCAAATCCTTCCCTGATCTTCAAGAGCAGGCGTTCCGCACGCTCAGCTACGTCGACTGCCTGAACCTCGCCCCGATGATCAAGTGCCGCACGGTCATCTCCAACTGCCTCTGGGACGACATCTGCCCCCCAAGCACAATCTTCGGCGTCTACAATCACTTGACCTGCGAAAAGCAGATCGAGATTTACCCGTTCCACAAACACGAGCTGCCCTACGAGCATCATGAATTGAAATTCAGGCTGCTGGTGGAGACGCTGCTGGAAAGTGCGCCCGCGAGAACGGGCGCGTAGGAGAATGACGAATGACGAAACCAGAAATCCGAATCAAATCCGAATGACTAATGACGAAGCGCGTCTTGTTTCGTCATTCGGGCTTCGTCATTGATTCGGATTTCTGGTTTCGTCATTCGGATTTACCAGGAGACCCCATGCCTTTCACCCTGCAACTCAACGAAACAGCCCCGGACTTCAACCTCCCCGGCACCGACGGCAAGACCTATTCCCTCTCCAGCTTCAAGGACGCGAAGCTGCTCATCGTCTTCTTCTCCTGCAACCATTGTCCGTACGTCGTCGGCAGCGAGCAGCGCATGATCGACTTCGCCAAAGAATACGCCCCGCGCGGCGTGCGGATGGTCGCGATCAACTCCAACGAAACCGAAGGCCATCCCACCGATTCCTTCGAGCACATGCAGGCCCGCGCGAAGGAAAAGAATTACCCGTTCACCTACGTCCGCGACGACACCCAGGAAGTCGCCCTGAAATACGGCGCGCTGCGCACGCCGCACTATTACGTCTTCGACGGTGACCGAAAGCTCCGCTACACCGGCCGCATGGACGACAACCCGCGCAACCCCGGCAAAGAAACCACCCACGAGCTCCGCGACGCCGTCGACGCCCTGCTGGCCGGCCAGAAGCCGCCGGTCGAGATGACCAATCCCATCGGCTGCAACGTCAAATGGAAAGGCAAGGAGCGGCATTGGATGCCCGAGGACGCGTGCGATCTGGTTTGAAATAATAGTGGCGCGGGCATCTTGCCCGTGATGCGTGTACTCATGCATGTGCGGCGCCGCGGTCATAAAGGGGTCACGCCCCATTATGACCGTGGCGAGCTCAGTCGAGTCGCGGCTCTTCGCTGCTTTCTTTTATGAAGAGCGTCGCGCGGTGTTGCAGCGCCGGGCTTCCGCTCGTTCCTCGCACGCCCGGCGTGGCGGTCGGTGCGTCCTCGCGCAATGCACGAATCGCTTCACATCGGCAGGCGAAGACGTCGCCAACGCGTTTGTTAACCAACCGCAACTTCGCGTGAATGCGCGGCGCGGATCGTCGCCGCGAAGCGAAAACGCATCGGCGGTCATAAAGGCGGTCATAAAGGGGTCACTTCCCATTATGACCGCCCGTGACCCCTTTATGACCGCTGACCCCATTGTGACCGCCTTTTGCATGTTGGGGGGCAATGCAAAGAGAAGCGGAAAGAGGGCAGGAACCTAATCGGAGCGATGCGGTCGAATCGGTTCCTTGTATCTTTCCCCCGCCCGTCAAAGAAGGTTCAATGAGGTGCGTCGCGGTTGCGGGCTCGAAGCGTAGCGCGAGCCTGCAACCGCGACGGCCGGCCGCAGATCGGAGGTTCTTCGGTCCCTCCAAGACCGTGGGTCAGCGTGATCGCGGCCGGCTTTGTGGATCAAGCCCGAACAGCCGAAAGAGCGGCCAGACGCGGAGCAGCGCTCCCGTCAGCGCCAGCTCGGATTCGCAAGGAAGGGAATCATCCATGAACAGCAGCGCCTCAGTCGTGTCGCCGGCCTTCGTGGGCATCGATGTCTCCAAGGACCGGCTGGACGTATGTGTGAGGGTGGGCGATCGACAGCCCGGTGAAAGCTTCGCCGTCGCCAATGATGTCGCAGGCGTGAAGCAACTGATCGAGCGGTTGGCGGGCTTGCCGGTGCAGCTGGCGGTGCTCGAGGCGACGGGACGGTATGAGCGTCGCGCGGCGGCGGATCTGCTGGCGGCCGGCATCGCGGTTGCGGTGGTCAATCCACGGCAAGTGCGTGACTTCGCCCGCGCTCAAAACCGCCTGGCCAAGAACGATCGTCTCGACGCGGCCTTGCTGGCGCAGTTCGCGCAGGTCATCGCGCCGCGTGCACGCCAGCCGCAGAAAGACGCCGCTCAACGCGATGGCCTGGAGCAACTGCTGGCGCGGCGGCGTCAGGTGATCGAGATGCTGACGATGGAGATCAACCGCCAGAAGCAGCTCGATCAGAAGCTGGTCGCGCGGCAGCTGAAGAAGACCATTCGCCTGCTGGATCAGCAGCGCGAGGACTTGGACCGGCAGATCGCACAGCTCATCGAGGAAAACGATGATTGGCGTGGCACCAGCGCGATCGTGCAGAGCGTGCCCGGCGTGGGTCCGGCGACCGCGGCGGCGCTGATCGCGACGCTGCCGGAGTTGGGCAAGCTCTCGCGTCAGGAGATCGCATCGCTGGCAGGGCTGGCGCCGTTCACGAGGGACTCCGGGCAGTACCGTGGCAGACGCATGATCTTCGGCGGCCGCGGCGCCGTCCGTCAGGCGCTTTACATGGCTGCGGTGGTAGCGCGGCGATTCAATCCCGCTCTCAAGCTCTTTGCGGATCGTCTGGAGCAAGCGGGCAAGCCGTTCAAGGTGATGATCACCGCGTGCATGCGCAAGCTGCTGACGATGCTGAATGCGATGGTGAAGACCGGGCAGATGTGGAATGCGCAAGTCAAGCAAAGCAGGAGCGTCACATGTCAGATGGCTTGAAAATCAAGACAGCCGCTGA
>JAXDMN010000262.1:0-23646 GCA_034666045.1 Phycisphaerales bacterium | reverse complement strand
AACCCCAGCAGCAGGGCGTCGGAATCCACCGTCTGCGCGTTGATCGCCGCCGAATCGCCCTTGCGGCGGCGAACAACTTCCCGCGCGGCGTCGATGCCGCGCTGAATCACCGCCGCGTCGATCGTGTCGCTTTCCGGACGCAGGCGTTCTTCGTCCGCGCGGACGACGATCCCCTGCAGCAGCAGCGGGTCGAGCGTTTTCAGGTCGACGTTCGGCGGAAGCTTGGCGAGTAACTGGCGAAAGATCACCGAGCGCAGGTCCGGCCGCTTGTTCACGAGATCGAGCAGCACCGCGACTGCCTGCGCGTTCGCTTTCTGCTTTGCCTCCGCGGTCGGCGCCTTGTCCGCCTCGAGCGCGTGGATGCGATATTGCAGCATCGACGCCGCGGCCGCAGCGCGATCCTGCGAGGGCTTGTCCTTCGGCAGATTACCGCTCTGCCACGCGATGAGATCGTTCAACCCCTTCTGCGTCGCCGCCGCATCGCCGCGCAAAAGGTCGCTTACCGCGCTGAAGTAGCGCGCTTCCCATTGCTGCCAGACGTCCGGCTTCGGCTCGATCTCCTTGCCGTCGATGATCGTGGCAAACACGTCCTTCGCCGCGGCGAAGTCGTCGCGGACCATGTGCAGCTTCGCCACCTGCATCCGCACCTGCGGCTGGACGTTGCTGTCGGCGTTGTCGAACTGGAGCAGATACTCGGCGGCCTTGGCGGCGACGTCCTTGCGCTGCTGCGATGCGACGCGGTCCATCGACAGCGCGAGGTAGTAATCGACCATGTGCCGCGTGTACTTCGCCTGGGCGGCGACGTTCGCGAGCTGCTCCCACTTCGCGGCGCGCGGATCGTTCGGCCCGGCGATCGCGTTCGCCAGCGCGTCCGCCTGCTTTTGCGCGAGGTCCGCCGACTTGTCGAGCAGCTTGATCACCACTTCGACCGTCGGCCGCAGCGGGACCTGGCTGCGCGCCGATTCGCCCCAGTATTCGAGCAGGCTCACTTCGCGCTCGACGCCGTACTTGAGCAGGTCGCTCGCGTTGTCGTTCAGCGTCTTCGGATCAGTCAGGCCCGGTAGCGCCTGCTCGACGCCGCGGACGATCTGCGGGATCAGCTCATCGCGCTGGCGGATCGTGAGCTTCGGATCGGCGAGCCGTTTGATGCCAACCACCGCCTGCATCGCGCCGCGCTGCTGCGGTGGGACGTTGTTCACCTCGTAGGCGCGGTCGAGAAGCTTTGTGAGACCGCGATTCGCGAGATCAGTGATGAGCTTGTCGTCGGTGAGCGCGTCGAGACCGACCGCGGGTTGCTGCGCCGGTGCGTTCTGCGCGAAGAGCGTCGCTGACGTGAGGAAAAGTGCAAAACCGCAAGCGGCGGACCGCGCACCCATCATGATTTTCACGAACACTGTCATGCTGAGGTACTCCGAAGCATCTGCGTTATCTGTCGTGCGGTGCCAGATCCTTGGATCACCCGCTGCGCGGGTACCCATGTACCTCAGGATGACAATTTCCGCGCGCATTCCTCTGCGGGCAGGCGCGCAATCAGTGCGACGTCGCGAACGCGATCTTCTTGAACCCCGCATCCATTGCCGCTTCGTACACCGCGATGAGGTCGCGGTATTTCACCGTCTTCGACGGACCGATCTTCACCTGGATCTTGTCGTCGCTCTTCCCCGTCGCGTTCAGCCTCAGCCGCATCGCGCGGAGTTGCACGGTCAGGGCCGCGACGTCGTTCGTGCGGATCTTGTCGGCCGTCACGATGAAACCGGTCGTCGCGTTGCTGTCGACGCGGATGTCGATCGGCTCGTCCGGGATGAATCCGGGCGGCAATTGCTCCGCGCCGGCGCCGCTCTGCACCATCGGGAGGTTGCTGACGAGGAAATGCTCCGCGCTCACGAAGCTGCCGGCGAGCATGAGGAAGATCAGGATGACCATCACGACGTCGACCAGTGGCGTCATGTTCGGGCCGGAATCGTAGTGAACTTTTTTCGCGCCCTGAATCTTCATTGCGCGGCCCGCTTGGTGTTGAAGTTGACGTTCTTGACTCGCGCTTCAGCGCAGGTGATCAGCACGGGTTCCAAAAACTGGTAGCCCATCGACTCCTCGCCGCGAATGATGACTTTGAACTCCGGGTTGTCCGCCGATTCCGCGACGCCGCCGGGGCGAAGGTCTTTGCCGAAACGGAAATTCTTCAGCGTCGCCAGCAGCGGCTTGTGCCCGGTGACCGGATCGATCAGCTTGAGCTCCTCGACCACGCCGCCGACGAGCGCGCTGACCATCGGCTGGTCGCTGCCGGCGATCGGGCGGACGTTGAGCGTGAGCGTGTTGCCCATGTCCTGGATCTCGAGCCCGCGGAACGACGTCGGGATGACGATCGCCTGGTCCGCGCCGGTGTCGACGCCGATCTTGGCGACGAGCATGAAGAAAATGATCAGGCACATGACGATGTCGATGAGCGGGGTAACGTTGACGTTCCCTTCCTTCACGTCGGGCATTCGGTGTCGGCGCATGGGTGTGAATTCCTACGCGGTCGGACGGGGCTGACCCGGCGGCATGCCGAGCGGCGCTGCGCCCGCGGCACCGCCGGAAGCCATCGCGGCGCGCGCGGCGGGCGGGGGCGGCGGAATCGACGCGGCCGGCGCACCCGCCATCGGCTTCGCATCGGCCGGCTTGATCATCAGCAGCAACTCTTCCGCCTCGAGCGCGCCGCGGACGGTCAGCCGGTCGACGATCGTCCGCAGGATGCCGAACGCCGCGAGGCACGGAATCGCCAGGAACAGACCGAGAAACGTGTGCGTCAGCGCGATCGACACGCCGCCCGCCAGATCCGCCGGCGTCGTCGAGCCGCCCTTGGCCTGCATGGTGCTGAACGCCTCGATCATCCCCAGCACCGTCCCGAGCAGCCCGAGCAGCGGGCCGAGGTTGCCGATGATGTTCAAGTACTCGATCGAGCGAAACCGTTCGGCCGTCTGTTCGCCGATCGACGTTTCCATCGCTTCCTTCATCGCCGCGAACGACGGGGCGCGCTTCAGCGCGGGATTGAGCGCCTTGCTGACGAAGCTCGGATCGTTCTCGGTGAAATCGATCAGCTCGCGGAAACGGCGTTGCCCGATCAGCTCACGGATCGTGTTCGTGCTCGTCGGCGGCATGAAGACCGAGGCGCGGTTCTTGATGAACCCCTGGATGATGAGCGTGAGCCCCGTGATCGAGAGGGCGGCGATCGTGAAGAAGACGAAATCGAGGTGACCGAAGATGAGCTGGACGAGCGTTTGCTTGGGACGTTCGCTCGAGGCGCCCGGCGCGCCGGCTCCCGCAGGGGAGGAAGAACCCGGAGCTGCCGCTGCCGGCTGGGAGCTTTGCGCGAATCCATCGCTTCCGGACAATACAAATACTGCCGCGCCGAGAAGCGCGATCAGCAGGACGATCCTGAATTTCGAGTAACCGCTCATCCAGCTTCCTTTCAATCGCAAATCACATCACTTCGTCAGATCCGTCGTCAGCACGACCTTGAACTTCCCGCCATTTTCTTCAGCGATGCGTCGAAGCACGTCTTCGCAGACTTTCCGATCGCTCGCCGGCGCGTCCGGGACGAAAAACGCGATCGTGTTGATCCGCGTCTGCTTGTTGACGTTCAGCCGCTTGATCTCCGCGATTACCGCGTCGTTGTCGTCGAACGCGCCGTCGGTCAGCAGGTACATGAGCTGTGGACGCTGACCGAACATCAGCTTGAGGCTCGGGATCGGATCGCTGTTGCTCGAGACGGTCATGTCGGCGAGCCACTGGTACGCCTTGGCTTTGTTGGCCGGGTTGGCGACCATCATGCTCGGCTTGGAGAACGGCTCGCTGCCGCCTTTTTGGAAGAAGCAGATGTTGAACGCCTGGCTCGGCACGAGGATGTCGACGGCTTTTTTCAGCTCGATCTTCAGGAGGTCGAAGGGAAGTCCCATCATCGAGCCGGAGGCGTCGCAGACGTAGGCGACGGTCTTGACGCCGCTGCCGCCGCCGAGCCCCATGAAGCGCGGCCCCGCGCCCATTCCGCCGCCCGGCACGCCGAACGGCGCGGATGCGCCCTCGCCGTCGCCCGTGCCGACGCCAACCCCTTTGCCGCGGCTGAGCGATTGTCCCGCGCCGATGCCGATCATCGAATCGCTGGCCGTCTCGCCCGCGCCGCCGAGCACCGCCGCTTGCAGCGATTTGCTCGGCAGCTTGTTCCACCCGTCGCTCTGCGTGTTTTCCGGGACGAGGTCGGACGCGGCGGAGCGCGTCGGATCGCCGCCAAGCCCGGGATTCGGGATGCCGCCGACGTCGCCGTCGACGATCGACGCGTCCGGGATGAAGACCTGCTCCTGCGAGACTTCCTGCGCCTTGATGTACGGCTTGATCAGGATGAAGCCCATGACGATCAGCGTCACGTGAATGACCAGCGACGTGACGATCGGCAGCGCGTTCTGGACCCACGCCTCCTGGAAGAAACCGATCTTCGGCTCGACGTGCTCGTCGCTGCCGTCGATGGCCGGCGCAACTTGCGCGGCCGCCATCGGCGGAAATGCGGATGAGCTTTCTTGTTGCGAGTGGACCGCCATAGGCGAGTTCCGCGATGACTGCCTGCCACCCCCGGCGGGCGAAACCGATCAACCAGCCAAGCGTATCACCGCCTACCGCGCGCGGTCAACCAATTTGAGGTAATTCGCGTCCTTGGAACCCATTCAAAAGTACTCCCTGCAGAACGGCGTCGGTCCCGCAGCCAGCGCATCGAGGATCGTCAGCGGCGTGCGATTCGTGACCGCAATCAGCCCCAGCTCCGCCGCCCGCGTCGCGGGCATGTCGCCCAGCGCGATCATCGCCCAGACGCGATCCGGCATCTCGACATCCGCGGATAGATTCGTCGCCGTCGCGGCCGCCTTGCCGTCCTTCAGCTCGATGGCGATCTTTTTCACGTCCCCTTCGACTTCGCGGATCGCGACAACGCATTTGCCGGCTCGATCGTCCGGCAACTTCATTGCCGCCAGCAGTTTTTCGTGATCGAGCACGCGCACCTGCATCCGCGTGAACGGCCGGCACTCGGCCGTCGGGTGATTGCGGTTCTGACGGTGCGTCATCTGAGTCTCGTTCAGCAGCCAATTGAGGCGAAGGTCCGCGGGCAGGACGATCGACGCGTTCGTGTATTGATCGCGCAGGCTGCCGAGAAATCTCAATAGCCGCAGCAGGCCCGCCGTGTCCTCGTAGAGGGCTTCGCCGACTTTGACGGTGTCGACCTGATCCTTGTGGACGTGCTCGAAGAACATGAACGAGCGGACCGGGCCCCCGCGTTCTCCGTCGCCTACCCGTTCGACGACGAGGTGACCTTCGCCGTCTTCGACGTACTGCTTCCACAACCCCTCCGGCCGCTCGATGTCGCCGTGCGTGCGCTCGGTCAGCCGCTGCTTGAAGCGCACGACTTCCTCGAAATCGTCCGGCCGATAGAAGCGCAGCTCGCTCCCGAAATCCCCGCGCGGCAGGATCGACATCGGGATCGTCCATTCCGCCCGGCGTTCGACGAAACCGTACCCGAATTTTTCGTAGAACGATCCGCGAAAGGGCATCAACGCCGAGACGACGAATTTTCGTTCGCGGGCCGCCCGGATCGTTTCGTTCATGACCGCCGTGGCAATGCCGGGCGCGCCGCCGCCGTCGAAAGTGCGCCGGCGGTGCGTCTTGATCGTGCCGACGTGCGCCACCCCCTGACACGAAATCGCGCCGCCGCGGACCCACATGGTCATCGCGTAGCTGGTCGCGGTGCCGACGGCGACGCCGTGTTCGTTTTCCGCCAGCAGCCAGTCGCCCGCCTTGGAGCGCGCATCGTTGCGCAGGCGCTCGAGGTACTGGGGCAGCTCCTTCCGCGCCGGCGCATAGCAGAGCATGCGCGTCTCCGCGACGCGCTCGCGCTGGTCGTCTCCAACCCATCGCAGGTTCAAGCTCATATGTGATCGTAATCTAATCGATGTCGCGGATTTACGCGTCCTTCCGCGTGCTTCCGCAGCGCGGCTGGGAGCTTGCGCACGTTTGAGTGCATCACCTTGCGGGGAATGCGTCCAACCATGCGCAAGCTGCCAGCCGCGTTGCGGAAGCACGCGATTTTTGATCGTCACAACCGTCGCGCGATATATTCTCAAAATCATGCCCGTCTACCACTTCACGCTTCACGCGTATCGAAGTTGGAGACCGGATCATCCTCGCGGATATACGAAGCGAGGAGAGGGGTATCAACCTCCTGATCCCGAACAAGCAAAACGCTACGACGAGCGCGCCAGTCAGGATGCTGCAAAGTTCGTCAAGGAAGTGCAGATCCTCATCATCCGCATCTCCCACGACTTTTGTGAACGCCGCAAGATGCGCCTCCATGGTGTCGGCAACGAAGAAGGTCACACCCACATCGTCCTCAGTTGGAGCGGCTTCTCGTCATGGCACGAAGTCATGCGCCGCCTGAAGAACGTCCTTGCGACAGAACTCAACAGGCACTTCAACACGCCGGGAAAGCGCTGGTTCGTGCGCGGTGGAAGTCGCAAGCAGGTGAAGAACCGTCCGCACCTCAATCGCCTGCTCGACAAGTACCTCCCCGATCACCCGGGCCTGTTCTGGCGCGAGGGTCGCGGCGTTCCATGATTCCGCACGTAGACGCTGCGCGTGCAGCGGTACAAGCGCCGCCAGTTCCAGAAGTCGCGGACGGAGAATTCGTCGGCGGACTGGCGCGTCCAGCCGGGACCGACGGCGCGGGCGGCGATGTCGGATGCCTCGCGCGGGCCGTCGGTCCAGACGATGACGTTTTCGACGGTCGCGGGCGGGGGGCCGACGTCACGATCGATGTGGAACAGCGTCTCGAACGGATCATCGCGCAACGCGCGCGGCGAGTGCCGCGTGCCCAGCGCGATCGAGAGGTAATAGCGCCCCGGATAGTCGTAGATCCCGCCGCTGCCGCCGATGCTTTCCTTTTCCGGATCGTTCGGCACGGCGACGATGGTTTCGATCGTGCCGCCCGACTTCGCCGCGGACGCGATGTCAGCGGCGACTTGATCCACCGGCGCGGCGCTGTTGACCGTGACGCGCAACGCGTACTGCACCAGATTCGCGCCAATGAGCAGCGCGATCGCCCCGGCCCGCAGCCACGGCAGCGGCAGCCGCTGGATCGACAGCGCCACGAGAATGATCGCCGCCGGCCAGACGATCGCCAGGTAGCGCGCATTCCACACGTCGCGTCCTAGACCGAACGACACGAGGTAAAACCCGATCGCCGGCAGCAGCACCCACGCGGCCATCCACATGACGCCGCGCCCGCGCCCGCGCCGCGCAACCTCCGGCGTCTCTTCCGGGTCATCGTCACGAAAACGCGGCGGCCACGGCATCGCGCCGGCGACGAGAAGGACGCCGAGAATCGCCGACACGACAATCACCGGTTGGATCACGCGCTTGGGCGGATCGATCGGCGGGCGCGGCGCGCGGTACGCCAGCAGCCAGCTCGCCGTCGTGTCCCACATCAGCACCGGCTTGCTGAACTCACGATTGCGCTGTCCGATCCAATCGAGTCCGCTGCGCCGCCAGCCGCTCTCGCGAACCTCGCTGCCCCAACGATTGAACAGCGCGTAATGCCCCGCGAGTCCCGCGCAGGCGATTGTCATCCCCGCCAGCGCCGCCAGAAATTTTCGGCGCGTCAGCAACGGATGCGTCAGCACGATGACCAGCGCCACGCCGACGACGCACAACCCGAGCGCGTGCAGGCCGTTCATCGCCGATCCGCAAGCGACAAACGTCAGCCACGCGAGGCGCTGCTGCCGCGCATCGGTCCGCATCCACCAGAGTAAACACGCGATGAACAGCACCGCGAACAGCCACAGGTGCATGTACATCTTCGCGTCGCGCGAATAGATCAGCAGGTACGCGCTGAACGCGGTCAGCGCGCTCGCCAGCGTCGCGACGCGACGGCTCGTCACCTGCCGGGCCAGAAAATAGATCGCCGGAATCATGAGCGTTCCCGCGAGCGCGGGAACCAGCCGCATCACGAACGGTGTCAAAGTCGTCATCCGCCCGATCAGCCAATACAGCTCATAATGCAGCGGCGCGAAGCCGTCGTGGCGGAGGATTTCCACCAGCTCGCGAAACGTCCCGGCCACGCGCGTGTACGTTGCCGCCTCGTCCCACAGCAGCGGCGGATATCCGAGACGGACGAAGCGCAGCACGCCGCCGAGGATCGTCAGCGCGATCATCGCGCCCAGACCGGGGCGGGTCATCGACGCGAACCATCCACGCCTTTCCTGATTAATCGCCGCCTCGTTACGATTCAGCACGGCGGAGCACAATGACCGTCGTGGCACGGGTTTTCAACCCGTGATTTCTCCGCTTCTCCTCGGAGGGTTCATGAGTCGAAGATCCAGTCGCCGGGCTTTTCTGCGAAATGTCGCCGGCGCAACCGCGGTCGCAGCAACGTCGAACGCGATGGCAGCAACCACGACGACCACGACCGCAGTTTCGACGTCTGCGCCGCCCGAAGACGTCGCGGCGATGGCCCGGCTGACGGGTCACGACTTCACCTCGGCCGAGATCGAGATGATGGCCGACGACGTCGAGGGGACGCGGAAAAAACTCGTCGCGCTGCACGCCCGCGCGATCGATCCGCGCACCGAGCCGGCCATTCGCTTCGACCCGCGCCTGCCGGGCGTGACGTATCCATCGGGCGATTCTTCGTTCACGCTGAGCGATGGGCCTTTGCCGAATTACGACGGCGACGCCCGGTCGCTCGCGTTTCTGTCCGCCGTCGAGCTCTCGCGTCTCATCCACGCGCGAAAGGTGACCAGCGAGCAGCTCACGATGATGTACCTCGACCGGCTCGATACCATCGGCCGCAAGCTCAACGCCGTCGTCACGCTCACGCGCGATCTCGCGCTCGAACAGGCAAGACGCGCCGACCACGAACTCGCCGCCGGCAAATCGCGTGGCCCACTGCACGGACTTCCGTACGGCGCAAAAGACCTTCTCGCGACCAACGGCATCCCGACCACCTGGGGTGTCCGTCCGTTCGAGCATCAGACATTCGACTTCGACGCGACGGTCATAAAACGTCTCGAAGCGTCCGGCGCGGTGCTCTGCGCCAAACTTTCCCTCGGCGAGCTGGCGATGGGCGTCATCTGGTTCGGCGGGCAGACGCGCACGCCTTGGGATCCGAGCAAAGGCTCGGGTGGCTCCAGCGCCGGCCCCGCGGCCGCCGTCGCGGGCGGGCTTGTTTCCTTCGCGATCGGCTCGGAGACGATGGGCTCGATCGTCAGCCCGTGCATGACCAACGGCGTCGTCGGCCTGCGCGCGACCTACGGCCGGGTCAGCCGCTACGGCGCGATGCCGCTTTCGCGCACGATGGACAAGCTCGGCCCCATGGCCCGCGGCGTCGAGGATTGCGCGATGGTCCTCGCCGCGATCCACGGTCCGGACGATCTCGACCCCAGCGCGATTGGCGGCATCGGCTTCCGCTGGGATGCGAGCAGCGACGTCACGAAACTCCGCATCGGCTACGACGCCGCGGTGTTCGAGTCGATCGCCAAATCAAAAAACGCGCAGAAGAAGGCCGTCTACGAGCAGGCGCTGGCGACGCTGCGCGGGATCGCGCACAGCGACCTCGTTCCCGTCCATCTCCCGGACGCCAAGCCGTACGCCGGCGTCGCGGGCATGGTCATCGCGGTCGAAAGCGCCAGCTCCTTCACCGAGCTCGTTCACAGCGGCAAGGTGCGCGAGCTTGTCCAGCAGCACGGCGGCGCGTGGCCGAACACATTCCGGTCCGGCTCGATGATCCCGGCGAGCGACTATCTGCGCGCGATGCAGGTGCGGACGGAGCTGATGCGCGCGTTTCACGAGTCGATGAAAGAAGTCGACCTCTACGTCACGATCCCTTACGCCGGCAGCACGGTCTACATGACCAACTCCACCGGCCACCCGACGCTGATCACCCGCTGCGGCCTGCTCGACGGCCGGCCGCTGATGCTGGAGTTTTTGGCGCAGCCGTTCCGCGAGGACGCGGCGCTTCGACTGGCGCTTGCTTACGAACGTGCGACCGAGTGGCACAAAACCTGGCCGAACGTGGCGGGCTGATTCGACAACCCGGCGGCTCACGGCGTCTGTAGCTTCGCGGCCTGGCCATTGACGGTCAGGGTGCGAATCAGCTTCGCGTCGCCCGCGACGACGGTCGCCGAGCCGGCGGCGTCCAAGCGGAGATGAAAAAAATCGGCCGGCTGCGTGAGCTCGAGTGAAATTCCGTCGGCCGTGAACGTCTTGCCCTGGCATAGCGTGATGGCGAGCGGTTTCCCGTTGGCGTCGCGCCGCAGGACAGCAAAGCGGGCGTCGGTGGTAAGTTTCTGCTCCGGCTGCGTCACGGTGCCGGCGGCGTCGGTGGAGATGAGCAGATCACTCCGGCCGTCACGCAATTCCACCGCGAGCGCGACGTTTGCATCCGACGCCGGCTCCAGCGCCAGTCGACGCGACGTTCTGATTGCCGATTCGCCCGGGCCGAACGGTTCGATGAGGCTGACGAAGGTGGACGAAAAATCCGCCGCGCCGCTGGCGTTCTGCCGCTGGGTCATCACGCGCGGCACCCACGTGTCCGGCCCGGCATCGTTGTACGTGCCGGCGACGATCCACGCTTCGCCCAGGTAGGCGTCGGCGCCGCTGGTGAAATCGGTGTAGCGCAGGCGCACGCCGGCCTGATCCGGCTTGAGCAGCTTGTAGCGGTCGTCGATTTTCCACTCGACCGACCAGCCGGGGGTGGCGCCCGGCGCCTTGCGGAAGTTGCGCATCTGCGGATGCACGAAATCCGTCGCGGGCTGAAGCGCGGCCGCGAGTTTTTCATCCGGCGTGGCGGAGCCGAAGTGGCTGAGGAAGAATTTTCGATGATTCTTCCCGCCGGCGACGCGGAAGATGTCCAGGACGTAGGCGTCCTTTTCGCTGACGTCGATGAGGGCAACGGTGCGCTCGAATTTTCGGCCCACGTTGAGCGCCGGCGCGGAGGCGGTGATCGCCTGCACGCCGTTCGCCCCTGAGGCGCCGCCCGCCGCCCACATCGTCGTCGTCCCCGCGCCGCCCGCCTGTTCGGCGCCGTCGACGACGACCGTGTTGTGCGACCAGGCCGACTTGTACCAGTTCGCGCGCGGCGAATCCCAGCCGCCGAACTGCACCGGCGGGTAACCAAAATCCGGCATGAGATCGAGACCCCTGGCGACGAGGCCGAGGTTCATGCCGTCCATGTGACCGTGCTGCCCGCCCGAGTCGTAGTCGAGCCAGACGGCGCGGCGGTCGTCGCCCTTGCCCGAGCGCAGCACCGCCAGATGCCACTGCTGCTTGTTGACGCTCTGGAGTTTCAATTCTGCGCCGTTTTCGTCGATGACGCTTTTCAACTCGCGCTGCATCGCGGCGGGATCGGATTGAAAGAGGTCGAACGGCAGGCCGTCGATCTTGCGGTCGTTCTGCTGATAGAGGACTTGCGCGAACGCCGGGTCGCGCGTCGTCTGGTAGAGCTGCCAGAGAAACGTATACATCGACGGCGTCAGCAGGGCGTTGGAATGGCCGGCGCTGCCGATCATGTGATCTTTGGAGAGCGACAGCCCGGCGTAGTCGAGGTGCAGCCCCGCGAACCAGTGCGTGTCGCCGCTGGTGGGGTAGTAGCGCTCGGCGATCCAGGTGTCGATGAAGA
Organism: Phycisphaerales bacterium; assembly: GCA_034666045.1. Classification (GTDB taxonomy): domain Bacteria; phylum Planctomycetota; class Phycisphaerae; order Tepidisphaerales; family Tepidisphaeraceae; genus JAICTV01. Next base: position 11,957 of record JAXDMN010000262.1, on the reverse strand, counting down.
ACCGATACATCTGCGGCAGGCGCGGATGCCGCTGGATCATCTCGGCGAGAAATTTGTCGTCCATCCGTGCGTAGTACCCCAAAAATTCGCCGAGCCGCTGGGCGGCGTACGCGGAATAACCCGCCAGCCCCTTCTCGCCGGTCGTGCCGTCGACGGCGGTCGACTGCTCGATCACCGGCTCGAGCATTTTCAGCACCGCCGCCCGATTCTCCGGCCAGCCGAGCGCGGTGTGGATGACGGCGGTGGTCAACTGCTGCTGCGGAAAGTTCGAATAGATTTTTTGCGGATTCGCCAGCGCATCGCGGAGGATGCGCTGCTCGATGTTGGCGATGACGTCGGCGGGCGAATTCTTCGGCAGCGGCGGTTGGTATTGCTTCGCCTTGCCGGCGAGGAACGTCGCCAGCGCATCGTCCTGCGCGAGCGCGTCCTTGACCGCATCGTACGAAAGCGCGAGCTCGCGGGTCTCGATGGTCGCATCGTGCCAGACCGAGACGTATCCGTCGGCGCGAACGTTTTCGTAGAGGATGCCCTGCGTCTTGAAATCAAACGTTGGATAGACGTCGGCGATGCGATCAAGCAGCACGCCGGCGCGGTGGGCGTACTCTTTGTCGCCGGTGAGGACGTACGCGGTCGCCAGCGCTTTGACGCCGCCCTCGACGCGCTGTTTCCATTGGCCATAGACGAGGTAGGTCTGGATGAAACGCCAGCGCTTGTCCCCCTCGACGAATCCTTCGCCATCGTCGACGCCGAACGTTCGTTTGGGATCGGCGGCGTCCGGGTGATCGACGTTGACGAGCAGCGCGCGGTCCGCCTTCTTCGGATCGAAGACGCCGTGCTCATCGAGGCCGGAGGTATAGAACTTTTCGAAATCGTTTTTCGGGAAGAGCTCCTGGCAATGCGGGCAGCGGACTTTCCACGGGTCTTTCAGCGCGGCGATCTTCCAGTCGTACATTGGCACCGGCTTCTGGCACGACGGGCAATGGCCATTGGAGAAGACGTGCCACGAGCGCGGGATCGTCGCACCGAAAACGAGCTGCCAGAGCTGCTCGTCCGACATCTTCCGCCACGGCTCGGCCGCGTCGATCGCGCGCTTGCGGATGTCGCGGCCCCAGTCGTCCTTGTCCGCGTTGGCGCGAATGCGCTGAAGAAGCTGCGGCGGATAGAACGCGCTGGCGCGCTGCGTGGCCGGCGCAGGCGCGGCGGCGTGGAGCGAAGCCGTGATGAGCAGAGAAAAAACAGCGGCGAGCGGGCGTGTGAGCTTCATCAAGCGGGTATACGCGCGGCGGCAGGGCGGCGTTGGCTCGATGGGGCGAGTTCTTCGATCAGATCGCATGCTTGCCCGATTGCGTCGACGCCGATGAATCGCGACTTCACCTGCCCGCACGCCGCGGCGATCTTTTGGTCGTCGATCAGCAGGCGCAGCGCCTCGGCGGCGCGTTCGCCGGTGTATTTCGACGGCTTGAGGATCACGCCGCAGCCGAGGCGGACGACGCGCGCGGAATTGTCCGGCTGATCGTGCGTAAAAGGCGTCATCAACTGCGGCACGCCCGCGGCCAGCGCCTGCGCGGTCGAGCCGATGCCGGCGTGATGCACGAACGCAGCGCAGCGCGGCAGCAGCCGGCTGAACGGCGCGTAGTGCACGTGAATGACGTTGGGCGGCAGCGCCGGCGGAAGGTGATCGCGGTGCCGCGTCAGCAGCAACCCGCGACGATTCAACCGCACGCACGCGTCGACCGAAGCGTCAAAGAATTTTCGCCCCTGCCACATGGCCGAGCCGGGCGTGAACGCGATCGGCGGCATGCGCGGATCGCCGTCGTTGATGAAGCGCTCGAGCTCCGGCGAGATCGGCGAGAGGTCCGGTTCGTCGTAGAGCGGAAAGCCGGTGAGCCTGACTTGTTCCGGCCAATCCGCTTGTTTCGCGCCGAACCATTCGGGAAACAGCCCGATCACGCGCAGCGGCGAATGCCAGTAGTCCCTGATGACGTTGCGCACCGGCGGCAGATCGAGCTCGGCGCGGAACGCGTTCAGGGGGCGGGCGATCATCAGGTCGACGCAGAGATTGATGACCTTGTAGATCCCGCGCATGAGCGGCAGCGGCGCCCATGGCGCGAAGAAGCTGAGCCCCGGAAGCTTCGGCGGCTCGTGAACCGATTGGAAGATCGACGGCGAAAGGTGAACCGTCGCCAGCGGCACGCCGTGCTTGTCCTGCGCGACGCGCGCCCCCAGCGCCAGCGACGATGCGACGATGATCGCGTCGTCGCGCTGCGCGAAGTCGCGCGCGACCTCGTACATCGGCCGCAGGTAACGCGCCGTTCCGCCGAAGACCGCCTTGACGCTCTTCATCGGGTGCCAGAGATCCGGGTTGGTCGCGAGCCTGGTGTACTCCTCGGCCGTCCCGCACTGAATGAACTCGAGGTTCGCGTGGTCCACGAGCGGCTTGAAATATTCGTTGGTCGCGACGGCGACGTGATGCCCGCGCTCGCGCAGCCGCAGGCCGATCCCGACGAAGGGATGGACGTCGCCATGCGAGCCGAGGGCGAAGAGCAGGACGTTCACGTGAATGAAGTGTTGCGATGCGGCTGCGCGAGGCAAGTCTCCCGGAATGGGGATGGAAAAGAGAAGTTCACCACGAAGCCACGAAGAGCACGAAGCGGGCCGGGTGAAGAAAACACCGGTTCTCCATCCACGCTTTCTCAATCTGGTTCTCTAAATAGCCAGACTCGCGTCGGGCGCAACTCGAGAGGGGGCGCTTCGTGCTCTTCGTGGCTTCGTGGTGAACTCTCCTCTTCTTTCCTTCCCGTTGACGCCACCCGCGCCATATATTAGCTTGTAGTAACTAACAATGCCAACCCACCTGCTGCTCTCGGTGTTGTCCCATGCGGCGGCGGTCCAACAGCCCCTCAACTGGACCGTCGGGTGGGGGCTTGTTTTGCTCGCATTTATTAGCGGATCGCTGCTCGGGATCGGCTGGCATCGCGACGATTTTCTGGGCGGATACGCCAGCTTTCGCAGGCGCGTGATTCGGCTCGGCCACGTCGCGTTCGCCGCGCTCGGGCTCATGAACGTTGTGTTCTCGCTCTCGCCGCTGTCGGCTGCGGGGACGACCGCGGCGCGCCTTGCGTCGGCGTTCTTCATTGCGGGCGGCGTGCTCATGCCGCTCATTTGTTTTCTCACCGGCTGGCGGCCGCAGTGCCGGCATTTGTTTTTCCTGCCGGTCGTGTCGCTCGTGCTCGCGGTCGTCTTCACCCTTCTCGGAGCTCGATCATGAAAATCGGATTTCTCGCCATGAGTGGAATTCGCGCGCACGATCCGGAATTGCTGCGCCTCGGGCTGACACTGCCCGGCTTCGTCGAGCGCAGCAAAACCGTCGCGTCCCTGCCGAGCCTCGGCCTGCTCTATCTCGCCGCCGCGACGCCCGGCGTCGATCGTCACGAGCTGCGCTATTACGAGGCGGAGGGCGACCGCAAGGAGCCGCGCGAGGTGTACGACTGCGACCTCGTCGCCATCAGCACGTTTTCCGCGCAGGTGTTCGAGGCATACGCGATCGCCGACCGGCTCCGCGCGGCCGGCGTGAAGGTCGCGATGGGCGGACTGCACGTGACCGTCCGCCCGGACGAGGCGGCGCAGCATTGCGACTACACAATCGTCGGCGAAGGGGACAACGTCTGGCCCGCCGTCGTGCGCGCGGCGGAGGAGAACGCGCCGCCTCAAAAATTCGATTCGAAGGATTTCCCGCCGGTCGATGTTTCAAAACTGCCGGTGCCGCGCTACGACCTGCTCGATCATCGCCCCTACAACCGCTTCACCGTGCAGACGTCGCGCGGCTGTCCGTGGCGTTGCGATTTCTGTGCGTCGACGGTCATGCTCAGCCGCCGCTATCGCAAGCGGCCCGTCGAGCACGTCATCCACGACATCGAAGCGATCAAAGCGTTTCGCGAGCATCCATTTATCGAGTTCGCCGACGACAACACCTTCGTCGACAAGGCGTGGGGCCGCGAGTTGTGCCGCCAGCTCGCGCCGCTGAACGTCAAATGGTTCACCGAGACCGACATCACGGTCGCGGATGACGACGAGCTGCTCGAGCTGATGCGCGACGCCGGCTGCCGGCAGGTTTTAATTGGCTTGGAAAGTCCGGTGCAGGGTGCGGCGGCGCTCCAGGGCATCGAGATGCGCGACAACGCCAAGGCGAAGTGGGCCCCGCGCTATCTCGAGCGCGTGCGCAAGATCCAGGACCACGGCATCACCGTTAACGGCTGCTTCATCCTCGGCCTGGACGGTCACGGCCCGGAGATTTTCGAGCAGGTGCTCGACTTCGCGCTCGAAGTTCCGCTCTTCGACGTGCAGATCACGGTGCTGACGCCCTTCCCCGGCACGCCGCTGCACGACCGGCTGCTCAAGGAAGGGCGGATCCTCCAGCCCGGGCGGTGGGACTGGTGCACGATGTTCGACGTGAATTTTCTGCCGACCGGCATGTCGCCCGACGAACTGCGGCAGGGGATGCGCTGGCTGACCCGGCGGCTGTACAGCGCCGCGACGACGGACCGACGGCGAAGACCGTTCTTCGACCGCGCCCGGCGGCGGGCGCTGGCGGTCTAAAGCGGAGTGACCCATCGAGCGCTGCGCATGCGTCGTCACAAACGCGCAGCGCGCCCGGCGGCGAAAATCGGGCGATCGCAGTTTTTTCCCGCGAGTTTTCCAACCGTTTCGAGCGATCCGTCCCGTCGCGCTGCGCGTTTGTCGCGAAAAGCGCGCAGCGCGACGGAGAAGATGAAGGGGCGCGGTCTCCGCGCTCGGCGCGCAGTCGTCACAGCCGGACGCGGATGCAGCTAATTGCAACGCCCTGCAACAATATCCTTTTTGCAGCTCGTCGCCCGCGGCGCAAGTCACGGCCGGACAATGACTAGCAGCGACCACGATCCGACGCGCGGGAAAAAGTGTTGCAGGGATGCACCGAAGTGCCATGCGATGTCATCCTTAAGCAGTCCGTCACCTCAGAGGACCCAAGCGTTGTCATCCTGAGCGTACTCGCGAAGGATCTGCATTTGGCGACAAGGAATGCAGATGCTTCGGAGTACCTCAGCATGACAAAATGCTCGTTTTTGGCGCAGCAGGACTGCTTAAACACCCACTCACGATGACAAGTGCGCCCAGCCAGCCGCGCTCTGCCAACTCCGATGTTTACCTTCCCATCCCCGCCTGTTAGATCATTTGGCTACTTCGCACCCATCTCTCGGAAGGAGACCTTTCATGCTTCGTCACAAACTTCTCGTCATCATTGGAATGCTCGCCGGCTCCGTCGCCACCGCCGCGTGGCTCTCGACACCGCAGGCCCGCGCGGGGGAGCCGCCGAAAAAACCGGAGCCGCAGTCGAGCAAGGACGTCACCGTCGATCAGGCGATCGCGGTTTCGCACGCGGCGATGGATAAGGCGAAACAGATCAATACGAAGATGGACATCGCCGTCGTCGACGCCGGCGGAAACTTGAAGAGTTTTATTCGCATGGACGGCGCCTGGCTCGGGTCGATCGACATTTCGCAGAAAAAGGCGCGCACCGCGCGGTATTTCGATATGAACACCGGCGAGATCGGCAAGCTGTCGCAGCCGGGCGGGCCGCTTTATCAGATCGAGCATTCCAATGGCGGGTTGATCACGTTCCCGGGCGGGATCCCGCTCAAGGCGGCCGATGGGACGATCATCGGCGCGATCGGCGTCTCCGGGTCGACGGTCGAGAATGACCACACGGTCGCCGAGGCGGGCGCCGCGGCGATCAAATAAGCGGCTGCGCAGGAATCGCACGCGAGACGATTGCCGCCGCCGGCCGATAGACAGTTCGTGACTGCTATCGAACCATCGCCGCTGCGCGCTAATGATGACCATTCGACCGACTGCGCGAATTGCCGCCTGCGCACGGCCGGGCTGGCGGCGCTGCTGGTTACGCTGACGCTGTTCGCCTTCTGGCCGGTGGTGAGCTGCGGGTTCGTCAACTTCGACGACAACCAGTACGTCTCCGAGAACGCGATCGTGCAGCGCGGCCTGACCGGGGAGGGCATCCGCTGGGCGTTCACGACCGGGACGCTGGCGAACTATCACCCGCTGACGTGGCTGTCGCTGATGCTCGACCGCACGCTGTGGGGCGGCGGGGCGCTCGGCTTTCATCTGACGAACGTCGCGCTGCATGCGGCGAACGCGGTGCTGCTTTTCCTGGTGCTGCGGACAATGACTGGTTCGACCTGGCGGCCGCTGCTGGTGGCGGCGCTTTTTGCGGTGCATCCGCTGCGCGTCGAATCCGTCGCGTGGATCAGCGCCCGCAAGGATTGCCTGGCGGCGTTCTTTGGATTGCTCGCGGTCGCGGCTTACCTGCGCTACGTCGCGCGCCCGTCGGCCGCTCGTTATGGGATTATCGCGGCGGCGTTCGCGGCCAGCCTGCTGTGCAAGGCGATGTTTATCACGCTGCCGGCGGTGCTGCTGCTGCTCGACGGCTGGCCGCTGAAGCGCGAGCGGTCGTGGCGCGCGTTGGCGATGGAGAAACTGCCGCTCGTGGGTGTCGCGCTCGCCGCGAGCATCGTCACGCTGTTCGCCCAGCGTGCCGGGTCGGCAGTCGGCACGGTGGCGCGATACTCGCTCTTGCAGCGCGTGGCCAACGCGGTCGTCGCGTACGCCGGTTACCTTACGAAAACGCTCGTCCCGGCCGATTTATCGATCTTTTACCCGCATCCGCGCTCGGTGCAGGTTGGAATGCTCGTTGTCGGCGTCATCGTTCTGGGGGCGGTCACCGCGCTCGCGATCGCGCGGCGCAAGAGCGCGCCTTGGGTGCTGGTCGGGTGGCTCTGGTTCCTCGGCACGCTGGTGCCGATGATCGGGTTGATCCAGGTCGGCGGTCACGCGATGGCGCTTCGCTACACGTATCTGCCGATGATCGGGCTGCTGATCGCCGTCGCGTGGTCGCTCCCGCGGTTGCAGCAGGTGCCCCGCGCATCGGCCGTCTACGCGGCGTGCGCGATCGTGCTCGTCATGACGCTCAGCCTGATGACGCGCCGCGAGATTGGCCATTGGCGTGACAGCGTGTCGCTCTGGAGCCACGCGATCGACGCGACGCACAACAACTACGTCGCCCACGCGAACCTCGCGGTCGAGCAGGCGCGTCTTGGCGCATCGATGGAGGCCGAGCTGCATTACCGCGAAGCGATCCGGATTCGGCCCGACTGGTCGACCGCGCACAACGGGCTTGGCGTGCTGCTCGCCTCGCGCGGCGACGTGGACGGCGCGATCGAGCAATACGAGGCGGCGCTGGCGGCGCGGCCGGAGTTTGCGCTGGCGCACCGCAACCTGGCGAATCAACTGTCGTCGCGCGGGCGATCCGAAGAGGCGCTGGGGCATTATCGCCGAGCGGTGGAGCTGCGCCCGGACGACGCGAAGGCGCACCTGCTGATGGGGTTGGAACTTGCGCGGCGCGGCGACGTCGCCGCCGCCAGGCCGCACCTTCAGGAATCCGCCCGTCTCGATCCGACGTCGCGCGATGCGCATTATTACGCCGGCGTCGCGTGCGCCGAAGCGGGCGATTTCGCCGCGGCGGGCGAATATTTCCACGCCGTGCTCCGCGCAGCGCCCGGCGACGCCGCCGCGCAGGCTGCGCTCGATCAAGTGACCGCCTCCACCGCCGGCGGCACGGGCGCCGGCAGTGCGCCGCGCTCTCGCTCGGCATCGGTAGCGGATTAGTTCTCAGGTATTTCTCCCTCCCCGGCAGATGTGTCGCGTCGCTGGCGTCGTTTCGTCCGCCTCGCAACGCCGCGATCATCGAATTGCCCGCTCCGCTCGTCGCGGCACGTCGGTTGCAAAACCGGCTCAGCACGTCGCGATACCGATTCATCTAACCCCCGACTCCCGGGAGGAGCCACAAATGGAACTGAGCAATCTGCAGGACTTGTTGGTCGAGAACCTCAAGGATCTGTATTCCGCCGAGACGCAACTTCTCAAAGCGCTGCCGAAGGTTGCGAAGAAGGTCGAGAACGAGCAGCTTCGCGAAGCGCTCACGATGCACGTCAAGGAAACCGAGGGCCAGGTCAAACGCCTGGAGCAGATCCTCGGAAAGATGGGCGAAAAGCCGGGCGGCAAGAAATGTCACGGCATGGAAGGCCTCATCGAAGAAGCCAAGGAAATGATGGAAGAAGACGCCGACCCCGAAGTGATGGACGCGGGGCTCATCGTCGACTGCCAGAAGGTCGAGCACTACGAAATCGCCGGCTACGGTTCGGCCGTCACGTTCGCCAAGCTGCTGGGCGACGAGGAATCCGCTCGCCTGCTGGCGCAGACGCTCGATGAAGAAGAGCGTGCCGATAAGAAGCTGACGCAGATCGCTGAGAGCACGATCAACGTCGAAGCCGCGAGCGGCGCGGAAGACGAAGAAGAGACCACGACGCGCAGCTCCGGTCGCAGTCGCAGCAACGGCGGCGGACGCAAGTCGTCATCGTCGCGCAGCAGGTAAGCGAAGGATCGCTCGCGCGCCATTATCGGTCGAACGATCGACCAACTTAAGCCGGTCATGTATTGCCGACGGAATCGCGCCGTCGCTTCGCATGGCCGGCTTTTTTTACGCGCCGATTCAACCGATACAGGTGATACGGCCCGCAGTGATGGACGCTGCGGCAGGCGCGCTCGTCGCGCGGAGGATGCCTCAAATGAAGTTGGCCCCGGACAAACAGCTCGTCGACAAGAAGAACCGCAACACCAACGGTCACGGCAGTGGCAACAGCAGCAGCGCGAACGGCCATAACGGTCGGCTGCGGCTGATGGATCTGAACCACGTCTCGCCGGAGAAGGGCGTCGGCGTTCTCATCGACCGCGCGCTGGAGCTGCGCGCGGATGATCTGTACATCGTGACCAACGAACAGCACGTCTCGGTGCAGGTGCGCCTGCGCGGACAAGTCGAGCAGATCAGCGTGCTCGACGCCGAGCAGGGCCGACGCTACATCGCGCACATCCGCAATGTCGCGAGCATGGACGTCTCCGACCACCGCCGCCCGCACGACGGGCGTTGGATTTACGAAGTCGACGACCAGCGCACGGTCGATTTGCGCATCAACATCATCCCCACGCTGCACGGCGACGACCTCGCCATCCGCCTGCTCGATCGCCAGACCGATCTGATGTCGCTCGACCGCCTCGGCATGACCGCGCGGCAGCTCGACACCTATCGCCCGATGCTCGAGCAGCCGGGCGGTATGATTCTCTTCACCGGCCCGACCGGCAGCGGCAAGACCGTCACGCTCTACGCGTCGCTGACGCACCTGAACAACGGGAAGCGAAAGATCCACACGATCGAAGACCCGATCGAGTACGCCATCGAGGGCCTGCGCCAATCGCAGGTCAACCAGGCGATCGACCTCGGTCCAACGGAAATCCTCCGCGGCGTGCTGCGCCAGTCGCCGGACGTGGCGATGGTCGGCGAGATTCGCGACGACGCAATCGCGCATACCGCCGCCTGGGCCGCCAACAGCGGCGTGATGGTTCTCTCGACGATCCACGCCGGCAACGCCGCCGGCGCCGTGCAGTCGCTGCGCGGCTTCAACATCCCGACGCATGCGATCGCGACCTCGCTCCGCGCGGCGATCAGCCAGCGCCTGGTCCGCACGCTCTGCCCCGCCTGCCAGGAGCACGAGGAAGCCGGCCACACGATCGAAGTGAAGCGCATCATGGAAGAGATCAAGGCGTTCCTGCCCAGCGCGAGCCTGGCCGTCCGCTTCACCGCGCGCGGCTGCGACCATTGCCACGGCACCGGGTACGCCGGCTGCACCGCCATCTACGAAATCATGCCGGTCACGGATGCGCTGCGCGAGCTGATCCTCGAAGGCTGCCCGGCGCGCGACATTCACGCCCGCGCGATGCAGGAGGGCATGCTGACCCTGCGTCAGTCCGCCCTCCTGAAGGTCGCCCAAGGCCGCACGACGATGGAGGAAGTCCGCCGCGTCGTCCCGGATATGCCCATGGAACCGACGCTGGCGGCGTAACGCGGTGGCACGCGGATAGTCTCATCACTCCGCGAATTAGCGGCGTTGCTGTCGCCGCTTCTCCGCCTGCTCGAGTTGGGCGGCCATCCAGATCTGCTGGCGATTCTTGTGTGTCATCGAAACGTCGAGCAGCTCGCTGACGATTTTCGTGTCGATGCCGCGGACCGTGAGCTTCACGCGATCGCGCGGCGATTGGCCCATGCCAATGAGCACTTCGACGAGGTCCTCTGCGATCCGCTTTTGCCAGAGATCGCGCCCATAATGCTGCTTGCAGTACGCGACGAGCCGTTCGAGCGGCATGTCGTCGATGGCGAGCCAATCGCACCAGACATTATCGACGCGCACCTGCGCCGCTTCGCCGTTCCAGCGGATCGCGTCAAACGGGGCGAGCGTCGGGAGGTTGAGGGCGACCTCCACGGCGGCTTGCGTGGTCGCGGGCGCGGGCGATGGCTTCGTCGCCGGCGATTAAGCGGCAGCGGCGGCGAGAACGACGGCGGATGCGCCAGCCGTGATGACGGCGACCGTCGCGACGATCGACGCGGCGACTTTTGCGTGCGCGAGTGCCATCAGCCGCGCGATGCCACCGGCGATCGGGCTGCTCGCCGCGACGACGGCCGAAGCGGAGTCGGCGAGCGCGGCGGCGGTTGTCATCGCGGCCAGACCCGCGGGCGCGGCGGTCGCGACCTGCGTGCCGAGCGCGATCGTGAGCGCGGCGGCGGTGATCGCGACGTTCATGCTGTCGGCCAGCCGGCGCAGCTTCTCGATCGCTCGATCGACGCGCTTTCGCGCGGCTTCAGCAGTGGTGCCGGTCGCGTCGGCGACTTCGGCGAAGCTCATCTGACGGTAATAGCGGAGCAGGACCGCCTCGCGATCCGCCTGTGAAAGCCGCTCGATCAGATCATCGAGCATCGGCGCGAGCTCCTGCCATTGCGCGTCTTCACCTGTGGGCTGCTGCTGTCGAACCACCGCCGCCTCCGTTTCGTGCCGTCGCCGGCGATTCTCCTGCCTCGCCGCCACCTCGGTTGCGTACCACGCCGAGCGATGCAGCCACGCGACGAGGGATCTGTCGCTGGCGAAGCGCGGCGACTTGCGATGAAGCAGCACGAAGACCGCCTGCGCCACGTCGTCGGCGATATGCGAATCGCGCAGCCGGCGTCTGGCGACGCCGTGAATCCAGCCGACGTGCCGGCGGACGAGATCGGCGAAGGCCGACTCGCATCCGCGACGATGCTGCTCGAGGAGCTCGATGTCGCTGCTCATGCCGTACATCCTCCGCCCCGGATGGCCAGCGGACAAAAGAAAAACCTACGGCGGCGGCGGAATGAACGGTTTGACGTTCACGCCGCCGTTTCGATCGATCTCGATCGTCACCGCGCCGCACTGGTGCGTGCGAAAGTGCGGCCGATCGCGGGCGATGCGGTCGAACTGGCGCTGTTTCTGCGAAAGCGTTCGATCATTGGAGCTGACGATGTAGAGCGGGTCGGCGGCCCGGAGGAACGCGGCCGTGCCTGGCTCGGAGCTGCCATGGTGCGGGGCGATCAGCACGTCGCAGCGCAATGCATCGGGTAAGCGGAGCAGCGCGGCGAGAGCGGGCTGCTGGATGTCGGCGGGGAAGAGGATCGTCCGCCTGGCGTAGGTCAGCTTGAGCACCAGTCCCGTATTGTTCGAATCCAACCGTGCGTTCTCGGGCGGCCAGAGGACGTCGAGGGTGACACCTTTTCCAACGGACACGTGCGCGTTGCGATGGAACTGCTGCATGCTGACGCGGCGGTCGCGGATTGTTTCGAGCAGGGCTTCGTTGCTCGGGTTTTCCGCGACGTGGTCGTCGAACTCCGTGCTGGTGATGACACGCGGCACCGCGTAGGCGCGGATCAGCTCGGCGGCGGCGCTCATGTGGTCGTAGTCGCCGTGGCTGAGCCAGATCTCGTCCACGTGACTCCGCCCGCGACTGCG
>JAXDMN010000261.1:0-22265 GCA_034666045.1 Phycisphaerales bacterium | reverse complement strand
GCTTGCGACGCGCGTCTTGCGTTTGACGGTTACGCGCGTCGCAAGCGACGCGGCTAAAGGGTTGTTTGGATCGTCAAGCGATTATCGTTCGTCCGGGGATAGTTTAGTCTGGGGATAGTTTAGTCTGGGGATAGTTTAGTAGTCGACTTTGAAGACGGCGCGTCGGCGCCCGCGTCCGCGCTGGACTTCGACCGGGACGCGACCTTCTTTCGCTTTGGTGGATGCATCGTAAAGCTTGGTGAATTCATCGAGATCGGTGACGGCTTTGCCGTTCACCGAGCGGATGACATCGCCGCTTTGCAGCTCCGCTTTTTGCGCCGGGTATCCGCCGGCGAGGGTGGTGACGGCGACGCCGGTGTCATCGTCGAGCTGTTCTTCGTTCGCATACCGGACGGTGACGTCGCGGACGCTCAATCCCCAGGTCTTGAATTCCTTTTCTTCCCCGACGGCGCCTTCGAGTTTTTGGGTTTTCGTGGTGAGCGTGAGCGTCTCTTTGCCGCGGCGGATTTTCAGGTCGACCTCGCTGCCGATCGGCAGGCTGGCGATCTTCTGCCGCGCGGGGGCGACTTCTTCCGGAAAACGGACGTTGATCGGGTCGCCGTTGATTTCTAAAAGAATGTCCTGGGTTTTGACGCCCGCCTTCATCGCCGGGGAGTTGCGATCGACGTTGTTGATGAGCACGCCCTTGTTGATGTCGATGTTGTAGAACGATTCGAGATCTTGAAGCGGTTTGAGGTCGATGCCGAGATCGCTGCGATCGACGCGGCCTTTCTTGTCGTCCTTCGCGGTGGCCAGGATCGCTTTGATCACTTCTTTTGCGGTGTTGATCGGGACGGCGAAGTTCAAATTCTGGCCGCCGCCGCGCGTGTTGATCCCGACGACGTGGCCGGTCATGTCGACCAGCGGTCCGCCGGAGTTGCCCGGGTTGATCGGCGTGTCCATCTGGATCCAGTTGGCGAATTCTCCCGTCTCGTACTCATCGATCGTCATCTGGTCGGGATAGAAGGTGCGCTCGGTGTTGGAAACGATGCCCAGCGTGACCGTTCTCGCCAGGCCGAAGGGCGTGCCGACGGCCATGACGTTTTCGCAAGGCTGAAGAATGTCGCTGCGTCCGAGTTCCGCGTGGCGAAAATCGAACTTTTTGCGGCGGACCTCGTCCATGTCCATCTGCACGACGGCCAGGTCCGTCCAGTGATCGTCGCCGATCAGCTTGGCGCGGACGCGCTCCTTGTTGGCCAGCGTGACGAAAATCTCCGCCGCCCGGCCGGCGACGTGGTAGTTGGTCAGAATCCGCCCTTCATCGTCGATGATCACGCCCGAGCCGATGCCGCGGCGCAAGTTGCGCTTCCCCTCCGAATAAATCTCCTGGGCCACGTCGAGCCGAACGACGGACGGAAAAATTTTCTGTGTGACGGCGGTCACCACTTCAGGCGAGGCGTCCGGGAAGAGCTGTTTCGCACCTTCGATCGAGGTTTGCGTCGCGGATGGGCCGGTCGCGGGCTTGGTGGCGGTGGTCGTCGGGACCGGTTTGGAGGCGGGGGCGTCGGCCCGCGACATCGACGGCACGGAGAGTGTTGCAACGCACAGGAACAGGGCGAGGCGCGGGCTGCGTTTGAGCATGTGGATAACATGCGCGAATCCTGTCGCGGTCGCAATGCCGGGTTGGTCGATCGACCCGGTCGCTTTACCATTCCGCCCCGCGCGCCGCTGCGCGGATGCTCTGGCATTGTCATCCAGAGGTACTCCGAAGGATCTGGCCCCGCGCGCCGAGAAACGCAGATCCTTCGGAGTACCTCAGGATGACAATTCGGTCGTTGGCATGCTCGCAAGGATGGTGACGTATGGGTTTCGCTTCCGGTTCCGTGTCGTTTCGCCGATTTGCAGTGGTGGGTGACCAGCCTGAGCAGATCGATGAAAAATTGCTCGACAAGCTGGCATCGCACGCGCTGCGGGCGGGCGGGGGGGACCAGGTCGGGTCGCCGGAGGAGATCGAATACGGCTGGGCGGGTGGGCGGCATGTTCTTGATGGGACGTTTTCCTTCGAGAACAACGTCTACGCCGATTCCCTCTTCTTCGCGCTGTGCATCGATTCCAACAAAGTGCCGGGGGATCTTCGGCGCGCATATTCGATGATGGAGGAAGACGCCGTCGCGGCGACGAATCCGTCCGGGTTTATTTCGAAAATGCAGAAGCGCGACGTCAAGGAGACCGTGCGGCGAAAGCTCGACGACGACATGCGCAGCGGACGTTTTCGCCGCAGCAAGCTGCTGCCGATCGTGTGGGATCTTTCCGCGGCGACGCTTTACTGCGCGGCCAGCGGGCCGTCGCTGGAGCAATTGCTGGAACTGTTCGAGCGCACGTTTGGATTGACCCTGATGCCGATCTCCGCCGGGTCGCTGGCGCAACGAATACTCGAGCCGCGCGGCAAGCGGCGCGACTACGAAGATTTTCGTCCGACGCGCTTCGTGCAGGGGCCGGAAGGGGAGACGCAGTTTCCCGATTATCCGTGGGTCTCGAAGGGCCCGGAGCCGAAGGATTTTCTGGGCAACGAGTTTTTATTGTGGCTCTGGCACGAAGCGGAGGCGAACGGCGGCGAGATCGGCGAAGCTTCGATCCTGATCGACCGCTCGCTCGATCTCGACTGCGCGTACGGGATGACCGGCAAAGACTCTTTACGCGCCACCGGCCCGCACCGCATGCCGGAAGCGCGCGATGCGCTGCGGAGTGGAAAACTCCCCCGAAAAGCCGGCATGGTGCTCGATGCCAACGGGTTGCAGTTCAACCTCACCTTCAACCCCGAAGTTTTCGGGGTCGGCAGTGCGAAGCTGCCGGATGTGGAAGAAGCGGATACGCCGCGCGTCGTCTTTGAAGAGCGCATCAGCTTGATGCGCGAATTGTGCAAAACCCTCGACGGGCTCTTTGCCAGCTTTCTGAGCGTCCGCGCCAGCTCCGGCTGGGAAAGTAAAACCTCCGGCGTGCGGCGGTGGATCCTGCAGGCCAATAACAAACCGGTCGCGGCGGTCGCGTAAGCGCAGGCCGCCGCGGACGACTGCCGAGGTTCATCGATGCTCGCCCGGGGCTGAATATTTCCCTTCCCAGAACGGAAATTTCCCTTCCCAGATCGAAAATGTCCTCGGCAAGAATGAAAATGTCCTCGGGAATAATGAAAATGTCCTCGGCAAGAATGAAAATGTCTTCGGGAATAATGAAAATGTCCTCGGGAAGAATGAATATTTCCCTTCCGAGAATGAAAATGTCCTTTCCGAGAATGAATATTTCCTCGGCGAAAAGGAGTCTCGGACGTCCGGTAAGGACCATTTTCCTTCCTGCCCTCGCTCTGTGTCGTAAATGATTTGCCCCGGCCCGCGGCCGCCGGTAGAGTGCCGCGGTTAGGTCGACGTACGGTTCTGACGGAGCGTGATCGTATGACCTTGGGATGGATCCTTTTCAGCCTCTTCGCCTGCGTCGCCGGGGCGGTCGTCGGGTATCTCTTCGGCGAACGCAAATCACGGGAACAATTGATCGCCATGTCCGCGCGGCTCGCCGGCGCGCAGGAGAATGTCGCCGAGCAGCGGCAGCTTCTCGAGCGCGCGCATGAGCAACTGCGACAATCGTTCGCCAGCGTGTCGGCGGAAGCATTGGCGAAGAACAACGAGGCGTTTCTTTCGCTGGCGCGCGAGCGCTTCGCCACGCTGTCGGCGGAAGCGACCGGCACCCTCGAAGAGCGCAAAGCGCAGATCGAAGGTTTATTAAAGCCGATGCAGCAGTTGCTCGGCACCTATCAGACCCGGCTTGGCGAAATCGAGAAATCGCGCGTGGAAAGCTACAGCATGCTGCGCGAGCAGCTCGGCTCGCTCGCTGAGATCCAGCGCACGCTCAACACGCAGACCAGCGAGCTGGTGACCGCGCTGCGCCGGCCGAACGCGCGCGGGCAGTGGGGCGAGATCACGCTGCGCCGGCTGGTGGAGCTGGCCGGGATGGCCAACCGCTGCGATTTCTGCGAACAGGCGAGCGTCACGACCGAAGACGGCCGCCAGCGGCCGGACATGGTCGTGAATCTGCCCGGGGAGCGGCAGATCGTCATCGACTGCAAGGCGGTGCTGGATGCCTTCGTCGACGCCGCCGGCGCGACGAATGAAGATCAGCGCAAGGTTCACCTGCTTCGCCACTGCCAGCAGGTGCGCGCCCGCGCCCGCGAATTATCCGCCAAGAGCTACTGGTCGCAGTTCCCGCGCAGCCCGGAGTTCGTCGTCATGTTCCTGCCCGGCGAGGCGTTTTTATACGCGGCCGTCGAGCACGATCCATCGCTGATCGAGGATTGCCTGAAGAACCGCGTGATCGTTGCGACGCCGACCACGCTGATCGCGCTGCTGAAGGCGATCGAGTTCGGCTGGCGGCAGGAAGAGATCACGCAGAACGCCGAGGAAATCCGCAAGCACGGCAAGGACCTTTACGACCGGATCGTCACGCTGATGGGCCACTTCAACCGGCTCGGCTCGACGCTCGACAGCGCGGTGACGGCGTACAACGCGACCGTCGCCTCGATGGAAACGCGCGTGCTGGTGACGGCGCGGAAAATCGCGGAGCTGGGGGCGCGATCGGACAAGGAGCTGCCGGATGCGGAGCACGTCGACACGCGACCGCGGGAGTTGACGATGTTCGGGGATGTGAGCTGAGCGGCGCGCCCCGCACGAAGTTATTTTCTTTAAGAACTTCCATCTCCACCCGCGTCCCGCTTCCTGTTGTACATTCCCCTCAGCGTCATGATTTCACTTCCACAGGTCCAGGGACCTCCGCCGGGCGAGGGATGCGGGACGTGCACCGCATGCTGTGACGTGGTCGGCGTGGATGCGCTGGGCAAACCGTACTACGCGCGCTGTCCGCACCTGCACTCTGAGCGCACGACCGGCGGATGCGGCATCTACGAGACGCGGCCGCTGCAGTGCGCAAAATATCGCTGCGCCTGGCACCTCGGGCTGCTCGGCCCGCGCATGGACCGCCGACCGCTCGAGTGCGGCGTGCTGTTCCAGTTCGAGCAGGACCACGGCCGCTGGCGATTGTCCGCCTACGAAACGCGCCCGGGCGCGCTGTTGACGGACAAGACGCAGTTTCTCATCCAGTTTATTCTGACGAGCAAGAAGACGCGGCACCTGTCGCTGCTGCCGGCCGTGCATCTCGTGCCGTACGGCGCTGACGTGCCGGTGCAGTTCCCGATCGACGCCAACACCTTTGACTACCACGCACCGCCGCGCGGCATTCCGACCAGGCCATTTGGACAAATGAAGTTGTGGGACGGCGGGATGCGGGAGTTGCTGATGCCGCGCCGCCGCTCGAATGACGCGTAAACCGGGAGCAGGGCGTCGTCTGTCGGCGCGCTGCCTGGTAAAGTAGCGGGGGTTGTGAAGCAGACGTTATCGCATGTCATCGGAGTCGCCGCTTTTCTGGTGAGCGGCTTGCTGTCGGCCGGCCTGCTTGGAGCGGCTTACATTGAGAAACCGGGCGGCGGCTGGTTTTACAAATCGCTGGGGCGGTGCGCGCGCACCCCGACTGGGGCGTTGAGTGTCAGGCTGCCGCGTCACTTAGGCCCGCCAAGAGGGGC
Source organism: Phycisphaerales bacterium (assembly GCA_034666045.1). Lineage (GTDB taxonomy): Bacteria > Planctomycetota > Phycisphaerae > Tepidisphaerales > Tepidisphaeraceae > JAICTV01. Next base: position 16,666 of record JAXDMN010000261.1, on the reverse strand, counting down.
GTTCGACATTGAAGGGCTGCGATACGCGGTCACCCCGACGGCAACCGGGACCCACGTCGCATTGCGGCTGCAGTTTCCGCTCTGGTTCTGGTTGGCGTTATCCACGCTGCTGGGGGCGGCCTTTTCAATTCCCGACCTTCGACGGAAGGCGCGGATGCGCGCCGGCTTGTGTCCATCGTGCTGTTACGACCTCCGCGCCAGCACGGGTCGTTGCCCAGAGTGTGGCTGGGTGGCGCCGCCGGCGGTGTTGGCGCTGCCGCCAATGCTCACGGGGAATTGGCGCGAGCGTTACCGGCGATTGCGCCACTAACGGCGCATCAATTCCGCGTGATCGTCTCGTGCAGATTGAGGATCGTGCGCGCGACGCTGGTCCATGCCGCGAGATCTGCGACGGCGAGGCCTTCGGCGTACGGGGCTTCGCCGGTGCTGGTCAGGGCATCGGCGCTGGGGGCGTCGGTCAGGTAGCGCGTGCGCTGCTTCTCGAAGAGCTCTTTGATGACCGGAAGCTCCTGCGGCGTCGGCTCGCGGGAGAGGGCTTGCTTGAAGGCCCAGCCGATGCGGGTGGGCGTGTCGCCCTTGCATTCGTTCATGATGCGGGCGGCGAAGACGCGGGCGGATTCGACGTAGGTGATGTCGTTGAGCAGCGTCAGCGCCTGCTGCGGCGTGTTGCTGCGGGTGCGCTCGGCGGTGCATTCCTCGTGGGCCGGGGCGTCGAAGTTCAGCAGCGATGGGTTGAGGAACATCCGCTGCCACCACGTGTACATCCCGCGGCGGTAGAGCGATGTTCCCTTGTCCTGCGGGTAGGTGCGCTTTGGAAAATTTAAAAATTCCCAGTAGCCGTCCGGCTGGTACGGCTTGACGCTCGGGCCGCCGAGCTGGTCGACGAGCAGGCCGGAGATCGCCAGGGCGTTGTCGCGGACGAACTCGGCGTCGAGGCGGAAGGCGGTCTGCCGCGCGACCCACTTGTTGTACGGGTCCGCCTCGCGGAGTTTTTGCGACTGGTTCGACGACTGGCGGTACGTGCCGCTGGTGACCATCAGGCGAATCAGGTGCTTGACGTCCCAGCCGGATTCCATGAACTCGACCGCGAGCCAGTCGAGCAACTCCGGATGCGTCGGCCATTCGCCCTGCGCGCCGAGATCATCGAGCGGCTTGGCGATGCCGTTGCCATAAAACATTTTCCACATGCGGTTGACGAACGCGCGGGCGACGAGCGGGTTGTCGCGCGCGACGAGCCAGTTGGCCAGGTCGAGGCGGCTCGCGCCGCGGTCAGGAGAGAGCTCGATCTGCCGCATGAATGCCGGCACGCCGGGCGCGACGATTTCGCCGCTCTCGTCCTGCCAGTTTCCGCGCGCCAGCACGCGCGTGACGCGCGGCGGACCGGAAACGCTGATCAATGTCCGCGGGATGCCGGCGCTGACCGCGGTGCGCTGCTGGGTGAGCTTGGCAAGCTCTTCGCGCGCCGGCTGAAGCGTTGGATCGATCGAGCGATAATGGGCGGCGAGCTGCGCGACCTGCTTGTCGGTGCGCTTGTCCTTGGCGGTCTCGAGGATTTTCACGATCGCCGGCGGGATGCCTTTGTCCGGCAGCGCGCGGATCGGGCGGGGCGAATCGGTGAGATAGAACCGAAAATGGCCCAGCGTGTGCGCGTCCCCGTGGTTCATCTTCAGGCGAAGTTTCAACACCACGCGGTCGCCATCGCCGAAGTTGAACGGGGTTTCGTAGACGGCGTGATTCGGTACGCCGGTCTTGTCGAGGATGGCCCAGCCCCATTTTTCGCCGTACTTGTCGCCATCGATGGTCGCCAGCGGCGTCCAGCGGCGGTAGGGATTCTCCTCGGCGAAGGACGCCTGCTCATGCGATGCGCTGGCGGCGGTGAAGGCGAGCGGATGGTCCTTCGGGCCCGAGCCGTATTCGGTCTGCACGTCGATCTCGGTGAGGACGAAATTCCCGTTGCCCGCTCTGCCGGGGCCGTTCGCGGCCAGCGACTTATGCGGCAGCGCTTCGATCTTCAGCCCGCTGATGTTCTTCATCCGCGTGAGCGTGCGGATTTCGTAAATGTCGGTCGCGGGTTTGGCGCCGCTGACGAGGACGGACGATTTATCCGCCCCGATGGTCATCGCCGCGCCGCCGAGCGATCTGACTTCGGTGACTTGCAGGCGTTGCCACTTGATGGCGTCTTTTTCCGACTGGTATTGTGATTCGAACTTTTCCTGCGCCGCGGCCAGCTCGGGCGTCTGTGTGTCGAGCTTCTTCTGCGTCGTGGTGATCGCGCTGGCGAGCTTGGTGAGCTCGGCTTCCTGCTCCGGCGTCGCCAGCATCAGCTCCGGCTCCGGCAGGCGGATGGCCGGCTCCTGAATGTCCGCGAAGAACGCGGCCATGCGGTAAAAATCCTTCGTCGCGTACGGGTCGAACTTGTGGTCGTGGCACTGCGCGCACCCCATCGTCGCGCCCATCCAGACGGTCGAGACGTTGCGGACGCGGTCGGACTCGTACTTCTTGACGTATTCCTTCGCCTGCGCGCCGCCCTCGCCGGTTGTCAGCAGCAGCCGGTTGTACGCGGAGCCGATCTTCTGTTCGCGCGTCGCGCCAGGCAGCAGGTCGCCGGCGAGCTGCTCGCGGGTGAACTCGTCGTACCGCTTGTTCTCGTTGAACGCCTTGATCAGCCAGTCGCGGTACGGCCACACCTCGCGCGGATTGTCGCTGTGGAAGCCGATCGTGTCGGCGAAGCGCACGAGATCCATCCAGTGAACGGCCATGCGCTCGCCGAAGTTTTTGGAGGCGAGCAGGCGGTCGACGACCTTGTCGTAAGCATCGGGTGCCTTGTCATTGATGAACGAATCGACCTGCGACGCCGTCGGCGGCAGGCCGGTGAGGTCGAAGCTCAGCCGGCGGATCAGCGTGATGCGATCCGCGTCGGGCGATGGCGCGAGACTGTGCTCGCGCAGCTTCTCACCCACAAAATTGTCGATCGGGTTGTGCACGAACGCGGGCGGAAGGTTGTCCGTCTTAGGCGGCGCCGGCCGCTCGGGCGGGATGTACGACCAATGTCCCTTCCACGGCGCGCCCTGTTCGATCCAGAGTTTGATGGTCTCGATCTGCTCCGGCTTGAGCCGCTTGTTCGACGAGTGGTGCGGCATCCGGAATTCTTCGTCGTCGCTGCTGACGCGCAGCCACATCACGCTGTCGTCGAGTTTTCCGGGCACGACGGCGGCGACGTCGTCTTTGACGGCGAAGAGACCATCCTTGGTGTCGAGGCGCAGGTCGGCCTTGCGATGACCGGCGTCCGGACCGTGACAGGCGTAGCAGTTGTCGGAAAGGATCGGACGGATGTCGCGGTTGAAGTCGATCTTGCGTCCGCCCGCCGCTTGCGGTTTTGCCATGTCAGGCGCGGAAGGTGCGGACGCGGGCGCGGGCGCGGGGACTGGCGCCGGCGCCGCAACCGCTGCGCGCACCGCCAAAAGCAGCGCTACCACGATCCCAGAAACAAAAATCCCTTTCACCCTCATGCGGTCCCTCGTGAACTGATCCGGCGCGCGGCGCGGGCGGCGAGAACCTCCCCCTGACGTTACCTTATATGGTCGCCGCCTCCCTGTGTTGTATACCGGGTTCAACGACCGATTGTTCGCTGGAATCAACTTGCGGCAGGTTCATGCGTAGTTCTTATCGGCCAATGCGAAAGCTTTTCTTTCTCCTGTGGGCGCTTGGGGTTATGACCACTGACCTGTGCGGCGGCCTGGGCACGCCCAATCGCAATCGCGTCCCGATCAATGGCGGCGAACATCGCCTGCCGGACGGCCGGGTGATCCACTTGGAGGGCTATGCGGATTACGCATTTGCCCCGTCGCCCCAGAAGCACATTGTCGACGAAGCGTACGTGCTCGCAGCGGGGAAGCCGGACCGATGGGTCCACGGCACGCCGCTGCGCGCGTTGATCGCGGGCGGCACGCCACTGCCCGGGTGCCTCAATCCGGGTACGGTCATCGTGAAATTGCCGGACGGGACGGTCGCGGAGCGCGGGAAGGATTATCTGCTCGACGAGCATTGGGGAACGCTGACGCGGATCGAGGGCGGGCGAATCGCGGCGGACACGGACGTGAAGGTCACCTATTTCGTTCAGACGATGCGCCTCGACACGATCGAAGTCGACGCCGCCGGCAAGGTAGACGTCGTGCAGGGGACGCCCGCGCTGACCTGCCCGCTCCCGCCGCCGCGCACGCCGGGATCGACGGCGTGGGCGAATGTTTTTATGCCGTACGGCTCGCCGGTCGTGCAGCCGTGGCAGGTGTTTGAGATCGGCAAGCTGTTTGCGGAGCCGGACGATGCGGAGATGCAGCGGCGGGGGAAGTTCGTCGAGAAGACCCTCGCGAAACTGCGCCGCGGCGAACCGGTGACGATTGTCACATGGGGCGACAGCGTCACGTCGGGCGGCGACGCATCTACGCCGGCAAAAGCGTTCGCGCAACTCTTCCCCGCGCGGCTGCGCGAGCGTTTCCCGAAATCGAAGATCACGCACGTCAACGCCGGCATCGGCGGATCGAACACCGTCGGCCGGCTGCCGGCGTTGCAGCAGGAAGTGCTCGCGCACAAGCCGGACCTGGTGACGATCGAGTTCGTCAACGACATGGGCATCCCGGAAGATCAGCTCCGGAAGAATTATCAGTCGGCGTTCGAGCAGATTCGCGCTGCTGGCGCGGAGATCATCCTGATCACGCCGCACTTCGTCATGCCGGAGTGGATGAACCTCGAGCACCCGCGCGGCGGCGAAACGCGGCCGCCCGTCGAGCTGCTCCGAAAAATCGCGGCCGAGCACCACGTCGGCCTGGCGGATACATCGCGGCGGTGGGCACACCTCGAAACTGAGGGCCTGCCGTACATCACGCTACTGGTCAACGGCATCAATCACCCGGACGATCGCGGGCACGAGATGTTTGTGAAGGATCTGATGACGTTCTTCCCGGTCGCCACGCCCTAGCGTCGCAGCGGAAACAATTGACAATTCAGAATTGAAAATTGACAATTTTCCATTCGCATTGTGTAACGCCCCTCCGAAGCAAAGGAGCTTCCCGATGATGCCGCGTATCTCGTTCGCCATCGCGTTTCTATTGACGTTTTCATTATCGATTGCGATCGCGCAGCCGAACACCGAGCCGTCGAAAGTCACCATCGACCCGGAAACGCACGCGCTCAGCATCAACGGCAAGAAGATTTTTACCATCGGCTTCACCGTTCCGCCGCCGCCGGACGCGAAGGCGTTCAATGGCAAGCCGGCGCTGGAAGAATTCCGCGACGCCGGCGCGGTCTTCATCCGCACCGGCCCGATGCTCGATCCGAGCGGCGAATGGAAGGGGTCGTGGGACGCGCGCTGGATCGCGACGGAAAAAGCCTACATGGACGCCGCCGCCAAGGCTGGGATGTACTGCATGCCGTGGCTGAAGGAGTTGTCGCACCTTGAGGAGGACCAGCCGCAGAAGGAAGAGAAGCTCCGCACGATCATCCGCATGTTCAAAGATCACCCCGGCATGGGCATCTGGAAGGGCGAGGACGAGCCGCAGTGGGCGGAGCTGAACAGCAAGGACAACAAGAACCTCGTGCCCGGCCTGAAGCGCGCGTACGACATCATCCACCAGGAGGATGCGAATCATCCCGTCTGGATCGTGCAGGCGCCGCGCGGGAATGTGCAGCAGCTCCGGCGGCACAATGTCGCCTACGACATTGGCGGCGTCGACGTCTACCCGATCAGCTATCCGCCCGGCTCGCACGTCCCGACGGACGCGAACAAAGAGCTGAGCATGGTCGGCGACTACACGCGCAAGATGATCGAGGTCGTGGAAGACAAAAAGCCGATCTGGTTCACGTTGCAGATCGCCTGGAGCGGCGTGACCAAGCCGGGCAAGCAGTTGCGCTTCCCCACGTTCCACGAAGAGCGCTTCATGACCTACGAAGCGATCATCAACGGCGCGCGCGGGCTGATTTACTTCGGCGGCAACCTGCCGGTGACGCTCAACGAGCGCGATAAGGAGCTCGGCTGGAACTGGACGTACTGGCAGCGCGTGCTGCGCCCGCTGATCGAGGAAATCGGAGACAAGAGCCCGCTGGCGCAGGCGCTGGTCGCGCCGAATTCGAAGATGCCGGTCAAGGCGAAGGATAAAAACATCGAGTTGTGCGTGCGCGAGGTGGGCAAGGACGTTTACCTCCTCGCCTGCTCCAAAGATGCGCAGAAGACGAGCGAAATCGAATTCACCGGCCTGCCGAAAGAGCTCGCCGAGGGCGTCGTGCTCTACGAATCGCCGCGAAAAATCGCCGTGAAGGAGGGCGCGTTCACGGATTGGTTCGCACCGTTCGAGGTGCACGTGTATAAGTTCACCCGCCCATGACCATGCTGAAACTCGCGGCCGCGGCGCTGGTTTGCTCGATGCTGATGATGGGCTGCGCCCCGCGAATGGCCGCGGATGCAAAATCGACCGCCCGGCAGCGCGAGCAGCTCTACAAATACGAGGGCCGGGACGTCACGCTCGTCGGCCGAACGCGGATGATTGACACCGAGCGCTACCGCGGCGCGGCGCTGGTGCTTGACGACGCTACCGAAGTGCGCGTCCCGGAAGTTAAATCCTGGCCCACCTTCAACACCGGCGACCGGATCACCATCCGCGGCCAGCTCCGCCGCTACACGCTCACCGGCACGCGCGGCGCCGACCCCGGCGAATGGTTCACGCTTGAAGCGGTGCGCTGGCAGAAGGGCGATCTCGCGCCCAAGGCGCGATAGACGACGAGGACGTCACTCCGCCGTCACCGCGATCACGTCGATTTCGAACAGCACCTTCCCCAGGCAATTCGTGATCGTCGTCCGCGCCGGGAAGGGCGGCTTGAAGTATTCGCGATAGAGTTTGTTGTAGAGCGGCAGATCGGCCGCGTCTTTCACGTAGGCGTTTACGCGCGCGACTTTGTCGAGATCGGAATTGCACGCGCGAAGAATCCGCCTGACGTTTTCCATCGACCGCCGAAACTCGTTCTCGAACGTGTCGGAAACGATCTGCCCCTTCGCGTCCGTCGAGGCCTGCCCGGAGACGAAGATGAGGTTGCCGACTTTGGTCGCGGGACTGAAGGGCAGCGGCGAAGTCGACACGTCGGCGGAGATGGGATATTCGATCATGGCGATGGTTGTGCGACGAAAACTTCCCTGACGCAAGTGTCTCAAGCCATTGACTGATCTGAAAATGCGCCAGTGCCCACCCTACATGAGCCCGAGCTCGCGGCGCAGGTTGCCGCCGAGGATCAAGGCGCGGTGCGCTTCATTCGGCACTTCTTCCGCCAGCCGTTTCAGCGCAAACTGGATATTCGCCTCGAGGTTGTACGGAAAATCCATCCCGAAGATGAGGTACTCCGGGCCAACCTGCATCATCAGCTCCTGCAAGCGCTCGGGCGACAAGTACCAGAAGCGCAGATAGTCCGGCGTGAAGCAGCTCGTCAAGCCGCCGAAGACGTTGCCGCGCCTGCCGGGCGTCGGCGGGAACGGGATGTTGTTGAAGATGACCGCGATCGCTTCGTTGAAAAACGAATACCCGCCGACGTGCTCGAGCGTGAAACGCAGCCGGGGAAACTGGTGCGCGACCTCATCGAACTTCGTCACGCGGTAATTCACGATGCGATAGTGATGCACGCCGGAGTGGAAGGTCAAGAAAAGATTTGCCTCTTCCGCGGCGGCGTAGACCTCCATCGGCTTCTCGCCCGTGATGTCGAAGCGCTGCGTGTTGGGGTGAAGTTTTAGACCGCGAAAGCCGAGCCCGGCCGCCTCGCGCACCTGGTCGCGCACATCATCGCGCCGAAAATCGATCGTGCCGAAGCCGTACAGGCGATCGCCATGGCCCTTGAGCTCGCGCGCGAGCCACGCGTTGTGCCGCAGGCCGACGTCGAAGCCGTCCATCTGCTGCCCGAACGGCGCGAAGCAGATCGCCTGGTCGATCCCGCACGCGTCAAGCAGGCGGAGCAGGCGATCGATGGTGGCATTGGGATTGACGGCCTCAGGGAAAACGTGCGCGTGGTTCGCCAGGATCGAGATGCTCATCGGGTCGTGGCCCTCTCTGCGGCGGTTACGGCACGGGAATCGACGTTAACCCATGACCAATCGGCGGACAAGAAGACTGCGTGTTGACGGGCCAGCAGCATCGTTTTACGCTGCCTTGCCGCAGCATGTCGCAACGGGCCACTACCAATGAGGTGAGCGAGTTCGCCGGCGGCGCCGTCGGCGGCGGGGCCGGCACGGGCGCAGTCGCCGCGTCCACCGTCATCTCGCCGGCGCAGTTGCGCCTCGTGCTGGACGTCACGCGCAGCCTCGTCGTCACCACCGATCTCGACACGCTGCTGAAATACATCGCCGAGGCGACCTGTGAGCTGCTTCAGTGCGAGCGCTCCAGCATTTTCCTTCACGACCCCATCCGCCGGCAGCTCTGGACGAAAGTCGCGCTGCAGACGTCGGAAATTCGCGTCCCGGACACCGCGGGGATCGTCGGGGCGGCGTTCACGGAAAACCAGGTGCTGCACGTCCCTGCGCCGTACGATGATCCGCGCTTCAATCGCGAGGTCGACAAGAAAACCGGCTTCGTCACGCGCAACATCCTCTCCGCGCCGATGTCCGACATCGAGCGCCGCCCGACCGGCGTGCTCCAGGCGATCAACAAGCGAAACGGCGCGTTTGAACCAAGCGATGTCGCGCTGATCCAGTTACTCGCCGATCAGGCGGGCGTCGCGCTGCAGCGCTACGAGCTTCAGAAGGCGGCCGTCGGCGCCGAGGCGATGCGGCACGAGATCGAGCTCGCGCGGCGGGTGCAGCAGATGATGCTGCCGAAAGAAATGCCGGACGTCCCCGGGATCGAGGCGATGGGCTGGACGCGCTCCGCCTCGCAAACCTGCGGCGACTGCTTCGATCTCTGGCGCACCGAAGACGGCCGCCTCGGCATTCTGCTCGCCGACGCGTGCGGTCATGGCGTCGCGCCGATGCTCGTCGTATCGCAGGTGCGCACGTTGGTCCGCGCGTTCTCCGACATCGACGCGAATCCGCGCAAACTGCTCGCCCGCGCCAACGCGCGCCTCGCCGCCGATCTTGCGTCCGATCAGTTCGTCACCGCCTTCGTCGCGTTCCTCGCGCCCGACGGTACACTCGAATGGTGCAGCGCGGGCCACGGGCCGATTCTCATCCGCTGCGCCGCCGACGCCAAGGTGACGGAACTCGTGCCGGGCGAGCTGCCGCTCGGCGTGATGCCCGACCTGACCGGCGAAGAAGCCCCGCCCGCCTCGCTGCAACGCACCGGATCGCTCGCCGTCGTCAGCGACGGCATCTTCGAAGCGACGAAACCGGGCGGCGAACAATTCGGCATGGAACGCGTGCTGCAAACCCTCGACGACCTGAGCACCTCGGCCCCGGAAAAGATCATTGCCCAGCTCAAAGCCGCCGCGACGGATTGGGCGGAATCGGAAGAGCCGAAGGACGATCAAACGATTGTCATCGCGCGGCGGCTTTAAAGCGTTTTCCTACCACACCATTCCCCGCGCATCGATCGGCATCGTCTCCAGCTTTCCGCTCTCATCGCGCACCCACGCCATTGTCTGCAAGTTCACGCACGGGCAGATGTGGTTCGGGATGACGTGAACGCGCTCGCCGATCCGCGGGCCTTTAGCACCTTCAAGCAGCTTCACCTCGCCGTGCTCCTCGCTCAGCCGCACGATCTTTGCCTGCGGGTACTCGACGACGTGTCCGTGCCCGGCGGTGTCGCCGTCGATGGCCCGGCGATCGCTCGTGAGCGATTTCGAGCCGGCGTCGATGACGAATTTTCCCGGCACCGCGGTGCTGACCACGGTGCACGTCAGCCGCGCCGCGCAATCCTCGAGCGCGGCAAAGCCGATCGAGACGGAGTTCATGTCGTTGTAAATGTAAGTCCCCGGGCGGATCTCCGTGATCGCCGGCAGGTGATGCGAAAGAAAAGCGGTGGGCGACGATCCGCCGGAGACGACTGAAGCGTCAAGGCCGTGCTTGCGAAACAGCTCGACGGTTTCTGCGAGCGTCTGCTGAATGCCGGGAAACCATTTCGTGGTCAGCTCTTCCTCCGACCATTTCAGGTGACCGGGAAAACACATGATCCCGTCGAGGCGGAGACCTTTTGTCTTCGCGACGTGCTGCGCGAGTTCGACCGCCTCACGCGGCGATTGCACGCCCGTGCGGTGGAAGCCGACGTCGAGATCGACGAGGACGCCGATCGTCGCGCCGGCGTTACACGCCGCTTCGCCGATCAGGTCCGCCGCCTCTTTTGAATCGAAGCCGACGCGCACCGCGCGCGTTTTCGCCAGCCCCGCGAGCCGCTCGCGCCGCCACGGGTCAAAGGCCGGGTAGGCGATGAAAATATCGTTCCCCGCCTCCGCCATGGTCATCGCTTCGCCGATTTTCGCGACGGTCAGTCCCGCCGCGCCCGCCTTGAGCTGAAGCTTGGCCATCCGGATCGACTTGTGTGTCTTCGTATGCGGCCGAATCGCGAGCTTGTGCGCGCGGCCGTACTCCGCGAGGCGCGCGATGTTGCGCTTGACGGTGGGGAGGTCGATGATCAGAGCGGGTGTGGGTGTTGCATCCATCAGCGAATTCCCGTTACTTCGGCGTCGACGGTTGCTGCCACGCGCTCATCCCGCCGTCGATCAGAAGCATCTGCCCGTGCACGTGCGCCGCCGCGTCGCTGCACAGATAAACCGCGCCGGGTCCGCATACGTCAGCGCACGGAATCTGCCCGTTGGGCGTGTGATACGCCACCCATTCCGCCTGCGTCGGCCGCGATTCGATCCAACTTGTCTGCGGCGTGCGCACCAGCCCGGGCGCGAGACCGTTCACGCGCACGTTCTTCGGCGCCAGCGCGACGGCCAGCGTCTTCACCATCATCTCGACCGCGCCCTTCGACGTGTCGTACGCTGTCGATCCCGGCTCCGCCAGCCGCCCGTTGATCGATCCGATGAAGAGCACACGCCCCGCGATGTTGCTCGCGATCCAGTGCTTCGCGAAGCGCTGCGTCAGAAAATATCCGCTCGTCACGTTCAATCTCAGCGTTTTCTCGAACCGCTCGAGCGTCATCTCCTCGAACTTCACGTCGAAAAACTGCCCGGCGTTGTTCACGAGGATGTCGATCTTCGGCATCAGCTCGATCGACTTGGCGAAGACGGACTCCACGGTCTCCTCAACCGGCCCGGTCAGATCGGCGGCGACGAAATCGCATTTTACGCCGAAGGATTTGCACTGCGCGATCGTTTCCTTCGCCTCTTTGCCGCGCTCGCGCCCGTGCACGAGCACATCCGCGCCGGCCTGCGCGAACGCCTCCGCGATCGCCTTGCCGACGCCTTTGCTCGAACCGGTGATGAGCGCCGCATGTCCCTTCAGATCGATCACGACGACGTCTCCTTGTCCCCGAACAACCACGCATGCGGCGCAGTCGAAAGCATGCTGTGCCGCACGCTCTCCGGCAGTGCGCGGACGACCGCCATTTCCTGTTCATAGGTGTACAGGATGCGAAGCTTGTCGTCGCACCAGCTCATGAACGGGTTGTCCGAGCCCCACATGTACTTGTTTCCGAGGATGGCGTGCACGGCCACGAGCACGTCCGCCGGCTTCGCATAATCCGCCTGCACGCGGTCCGCCGCGGGCGTGACGGACGGCTTGTTTTCCCGCGCGAGCTGACAGTGCGCCAGGTGGGCCGAGCAGTCGACCCACACGTTCGCCAGCGCAGCGCACTCGCGCAGCAGCGGCGCGTGAAACCGGCAGGAGTGAGCCAGGTTGAAGCGAACCGTCGGAAACGCCCGGGCCACCGCCAGGCAATCGGAAACCTGTGCCCACGGATCGTTCACCGACGTGTGAAACAGCACCGGAAAATTCTCCGCCGCCGCCAGGTCCATCAGCGGCCGACCCTGTTCCAGCAGCGCGCGCACCGGCGAGCGAATCACCGTGGATTGTGTCTTGAGCCCGCGAATTTGCCCGATCAACGGCCGAATCGCCGCGATCTGCCGCTCGATTTCGCGCGATGGGTCGAACATCGCGAACTGCAACAACCGCCCGCCGCCGACGCGCTCGATCTCGCTGGCCAGCAGCGCATTCTCGCGATCAAACGGAAACCGTCCCGGCCGCAAGGCGATCTCATTTCGCTCGGCGAAGGCATCGACATCAAACGCCGACGGCAGCGTAAACGGAAACGCAACCGCTCGATCGATCCCGTGCGCATCCATCTGCAATAAAAGATCCGCCGCCGTCGCCGCGTATGGCCACCAGCCACGCTGGTAAAACCCCGCGTCGAGGCCGATGTGGGTGTGGACGTCGTACTTCACAGCACCCCGTACTTCTTGTACGCGTCCACCGCTTTCATGCCTGCCTTGATCGCATCGCGCGTGACGTTTTCCGCGTGAACCTTCTCCCACGCCGCCTGAATTGCCTCGGCCTCCACTTTTCGCGGCACGACGACGACACCGTCATCGTCTGCGAAGACCAGCGCGCCCGGCTCGAACGTCACGCCGTCGATCTCTACCGCTACGTCGAGATCGACCACGCGCTGGCGGTTCTGGCTGTCATAGATGCACGTCCCGCGCGCGAAGGTGGCGAAATCCATCGCGTTCATTTTCGTCGTGTCGCGCACAGCGCCGTCGACGATCGCCCCGACGCATCCGCTGTTGCGGGCCGCGGTCGAAAGCAGCTCGCCCCAGATGCCGGATCGCGTCGATCCGCCCGCCGCGGCAATGAGGACGTCGTCCGCCTTGCACGAATCGACCGCGATCAGCTCCAGCTCGTAAGGCCGCGGATCGACGTGGGCCATGTCGGTCCACAACGTCGTCTTGGCACGTCCGACCAGCACGCGCACGTCGCCCGAGGTCCGCCGAAGCTGCACGCGGGGCGACTGGTTTTTGTAACCGAGCGCATCGAGCGCATCGCACACGACCGCGCTGTACAGACTCTCGCGCATTTGCGACAAGGTGATCATCAGGCGTACAACATACCCGGTATGCGCATCGGAATCATCGGCCTGCTGCACGAGTCGAACACCTTCATCGCCACGCCGACGACCCTCGAAAGTTTTCGCCAGGGCGTGCTCGCGAGCGGGGCGGAAGTGCGTGAAAAATTCGCCGGCGGCCATCACGAGATCGGCGGGTTCTTCGGCCTGCTCGATCAGACCGCCGGCGTCGAGGCGGTGCCGATTTTCGCCGCGCGGGCGACGCCGTCCGGCGCGATCACCGCGGCTACCGTTGATCAACTGCTCGCGATGATGGAAGAAAACTTCCGCCGCGCCGGGAAACTCGACGGCCTGCTCCTCGCGCCGCACGGCGCGGGCGTCAGTGAATCATTCCCGGATCTCGACGGCCATTGGATGTCGCTCGTGCGCGCCTGGGTCGGGCCGGACGTTCCGATCATCTCGACGATCGATCCGCACGCGAACCTTTCGCAAAAAATGGTCGATGCGACCGACGCGCTGATCGCCTACCGAACGAACCCACATCTCGACCAGCGCGAGCGCGGCGTCGAAGCGGCCCGGCTGCTCCTGCGCACGCTGCGCGGCGAAGCGAAACCGACGCAGGCGTCCGCCATACCGGCCGTGTCGATCAACATCGAGCGGCAGAACCCGCGGGCCGCGCCGTGCCGACCGATGTACGAGTTGGCTGACGCGATGCTCCGCGAGCCGGGCGTGCTGTCGAACAGCATCGTGCTCGGTTTCCCGTACGCCGACGTGCGCGAGATGGGCACGTCGTTCATCGTCGTCAGCGATAACAATCCCGGCCAAGCGCGCCAGCTTGTCAACCAACTGGCCGATCACCTGCTCGCGCAGCGCGACGCGTTCGCCGGCGAATTTATTTCGATCGATGAGGTGATCGCGATGCTCCCAAAGTCGGAGAAGCCGGTCCTGCTCCTCGACATGGGGGACAACGTCGGCGGCGGCTCGCCCGGCGACGGCACGATCCTCGCCGCCGCGCTGCACCGCGCACAAAAGCGCGCGTTCGTCTGCATCTTCGATCCGCAGGCCGTCGCCGAGTGCGACCGCGCCGGCGTCGGCGGCGAGATCACTTCAGCGCTCGGCGGCCGGCACGATCCGTCCCTCGGCCGTCCATTGAAAATCCCACTAAAAATCCGCAGCCTCCACGACGGCCAATTCACCGAACCCCAAGCCCGTCACGGCGGCTTGACCAACTACGACATGGGCCGCACCGCCATCGTCGAAACCGCCGGCGATAATCCGCTGACGATCATGCTCACCTCGCGCCGCACGATGCCGTCCAGCCTTCGCCAGCTCACCCACTGCGACCTCGACCCGTTGACGTTTGAAGTCCTCGTCGCCAAAGGCGTCCACGCCCCCGTCGCCGCCTACGAACCGGTCTGCCGCACCATCATCCGCGTCAACACGCCCGGCCCGACGACCGCCGATATGCGCCAGCTCACCTACCGAAACCGCCGCCGGCCGATGTTTCCGTTTGAAACGTGGTGATTGTTGAGTAGTGATTGAAAACCAGCCACCTTGTTTTCAATCACCACTCATCAATCACCATCTTTTTCACCGTCGCTCCAATCGGCTAACATGCCGGCCGATATGCCCAGCTCCAAACTCACCGGCATCTTCACCCCCAACCTCGTCCCGCTCGACGCGCGCGGCGACATCAACGAGGCGGAGCTGCGCCGCTACATCGACTGGCTCATCGCCGGCGGCGTGCACGGCATCTATCCGAACGGCTCCACGGGCGAGTTCACCCGCTACACCGTCGAAGAACGCCGACGCATTATTAAAATCGTCTGCGAGCAGGCGGCGGGGCGCGTCCCGGTCCTCGCCGGCGCGGCCGAGGCGAACGTCAAAGAGACGATCCAGGCGTGCGAGCTCTATCACGACTACGGCGCGCGGGCCGTCGCGATCGTGTCGCCGTTTTATTACAAGCTTTCGCCCGAGAGCGTCTACGCCTACTTCGCCGAGATCGCCCGACACTCGCCCATCGACGTCACGCTCTACAACATCCCGATGTTCGCCTCGCCGATCGACACGCCGACGATCAAGCGTCTCGCCGGCGAGTTCGATCGCATCATCGGCATCAAGGATTCGACCGGCGACGTCGCGTTCATGTGCCGCATGATGCAGGCCGTCAAACCGATCCGCCCGGATTTCTCGTTCCTCACCGGCTGGGACGTCGTGCTGCTCCCGATGCTGGTCATGGGCGTCGACGGCGGCACGAACGCCACGAGCGGCATCGTCCCGGAACTGATGCGCAAACTGTGGGACCTGATCGCAGCGAATCAAATCGACGACGCGCGCACGCTGCAACTGCGCATCCTCGAACTCTTCGACACGATGCTTTTTTCCGCCGATTTCCCTGAAGGCTTCCGCGCGGCGGTGGAATTACGCGGCTTCACTTTCGGCCGCAGCCGCCAACCCCTCAGCGAGTCGCAGTCGATCGACCGCGTCGCCCTCCAGCGCGTCTTACAGTGCATCCTCGCCGACTTCGGCGTCGTCAACGCCCCGGCCGAGGGATGCGTCCCGCGCAGCGGCAACGTGGAGCGCGACAAAGTCATGCAGGTGACGGAAGCGGTGATGTCAGCGCTACGGCGGCGCGGCGTCTGAGCGGCGTGGTATTCAAATTCAAATTAACCACGAAGAGCACGAAGAGCCGCTCGTTCTCTAACGTGGCTTGGGCATCCTGCCCGAGCTTTCTTTTATAAAAAATTTGGGGCGAGACGCGCAAGCCACGATGAGTGCGTTCCACGTCGAAAATCTCTTCGTGCTCTTCGTGACTTCGTGGTTAATATTCTTCTTCCCCGCGACTACGCGAGAAGTTGCTCGACGGCACTGACGATGTCATCCTCATCCACCTGCGCCCGATCGAACCCCGCCTTGCCGCCGACGAGGTGGTCGACGAAACCATCCCGGGTGTAAAACGTGTCATCCCCGCCGCCGCCGGATAAAAGATCGGCGCCGGCGCCGCCGTCGAGGCGGTCGTGGCCGCCGCCGCCTTCGAGGGAGTCGTCGCCGTCCATGCCGAGCAGCAGGTCGGGTTGGTCGCCGCCGATGACGGTGTCGTTGCCCGCTTCGCCGACGACGCGTTCGCGTCCGCCGTTGCCGTTGACGATGTCGTTGCCGTCGCCGCCGTAGACGCGGTCCTTCTGCGCGTTGCCGCTGACCCAGTCGTTGCCGCTCCAGCCGAGCAGCTTGTCGTCGCCGTTGCCGCCGGTGATGCGGTCGCGGCCCTGATGTCCGACGATGACGTCGTTGCCGTCGCCGCCCTCGATGATCATTTCGAAGTCGACGCCCGGCTCGTCCGGCAACTGCGTGAGATCGCGCGCCTCGATGTAATCGCCGCCGCCGAAGCTCGTGACGACGATCGTCCTCACCGCGAGCTCGCCGAAGCTGTGAAGCTGCCCGTTGACGGTGACGTTAATGCCGAAGTCGTTGGTGCTCTGGAAGCGGATGATGTCGTTGCCGCTGGTGCCGTTGACGTAGAGTCGCCCGTTGATGAGGTTGACCAACGACGGCGCGTCCGACGTGCCGGTGCTGGTGGCTTGGAAACGCGCGAGCGCGGATTGCCCGCTGCCGTTGACGGCCGCTACGACTACGTCGCCGTCCGGCAGGATCGCGAAATCGCCCGCCTGCCCGCCCTGGCGGTCGAAATCTGTGATGTCAGC
>JAXDMN010000260.1:0-3766 GCA_034666045.1 Phycisphaerales bacterium | reverse complement strand
GATCGAGGCGTCGCAGGCGATGAACTTCGAGCGGGCGGCCAAGCTGCGCGACGAGATCAAGGCGCTCCAGGCGCTCAACGCGCGCGGCAAGAAGGGCGAACAGGAATACTGGCAGCCCGAGGCGTTTGTCACCGATCCGAAGGAAGGCGTCACCGCGCTCCAGGAAGTCCTCGCCCTCGCCGAGCCGCCGCGCATCATCGAGGGCATCGACATCGCCCACCTCCAGGGCGGCGAAATGGTCGGCTCGAAGGTCTGCTTCATCGACGGCGTGCCGTTCAAGGACGGCTACCGCCGCTACAAGATCAAGCACGAGCTGGGCAACAACGATTACCTCTCGATCCAGGAAGTCGTCTCGCGGCGATATCGCGAAGCGGGCAGCAACAACGAGCTCTTTCCCGACATCATCCTCATCGATGGCGGCCTCGGCCAACTCCACGCCGCGCTGGAAGTCTTCAAGCTGATGGACGTCAAGCCGCCGATGGTCATCAGCCTCGCGAAGAAGGAAGAACTCGTCTACGTGCAGGCGAAGAGCGAGCCGCTCAAGCTCGCGCGCAACAACGTCGGCCTGAAGATGCTTCAGTACATCCGCGACGAGGCCCACCGCTTCGCGCAGCACTACCACCACATTTTGCGTCGCAAAACGCAGCTCGAAGAGGACGTCAAGCAGGGTCGCCGTCCGCCGCGGCCTGGGTCGGTCGTTCGTCGCGCGAAGAAGATGAAGCCGGATCCGGCGTCGCTCGCGAAGGAACAGATGCTGACCGATAGCAGCGAGATGCCGCACTCGACGCACATGGCGTTGCCGGTGCTTCAACCGCGCACCGAGCCGGAGCTGCCGGTCGTGCCGGTGGACGCGGAGGATGACGCCGTTATCGAGCTCCCCCCGGATCCTCCCCCACCCCGCGACGGGCATGGCGTCCAGGCGACGCACATCACCCCACCCGCCACCGAAGGCGAGCCGATCGTCGGCAACGTCAAATCCGAAGACGCCGACAACTGTTCGCCGTAAGTCGCGCGCTGCGCATTTGTCACGCCAAACGCGCAGCGCGCCGGCGATCAAAAATCCCGCGATCGTCATTTTCAATTCCGCGATCCCACGCGAAACGCCGCGAACGTTTCCACGCGCTGCGCATCCGTCACGACAACCGCGCAGCGCGGCTGAAGAGATAGAGGGCGCGACGTCCTGGCCCCGGAGGAGTGCGCCATGACGTCATCCAGCAACTACAGGGGTTGTCATCCTGAGGTACTCCGAAGGATCTGCGTTGACCGTCGTGTCGTGCCAGATCCTTCGGAGTACCTCAGGATGACCATCGTCCGTCCGCGTGCCCGAAAATGCCCGGTTTTGCAGAGTTTGGCACGGTCGCAATGCGCCATGGAAAAACGAACCCACCGCGGCAAAAAACGAGCGCAAGACCCCGTCGCGCGGTTGACACAGGTTGACGCCAGTTGACACCAGTTGACGCAGGTTTACATCCCCACTCGAATTGGAAAAACGAATCCACCGTGACAAAAACGAGCGCAAGACCCCGTCGCGCGGTTGACACAGGTTGACGTCAGTTGACACCAGTTGACGCAGGTTTACGTCCCCACTCGAATTGGAAAAACGAACCCACCGTGACAATCGACGAACCTCTCAACACCGCCATCGCTCACCACCAAGCCGGTCGGCTCGCGCAGGCGGAGCAGATCTACCGAAAAATTCTCCGGCAGCAGCCGAATCATCCCGCCGCGCTCTACCTCCTCGGCCGTGTCGCGGCCCAGACCGGATATCTCGATCACGCGGCGACGCTCCTCGCGCGGGCGACAATAATCGATCCCGCCAACGCCGACTGCCTCGGCGTGCTGGGCGAAGTGTTCGAGCAACTCAATCGGATGGACGACGCCCTCGCCGCGTACCGCGCGGCGGTCGCGATCCGGCCGGACTGGGTCGAGGTGCT
Source organism: Phycisphaerales bacterium (assembly GCA_034666045.1). Classification (GTDB taxonomy): domain Bacteria; phylum Planctomycetota; class Phycisphaerae; order Tepidisphaerales; family Tepidisphaeraceae; genus JAICTV01. The sequence continues at coordinate 1,832 of JAXDMN010000260.1, read as the reverse complement.
GAACAACCTCGGCCACCTGCTGCTGCTCAGCGGCCGCGCGGGCGAGGCGATCGATGCGTACCAGTCCGCGCTTCGCCATCGCCCGGACCTCGCCGAGACGCACAGCAACCTCGCCGAGGCATTTCGGAGCCAGTCGCGGATGTACGAATCCGCCGACGCCGCGCGGACGGCGATCCGTCTTCGGCCGGACATGCCCGCGGCGCACGGGAACCTCGGCAACGCGCTGCACGCGCTGGGACAATACGAGGAAGCGATCGACTGTCATCGCGCGGCGATTCGCCTCGATCCGCAGTTCATCGACGCGTGGAACAACCTCGCGCTCGCGCTGGCCGCGCTGCGGCGTTACGACGAAGCCGCCGATGCGTATCGCGCCGCCCTGCGCATCACGCCCAATCCCGCTTACGGCGAGATCATGACCAACCTCGGCGCGATGCTGGTCGCGATGGACCGGATTGACGAGGCATGTGATGCGTACCGCGACGCCATCCGCGTCCGGCCGGATTACGTCCACGCGCACAGCAACCTCGGCAACGCGCTGCGCGAGCAGGGACTGATCGACGAGGCGATCGAATCGTTCCGCGCTTCCATCCGCCTGCGGCCCGACTACGTGCTCGGGCACAGCAATCTGCTCTTCGCGCTGCATTTTCATCCGGAGGTGACGAACGAACAGTTGCTGGCCGAGCATCGCGCCTGGGCGCGGCAGCACGCCGATCCACTGACGCGGCCTGCCGCCGCCGTCCACGCGAATTCGCGCGACCCGGAGCGAAGACTTCGCATCGGCTTCATCTCGCCCGACCTGCGCGATCATCCGATCGGCCGATTCATGCTGCCGCTGCTCGAACATCTCGATCGCGAGCGGGTTGAAGTGATCTGTTATTCCGCCGCAAAGCGTGCCGACGACATCACGCGCCGCCTGCGCGAACTCAGCGCGCACTGGCGCGACACGATCGGCCTCCCGGACGCGACCGTGGCGGATCAGATCCGCGCGGACGCAGTCGACGTGCTCATCGACCTCTCACTCCACTCCGCCGGAAACGCATTGCTTGCCTTCGCGCGACGGCCCGCGCCGGTGCAGGTGACATGGCTCGGCTACGCGGGCACGAGCGGCATGATGGCGATGGATTTTCGCCTGACCGATCCTCATCTCGATCCGCCCGGCAGCGACAACAATTATTCGGAGCGCTCGCTTCGCCTGCCGCGCACGTACTGGTGCTACGCCGCCCCGCCCGAAGCGCCCGCCGACGTCGCCGCGCCGCCGGCGCAATCCGCCGGTCACGTGACGTTCGGCTGCCTGAACCAGTTCAGCAAAGTCAGCGCGCCCGCGCGGCGGGCGTGGACGAGAATCCTGCAAAGCGTCCCGAATTCCCGCCTGATTCTGCACGCCCTGCCCGGCCGCCACCGCGAGCGCATCGCCGCGGAGTTCGCCGCCGCCGGCGTCGAGCCGCAGCGCATCGAGTGGATCGACAAACTCCCGATCGCTGATTACCTGGCGACCTACCACCGCATCGACATCGCCCTCGACCCCTTCCCCTACAACGGCGGCACCACGACCTGCGACGCGCTCTGGATGGGCGTCCCCGTCATCACCCTCGCCGGCGCGCGAGCGACCGCACGCGCGGGCGCCAGCATCCTGAGCAACGTCACCCTCGAAGAATTGATCGCGACCAACCACGACGACTACGTCCGCATCGCGACGGACCTCGCGGCGGACGCCCCGCGACTGTCGCAACTGCGCGAAACGATGCGCCAGCGCATGCGCACCTCGCCGCTGATGGACGCGGCCTCCTTCGCGGTCGATTTCGAAACAGTGATCAGGCGCGCCTGGCGCGATT
>JAXDMN010000259.1:0-5065 GCA_034666045.1 Phycisphaerales bacterium | reverse complement strand
GCCGCTTCGGTCAGCGTGCCGATCTGGTTCACCTTCAGCAACAGCGCGTTCGCCGCTTTCGTCTCGATCGCCCGGCGGATGCGCGCGGGGTTCGTGCATAAAAAATCGTCGCCGAGGACGAGCACTTCACTTCCGATCGCGCGATTGAGCGCGGGCCAGTGGGTCCAGTCGTTCTCGAACAGGCCGTCCTCGACGCTGACGATCGGCCAACGCGCGATCCATTCCTTCAGCGTTTCGATCATGCCCGCGGCGTTGCGCGTGCCGTCCGGCAAGTGATAAACGTCGCCGTCATAAAAATGCGTCGACGCGACGTCGACGGCGAGCGCGACTTCATCGCCGGGAGAAAAACCGGCGGCGCGAATCGATTCGATGGCGACGTCGAACATCTCTTCGATGGATCGAAAAGGCGGCGCGAGCCCGCCTTCGTCAGCTTTGAGAGCGCGGCTGCCGTACTTCTCGTTCGTCAGTTTCGCGGCGGCTTGATAGACGGCGTAGACGGTCGCGAGGCCCTCGTCGATCGTTTTGGACGTGGCCGGCACGACCAGAAGATCCTGGATCGGCACCTGCCCGCCGGCATGTTTGCCGCCGCTGAAGAGGTTCACCGTCAGCCGCGGCAGCGTGCGCAGCGGCTGGCCGATCATGTCGGCGAAGTGCTGGTAGAGCGGCACGTTTCGCGCCGCGGCGGAGGCGCGGGCCAAGGCGATGGAGACGGCGAGGATGGCATTGGCGCCGAGGCGGGATTTGTCAGGCGTGCCGTCGAGTTCGATCAACGCGCGGTCGAGCGCGGCCTGATCCGAAAAATCGCGTCCGATCACCGCCGTCGCGATCTCGCCGTTCACATTCCCAACCGCGCGGCGGCATCCCAGTCCGCCGTAGCGCTTTTGATCCCCGTCGCGCAGCTCGATCGCTTCCGCCGATCCCGTCGACGCGCCGGACGGAACCGATGCGATCACCGGCGCGTGCCCGGAAAATTGCAGCATCGCCTGCACCGTCGGCCGGCCGCGGCTGTCGAGGATTTCCAGGGCTCGGACCGCTTCAATCCGCATCGAGCTTCCTCGCGAATCCGTCGATCACATCCAACACGTTATCCGGCCGCCGGGACATCAGCTCGACGATGATCCGTCGTTGCCGCCCGCGCTCGACGTCACTGAAATACTCCAGCGGTGACCGCCCCGCCACCCGCGCGAGCATGCAGGCAAGCGTATGCCGCGCGCCCAGCTCGCCCGTCTCGTTGTCATCGCTCAGCCGGCAGAACTGCGCGGCCGCCCGCAGCAATTCAACGCGGTGCGCGGGAAGGTGATGCGCCTTGCTGAGGAAATGCGTCATGGCGAAGCCGATGTCGAACGCCGGATCGCCCCAGTGAATCACCTCATGATCGAGCAGGATCAAGCGCCCTTCGTGGACGAGCACATTTTTCGGACTGTAGTCGCCGTGCACGAGCGATTTTCGTCGCGATCGCGTGTCGGCGATCAACTCATGCAGAAAATCGGCCGCCTCCGGGACCTGGGCCGCGCTGTAGCCGTAGTACGGCTCGAGCCGGAGCGATTCGAAGAACGAGCGGTCGTCGAAGATTTTTTGCAACGGTTCGGGCGCCGTCGCGGCGGCGCGGTGGATGATTCGCAGCAGCGTCGCGAATTGTTCGACGTGATCCTGTTTCACCTCGCCGCGCAGCAGCATCGTCTTCCAGTTTTCATGCGGCTCCGGCACCGCCTGCATCGCGAGCAGGTGATGCTTTTCATCTTCAAACACCAGCGGCGTGATCGTGCCGGGCGGGGCGAGTTTTTCCAGCCAGTGCAGGCCAAGCGCTTCGCGATGTGCGCGAGTGGGATCGCTGAACCAGTCGACTTTTACCCGCAACTTCGCCAGCGCCTGCTTGAGGACCCACGCTTCGCCGGTTTCTCGTTTCACCCAGACGGTGCGATTCGACACGCCGCCGGCGAGGGTTTTTATTTGCGGCGATTCGGTGGGAGCGATGCGCTTGGTGGCGCGCAGGTAGGCCAGTAACTGGTCGTGCTGCTCGATGTCCAGTGGCGCGTCGCTCATGTGGCACCGATGCGGACCGGAGAATTCGTCCGCGCCGATTCGTAACACGCGTCGATGATTATTAGAGCCTTGGCGGCTTCGACGCCGTTCAGCGCCGGCTCGCGGTTCTCCGCCAGCGCGGCGAAAAAGTGAGAAAGATTGCGGCGGTGGTTTTCGTGCGACATCGCCATCGGGCTCGACGCCCCGCCGCCGTGCGATGTCGCTTTGCCAAAGCGCTCGCGCGTCACCGCGTCGCTTTCGTTTTCGTGACGGAACTGAAATGTGGTCAGTTGATCCTCAAAGATTTCCGCAAAGCCGTCGCGGCCGGAGATTTGCAAGCGCCGCGGCACGCCGGGATACATCGACGTCGCCGCTAAAAGCTGTCCGACCGCACCGTTGCGAAATTTAAGAATCACCGAGGCGGTGTCCTCGACTTCGATAAGCTTTTCGTCGTGCCCGCGCTTCGCGGTGACGGCGAACACTTCGGCGACGGGATTCTCGTCCGCCGGAAGATTCGGCATCGTCGCCGCCGCGAGCCATTGCATGATGTCGACGGTGTGAATCGCCTGATTCATCAGCGCCCCGCCGCCGTCGAGCGCGGCTTTTCCTTGCCAGCGATTCGGTCCGTAATACCCATCATCCCGCCACCACGGCACGGACGCGTGCACGACCGAAAGATTCCCAAACCGCCCCGCCGCGGCGGCCTCTCGAACGGCGACGTTCACCGGATTGAACCGCTGCGGAAAAATCGCGCCCAGCAGCACGCCGGCCCGGGTGGTCGCATCGATCATCTGCCGCACCCGCGCCGGCGTGACGTCGAGCGGCTTCTCGCAGACGACGTGAATCTTTCGCGCCGCGCATTGCAGCACCGATTCCAGATGCGTCCCGCTCGGCGTGGCGACGATCGCGACGTCCGGTTTTTCGTTGTCGAGCATTGCTTCCGTCTGCGCATACCACGCGCAGGAAAACTGCTCGGCGAATTTTTTCCCCTTCGCCTCGGTGCGGCAACTGCCGGCGACCAGTTTAGCCTGCGGGATCTCGCGCAACGAAATCGCGATCAGCTCGGCGATCGCGCCGATGCCGATGATGACCACACGGAAGGTCCGGCTTTCACCCATATCGCGAGATTAAAGCAAACGCCGCCGATTTTCCCGCCGGAACGTGGGCCTTCGGCCCGACCGCTACGCAAATGCGGGAGTCTCAATCCCCACTCATCAATCACGATCGTTCACGGTACCATCTCCCCCATGCCCCGCCGTCGACGAAGCGCAACCGATCGCAGTCTGTTCTCCGAAGTCTTCGGCGCACTCTTCCGTCTTTCGCACCGTGTGCCGATCATTGGGCTGCTCGTGGCGGTGCTGCTCGGCGCGGGATGGTGGTGGCTGCGGCGGCGGCCGGAGGTGGGGTATGGGAGCGTGCGAATCCTCGCGATCGTCGTCGGGGTGATCGCGATCATCTTCCTCTTTCTCGCGCTGGTGGGGTTTGCGCGAAACTTGTTTCCTGATGCTTCGGAAGAAGGGCGACAACGACGGCGGCAGTGAAATGTTAATGTGGCGAAATTCTGCGGAACGGCCGATCAATAGGGACTCGATATGTGTGCAAGTCCAAGCCGAACCGTGCTTTGCCGGGGGCTGTGTTTTCGCCGCTGGCGTTTCATTCAATGTGAAAGTAGGATTCCCCGACCTTTGTGAAAACAATCACATACGTGACCGTCACGAAATTTTGATGCCTCGGACCACTAGGGAGAGAGAGACCCTGAATGGTACCCCTCAGCAGCAGCCGGCGTCGGTTTAGTTCATTACTTGCCGCCGCGGCAGCAATCATTGTGTCGCTCGTTTTGCCCGCCTCCGCGCGGGCCAGCGAAGCCGACCTCGTTCTGCCCGATCTGCGGCAAGCCACCTTCCACGGCATCAACGGGCACACCCTGTTGCTGTTCGGCATGGCGCTGTGCTTCGCCGGCTTCGTGTTCGGGCTGGTGATTTACAAGCAGCTCAAGCAGTTGCCGGTTCACCGCGCGATGCTCGAGGTCTCGGAGCTGATCTACGAGACGTGCAAGACCTACCTCAAGACACAGGGAAAATTCATCCTGATCCTGTGGGTCTTCATCGCTGTCATCATGGTCGTCTATTTCGGATTCCTGTCCGATACCAAGGCGCATCACGACGCAGCGATGACGGGCGACACGATCGCCGCCGTGACGGCCACGCCGCCCGTGAGCGCGGAGTCGGCTCGGTTGGTCCACAAGTACCCGACGCCGCTGCGCGTGACGATCATCCTGCTTTTCAGCCTGGTCGGCATCGCGGGCAGCTACGCGGTCGCGTGGTTCGGCATCCGCGTGAACACGTTCGCGAACAGCCGCACGGCGATGGCCAGCTTGCGCGGGCTGCCGTTTCTCGTTTACTCGATTCCGCTGCGCGCCGGGATGGCGATCGGCATGGTGCTGATCAGCGTCGAACTGGTGATCATGCTGACGATCCTGCTTTTCGTCCCCAGCGAGCTGGCCGGGTCGTGCTTCATCGGCTTCGCGATCGGCGAATCGCTGGGCGCGGCGGTGCTGCGCATCGCGGGCGGCATTTTTACCAAGATCGCGGACATCGGCGCGGACCTGATGAAGATCGTCTTCAAGATCGAGGAAGACGACGCGCGGAACCCAGGCGTGATCGCGGATTGCGTCGGCGACAACGCCGGCGACTCCGTCGGTCCGACGGCGGACGGATTCGAGACCTACGGCGTCACCGGCGTCGCGCTGATCGTCTTCATCATCCTGGCCGTGGGCGGGTCGGGGATGGCGCCGGCGGAAGCCTCCCTGCTCAAGGTCCAACTGCTGGTCTGGATCTTCGTGATGCGCATCATGATGATCGTCGCCAGCGGCCTGTCGTACCTGGTCAACGAGACGATCGTCAAAGCGCGCTACGCGAACGCCGACAAGATGAACTTCGAGGCGCCGCTGACCCAGCTGGTGTGGGTGACGTCGATCGTGTCGGTGGTCATGACCTACGCGGTGTCGTACCTGTTGATCCCCAAGCTGGGCCTGGGTGACGAG
>JAXDMN010000258.1:0-11026 GCA_034666045.1 Phycisphaerales bacterium | reverse complement strand
CAAGACCGGCGCGGGCATCCGGCTGATCAGCGACGGCGACATCGCCGCCGCCATCGCGCCGTGCCTGCCGGGCAGCGGCGTAGACGTCTACATGGGCACCGGCGGCTCGCCCGAAGCAGTTCTCGCGGCGGCCGGGATCAAATGCCTCGGCGGCGAGATCATGGCCCAGATGTGGCCGCGCGATGATGAGGAACGCGCTTCGCTCAAGGCGATCGGCGTGACCGATGCAGACCTCGCGAAGGTCTACACTGCGGACGACATGGCGCGCGGGAACCGAATCCTTTTCGCCGCGACCGGCATCAGCGATTCGACGATGCTCAAGGGCATCCGCTACGAAGACACGAGTGCGATCACGCACAGCATTCTCATGCGCGCGAAGCACCAGACGATCCGGTACATCCAGACGGTGCATAATCTCGATTTGAAAACGCTGCGCCTGCGGAGCGACGCGCAGAATCACGCGCTGTAAACTTCCCGCTCGATGGACGAGCGGCAGGTGGCTCAACTCCTTGAGACGGCGCTGAACCAGCACAACGCGCGCGATCTCGCCAGCGCGGAGGCGGCGTATCGGCGCATCCTCGTTGAGCGGCCGACCAATCCAGACGCGCTGCACCTGCTCGGCGTGCTGCTCGGGCAGCAGGGCAGGCCGGACCTCGGGCTGCCGCTGTTGCAGCAGGCGATCACGATCCTGCCGACGTTCCAGCAGTTCCACCTTCATCACGGCGAGCTTCTCGCGGCGCTGAATCGGCACGAAGAGGCGATCGCGGCGCTGCAGCGCGCGATCCAGTTGAATCCGCGCGACGGCGAAGCGCGCCACGCGGCGGGGCTGTCGCTTTTCGCCGTCAACATGCCGTTGCAGGCGATCGAGCAATTCCGGATCGCGGCGGAGCTGTCGCCCAACGACGGAGTCCGCCTGGGGAACTACGGTTACGCGGTCATGCGGGCCGGTCGGCCGGCCGATGCGTTGGCGCCGCTGCGCCGCGCGGTGGAACTCGCGCCGAACCTGGCGTCGGTCTGGATGCAGTTCGGCGAAGCGGTCTGGCGCTGCCAGCGTTATGAGGAAGCCCTGCCTGCCGCGCGGCGTGCCGCGGCGCTGGCGCCGGACGAGGCGCGGGCTCACGTGTTGGTTGGCAACGCGCTTCAGACGCTGGCGCAGTTCACCGAAGCCGCCGATGCATATCGCCGCGCGATGGAGCTCGATCCGAACCTCTTCGACGCGCCGAGCAACCTCGCGCTGACGCTGCTCAAGATGGGCCGACCGCGGGAAGCGCTGGCGATGTACGACCTCGTGTGCGCCCGCTGGCCGGACGCGCTCGATGCGGTCGCGAATCGGTCGCTCGCGCTGCTGACGCTCGGCGATCTGGCGCGCGGCTTCGCGGACTACGAGGCGCGGTGGCAGACCCCGTCCGTCGGAAAATATCACTTCGCGCAGCCGCGCTGGGACGGCGGCGACCCCGCGGGGAAGACGATCCTGCTGATGAACGAGCAGGGCCTCGGCGACACGCTGCACTTCGTGCGTTACGCGCCGCTGCTGGCGAAGCGCGGCGCGACGGTGATCGTCGCCTGCCCGCCGGAGCTGCAACCGGTGATCGAGACGGTGGCCGGCATCAGCCGCATCGTGACGGAAAAATCCGTCGGCCGCGGCGACATAGCCAAGCTCGGCGACGACGTGCCGCCGTTCGATTTGTACGTGCCGCTCTCGTCGCTGCCGGGCCTGTTCAAGACGACGCTGGAGACGATCCCCGCCGACGTGCCGTACGTCGCCGCCGATCCGCAGCGCGTGGCGCGCTTTCGAGATCGGTTGGCGAACGACGGGAATTTCAAAGTGGGCATCGTCTGGGCCGGGACGGCGGGTCATATCAACGACCGCGCGCGTTCGATGTCACTCGCTGCGCTGGCGCCGCTGGTGGATGTCGCGGGCGTGACGTTCTATTCGATGCAAAAAGGTCCCCCCGCGGCGCAGGCGTCCGCGCCGCCGGCCAGGATGAAGCTGATCGCACTCGGCGATGAGCTGCACGACTTCGCCGACACTGCGGCGTTGCTCGAGGCGCTGGACCTGGTGATTTCGGTCGACACGAGCGTCGTCCATCTCGCCGGCGCGCTCGCCCGGCCGGTCTGGACGCTGCTGGCGGCGGGGCCGGACTGGCGATGGATGCGCGATCGCGAAGATTCCCCGTGGTATCCGACGATGCGCTTGTTTCGCCAAACCGAGCCGGGCGCGTGGCAACCCGTCATCGAGCGCGTCGCGGTCGAGCTGCGTGCGCTCGTCGCGCGCAAGGGGCAGCAGGAGGAGGACGGATGATCCTGGACCGGTTGGAGTATTCAACACACTACGCCGCCCTCGGCGAACGATTCGCCGCCGGCTTTGCGTATCTCCGCGAGCACGACCTCGCGACCCTGCCGGATGGGCGTTACGACATCGACGGGAAAAACGTCATCGCGATCGTGCAGACGTACGTCAGCAAGCCGCGCGCGCAGGGGCGATGGGAAGCCCATCGCGACCACGCGGACATTCAATTCCTCGTCAGCGGCGCAGAGCGAATGGGCGTGACTCCAATGGAATCGATGACGCTCGAATCACCGTACGATGCGGAAAAGGACGTGGAGTTTTACGCGGACGCCGGCGGCGCGGGCGGCGGCGGCGGGAAATTCTTCGACGTCGCGGCGGGTGAGTTCGCCCTGTTCTTTCCGCACGATGTTCACATGCCCAGCCTCGCGATCGCATCGCCGCAAACTGTGAAAAAAGTCGTGATCAAGGTGCGTTTGCAGTAGAACGTGTCGCTGCCGCATCGAATCCGGAAGGGGTGACGAAAATGCGCCACGCTCATCGCCTCGGCTTTGTGCTCGCGATTTTGTTCAGTGTCGTTTCGCGCGCCGCCATTCCCGTCGCCGCCGATGCGTACACGGATCACGACTACGGCAAGGCGATGCTCGCGTTCAATCGCCGCGCGCTGCACGACGTGTATGCGAAATCCGGGAAGAAGAACCCCAAGTGGGACGCGCTCGTCCTCAAGCTGTTCGACGGCATGGCGATTCGTCACGCCAACTTCCGCGCCGAGCAGGTTTACCGGCTGCCGGATGAGCCGCCGCCGCCGGAACTGATGGCGCGGGCGCAGGCGGCGATCGACGCCGGGTGCGATGATCCGCTCGTGCGTTACTGCCTCGCGGCGTTGCAGCAGGAGCAGAACCGGCCGGCGGCGGAGTTGATGCCGGCCATGGAGCAGTTGGCGGCGGAGCTGACGGCGTCGGCGGAGCCGAGCTGGCGCGGCGTGTGGGCGCAGCATCGCATCTGCCGCCTGATCGGCGCCGACGATCCCGCCGGCCGCGCGAACCACTGGGAACGCTTCAAGGATGTCGCGATCGACCTCATCGTCCGCTGGAAATATCAGGACATCGACGCGCGCATCATCTACGAGCAGATCTGGATGACGCTCGAGAGCGAAGGCCCGGACTATCAGCAGGCGTTCGTGAAAGCGCTCAATGCGAAAAAGGGCGGTGACCCGTGGCTGCGCGAGATGATCCTCGGCAGCGCGGACGTCAAGGCGGCATGGCATTATCGCGGCGGCGGATGGGCAAACACGGTGACGGACGGCGGGTGGGCCGGCTTCAATCGTCATCTTGATCAGGCGCGCGACCATCTCACGGCCGCGTGGAAGCTCCAGCCGAAATTCCCGGAAGCGGCGGCGGAGATGATCACCGTCGCGATGGGCGCGGGCGATCGGCTGGGCGAGAGCGATCGCGCATGGTTCGACCGGGCGGTCGCCGCGCAATTCGATTATGCACCGGCGTACGCATCATTCCTCTGGGCGAGCCGGCCGCGCTGGGGCGGGACGATCGGGAAGATGTACGACTTCGGCGTCGAGTGCGCGCAGACGAAGCGCTACGACACGCGCGTGCCGCGCTTCCTGCTGCGCGCGCTGGACGACATCGCCTCGGACATGAACGGCCCGCAGTTCTGGCGGCAGCCGGGCGTGTACGAGCAGGTGAAGGAGCTGTACGACGGACTGGCCGGCGAAACGGCGAAGCGGAAGGTCCCGGAGGAGAGCGACAAGCTGCGTTCGGAGCAGGCCGCGTTCGCTTGGCGCGTGCAGCGGTATGACGAAGCCCGCATAATCCTCGACGAGCAGGGCGATCACTTCTACCGCGGCGCGTTCGAGCGCTACGGCGCGATGGGCATGCTCGCGGCCAGCCACGCCTACGCGATGCGCCCCGGCCTGAGCGACGCGATCAACGAGGCCGAGCGTCAGGCGACCCAGAATCAGATCGATGTCGCGCGCGCATCGTACGAATCCGCGCTCGCGAAACTCGATGCGAATGACAAAGCCGCGTTCTTCCTCAAGAGCCGCATCCGCCAGTTGCAGTGGCAGAAGCAATTCGACGCCGGCGAATGGGTCGACATCCAGCCGACGAAAGATTTCGCCGGCTGGAGCCCGCAGGCGGGCAAGTGGGAAGTTGATGAGCAGGGCGGCGTCGTCGGAACTTTCCTGACGCGCCAGCTCACGTGGCTGCCGTGCCAGGGCCAGTTCGTCCATGGCAGCTTCGTCGTCGAAGGCAACGTCGAGCTGCTCGACGAGGGAAAGAACTGCTCGGCCGGCGTCGGGATGACGTACGACAGCCTCGATCGCATCTACGGCCTGTACTTCCAGCGCGACGCGCGCCGCGGCAGCACGGTGTTGCGCCGCGACTTCTGGCCAGGCGCGCAGGATGCGATCGCGTTGCAGCCGAAGAACAAGTTCAGCTTCACGTTCGCCGCCGGGCGCGCCGGCGCCAACGTGAACGACAAGGAAATCTTCCGCGATTACGACGTGAGCTACATGTGGCAGGCCAGCCGCAGTTATCTCGGCATCGGCGGTCGTTGGGGCGAGCCGGGGAGCCGGATGCGGTTCACCAATCTGCGAATTCGCGCGGTGAACAATCCAGCGCCCGTCGCGGCGGAACCCGCCGCACAGCCCGAAGCCGCACCCGCGCCCGCACCCGCGCCGCAAGAGTGATCGCGCGCGAAATGGAATACGTGCGCCTCATGGCGTCGGATTGTTCACCGGCACTTCCGCGCCGTTCGTCCACGGGTTCATCCCGCGCTTGATCTCGCTCGGCATTGCTTGCGCCACATGGCCGTCGAAGAACAGGTAATTCGAGCCGCGCTTGATGCCGTGGCGGTAGAGCTCGAGCGCGGAATCGAAGTCGTCCTGCTCCGGCTCGAGGTAGTAGTCGTTGGCGAACGTGCGCTTCTCGGCGGCGAGGACGACGTCGCTCCCGTGCAGGCCGGCGAAGTCGGACGAGCCGAACTTGCAGAGATGTGCCGCGGGTGGATTGTTCAGCGCGTACGTGTGTGCCATCGCCGCCTGAAGGTCGGCGGGGCAGATGAGAACCTTCGGCGTGTAGTCGGCGGGATCGGTCGTCTCGACCGGCGGGCCCTTCACCTTGAAGACGCGCGCCGGCCAGCGGTCCTTCGGCTCCCACAGCGTCCCGAACCCGCGCACGCCGCCTTCGGCGGACGGATCGTTATCCACGGGGATGATCCACCCGTTGTTCACGTTCGCGTACATGATCAGCGCCTGGCCGACCTGGCGAAGGTTGGACTGGCAGTTGACCAGCCGCGCCGACGCCCATGCGTTGGCCAGCGCGGGGAAGAGCAGCCCGAGCAGGATGGCGATGATGCCGATGACGACGAGGAGCTCGATCAGCGAGAACCCGGGGCGTCGGCGGCGGTGCGTGTAGGACATGCCACTGTCCATTGTCCGGTAAGACGCCTGTGTGACAACGAAATTCCGCGCCCGGGTATTCTGTGCGAGGTAGAATTGGTGCGGAAGTTTCGTCCGTCCGGCACGTACGAGGAAATTAATGGACACCTCACGCCGCCAATTTCTCACCCGCACCGTCGCCGGCGTCGCGGCGATCGCCGTTGCGAGCGCGCTGCCGTCGTGGGCTTTCGCCGAAGAGCTCGTGCGCACGCCGCGACAGACCGAGGGGCCGTTCTATCCCGATCACCTGCCGCTCGACACGGACAACGACCTGCTCATCGTCAATGACGCGATCACGTCGGCCGACGGTGAAGTGACGCATCTCACCGGAAAGATTCTCGACGCGCAAGGCGCGCCGATCCGAAACGCGCTGGTCGAGATCTGGCAGTGCGACGCGAACGGCGCGTACCTGCATACCGGCACCGGCAATGAAGATCGCCGTGACAAGAACTTTCAGGGCTTCGGACGGTTCCTAACGGGAACGAGCGGCGAATATTACTTCCGCACGATCAAACCGGTGGCGTATCCCGGCCGCACGCCGCACATTCATTTTGCGATCAAGGCGCCGCGCGAAGAGCGCTTCACCACGCAGTGCTACATCCGGGGCGAACCGCGCAACGACCGCGACGGCGTGCTGCGCGGCGTCCGCGACGAGAAGCAACGCGCGGCGGTGCAGGTGCCCTTCGAGCGGATCAAGGAATCGAAGATCGGCGAGCTGGCGGCGAAGTTCGACGTGGTCATGGGATTCACGCCGAAGGGGTGACCGCGCGTGGCAAGCCGTACACGCCGCCGATGGCTAGCACGCGTACAGGTCGTGGTTGCGATTATTTCGCTGACGCTGGCGCTCGCAGTGTTGATCCTGTGGCTCGCGGCGATCAACCATCGCGGCGTCGTCATCTCAAAATTCGGGTCGCGCGGCGTCGAGATCATGTCCAACGGCCGGCTGATGTCGGTCTGGTTTTACCGCGGCTACCCGAGCTCGACGCCCTGGCATTGGACGAGCGGCAACGGTTCATCACGCCACGAGTGGGGTCCTCCCGATTATGAATACGCCGGCGAGAGTGGCGGCGGCGGGGGCGCGGTGCTTGAACTCATTGAGTTCAGCGGCTACACGAATTATCGCGGCCGGCACGGGGCGAATGATTTTCAAGTGAGTTGGCAGGCGTACGGGATGCCGGTGTGGGCGCCGTTCGTCGCGTTCGCGGCGTTCCCGTTGTACTGGTGCACGGTGACGCTTCGCCGCGCCCGGCGAACGGCGAGGCGCAGGCGACTGGGGTTGTGCGAAGCCTGCGGCTACGATCTGCGCGGCAGCGCCGACCGCTGCCCGGAATGCGGGACGACGATTGCCACCTCTTGATGAATCTCAACGCCGCACGCTGCTCGGAGCGGCTTGGATTTCAACATCTCACGAACACCTGGGCCTGCGAGTGAAAACCCTATGAGTGATCCCCATTGGACGTCAGTTCTCCCGCCGGTTCTTGCGATCGTGCTGGCCATTGGAACGCGGCAGGTCTACCTGTCGCTCGCGGCTGGCACGTGGCTCGGATGGACGATCATCAAGGGATGGCACCCGATCGCCGGTCTCGGCGGCGCGGTCGAAGGAGCGGTCGCCGTCATGGGCGACGCCGGCAACGCGCGCATGTTGCTGTTCATGCTGGTGATCGGCGGGTTGATCGCGACGGTCGAGGCTTCCGGCGGCGTGCAGGGATTCGTGCGGCGGCTCGAGCAGAGCAACCTCGTCACCTCGCCGCGGCGCGTGCGCGTGCTCGCCTACCTGATCGGCATCATCATCTTCATCGAGTCGACGATCACGATCCTGGTCGTCGGCGCGATCGGCCGGCCGCTCTTTGACCGCCACCGGATCTCGCGCGAGAAGCTCGCGTATCTCTGCGATTCCACGTCCGCGCCGGTCTGCATGATGATCCCGCTCAATGCGTGGGGCGCGTACGTGCTGGGGATCCTCGGCGGGCTGAAGGTCGAGCGCCCGCTCGAAGCGTTCATCAGCAGCATGCCGTTCAACTTCTACTCGATCATCGCGATCCTCATTGCCGGCATCGTCGCCATCTGGAACTGGAACCTCGGCCCGATGCGCGCGGCGGAAGCGCGCACGCAAAGCGGCCAACTCCTCTGGCCCGGCGCCGTCCCGATGGTCGATCCCGACGTCATCGCCCCGGCCGTCGAGACGGCGATTCCGCCGCGCGCGATCAACATGCTCGTGCCGCTCGGCGTGATGGTGGCGATGATGCCGGCCTCGCTGTGGCTGACCGGGCGGGGCGACATCCGGGCTGGCGACGGATCGAAGGCGGTCCTCTGGTCCGTGCTCGTCGCGCTGGCCGTCGCGTGGGGCATGCTCGTCGCCCAGCGCGCGTTCACCATCGACAAGCTGATGCGCATGGCGCTAAAAGGCGCAGGCGGATTGGTCGGGCTTGCGCTCGTGATGCTGCTCGCATTGGCTCTGGCGGGCGTGACCAAGGAGCTCGGCACCGGACAGTACATCGCCAAGCTCACCGTCGGCACGATGCCGCCGGTCATTTTTCTCCCGCTCGTCTTCCTCGTCGGCGCGATCGTCGGCTTCTGCACCGGCACGAGTTGGGGCACGTTTGCGATCATGCTTCCGATCGCAGTGCCGGTCGCGATGACGCTGAACCTTCCGCTCGCCCCGTTCATCGCCGCCGCGCTGTCGGGCGGCGTCTTCGGAGATCACGCCTCGCCCATCAGCGACACGACGATCATCTCGTCGATGGCCGCCGCAACTGATCATATCGACCACGTCCGTACGCAGCTTCCGTATGCGCTGCTGGCGGCGGTGCTGGCGATGATGGGGTTTGCGGTCGTCGGGGCGCTGATTTGAGTTCAGCGACGCAGTGCTCAGCCCACCGGTTTCAGCTTCCACTTCGCCGATTGCCCGAAGAAGCGGCACGGGTTGTTGAAGAAGATGTCGACCGCCTCCGCTTCGCTGTGCCCGCGGCGGAGGAATTCGAGGCAGGTGTCGGTCAGCATCGACGGCGACGATTCGCCCCAGTCGCTGGCGCTGTTGACGCAGATCATCTGCGGGCCGAATTGTTCCAGGATGTCGGCGCCGCGCTGCGGCGTGACTTTCGAGACCGGATAAATCGTCAGCCCGGCCCAGAAGCCGTTCTCGCGCGCGATGCGGATCGTGTGCTCCTCGCAGTGGTCGATCAGCACGCGCTGCGGCTTGATGCGACGATCGTTCTTGAGAATGTCGACGATGATCGACGTGCCCTTGTGCTTGTCCTGAAGGTGCGGCGTGTGGATCAGGATCATCTGATCGTGCTTCGCCGCGAGATCGACCTGCTCCTCGAAGATGGTGATCTCGTTGCGCGTGTTCTTGTTCAGACCGATTTCGCCGACGCCGAGGACGCGCGGATGCGCGAGCAGCGGGGGGATGAGCTTGATCACTTCGCGCGAGAGCTCGACGTCTTCCGCTTCCTTCGCGTTGATGCAGAGCCAGCAGTAGTGGTCGATGCCATAACGGGCCGCGCGCTGCGGCTCGACTTCCATCAGGTGACGGAAGTAATCCGCGAAGCTCGATGCGGTCGAGCGATCGTACCCCGCCCAGAAAGCGGGCTCGGAGACGGCGACGACACCGGCGCGGGCCATGTAGAGGTAGTCGTCCGTCGTGCGGCTGACGCAGTGAATGTGGGGGTCGATATATTTCATCGGGACGGCGGAGGGGTCATATCGGAAAAGATCATCTGGAGGCGCTCCGCGCGGTCCGGCTCGTTCTGAACGAGCATCTTGAGCGCCTCGCGCAGCTTGGCGAGGCGCGGGTCGCTCGCCATGAGTTGCTTACCGCCTTCGGCGCGCTCGATACGGTCGAGGTCGGTGGCGAGGGAAAGGGCGCGCCAGCGCATTTCGAGGAAGCTCAATTCAAGGGTGGTTTTCGCGTCGCGCATCGCCATCGTGCCCAATACTACGCCGCTCGCGGGAAAATGATGCCTCCTTTGATCCTCGGCCGATTCGGGACGTAAGATAATGACGGTTCAGCCGGACAGGCTGTGCCGAATGTTCCGGGGAAGGCGTTTCCCGGAGGAAGAGCCCGGCGGCGGGCCAGTACGGAGTTCTACTAAGGCCGGTGTCCCGGTAGGCGACGTGAGTCGACCTCCCAAACCGCGACCGACAGTCTCTCCCGAATGGCGCCCGCGACGGTTGGGCAAGGCCAACGACCGAACGTGTCTCGTGACCGCGGTCGTCCGAAATGGAGGTGATCCGTGACCAATTCAGACTGTATGTGTGGGCTGCTGTAGGCAGCTACCGCCAGGTGCGATTCCTGCGGTATCACGCAGCTGCCTGAGCAGCTCGTGGGGCTCGGATCACTTCATCGAAGTGCCGTTCCCACAACAGCAGAAAGCACAACTGCAACACCCCGCCGGTTCGCCGGCGGGGTGTTCTGCTTTTGAGCGTGTTTGATCCCGCGGCGTCGCGCGTCCGCTTGACGACTGTCTCTTCGCAGCTAAACTTCTCCCCCCTCAGCGGATATCGCGGCCGTTTGCGACAAACATTACGCCCGTTTTTGTCGTACTGACGATATCCACTGCGTATCCAACAGGAGTCCGCGTGAAGATCGAGCCAAATTAAGTGGCTCGTGCTGACCGAAAGCGACTGCGTGGTCAGTATGAGCCGGCGTGACCACGCTGAGGGTCTTCTGAAGACCCGCGGAGCTTTCGGCTTCTCCCCCCGTAAGGCTCCCTCCCCCAACTGAGAACGATCGGGATTCGAGACCAGAGAACGAGGAAGATCATGGCCCGCGATTTGACCAAACTTCGGAATATCGGCATCGCCGCTCACATCGACGCCGGCAAAACCACCGTCTCCGAGCGCATCCTCTATTACACCGGCAAGATCCACAAGATGGGCGAAGTGCACGAAGGCACCGCCGTCATGGATTTCGATCCGGAAGAGCAGGCCCGCGGCATCACGATCAACTCGGCGGCGACCACCTGTCCGTGGATCCGCAATGGCGAGAACTACACGATCAACCTGATCGACACCCCCGGCCACGTCGACTTCACCGCCGAGGTCGAACGCTCCCTGCGCGTCCTCGATGGCGCGGTCGCGGTCTTCGATGGCAAGGAAGGCGTCGAAGCGCAGTCGGAAACCGTCTGGCGTCAGGCGACGAAGTACATGGTTCCGCGCGTCTGCTTCATCAACAAGATGGACAAGGTCGGCGCGGACTTCGAGTTCAGTTTCAACAGCATCATCGAGCGCCTCGGCGCTCCGGCAGTCGCTGTTCAGATCCCCATCGGACAGTCCAGCACCTTTCA
>JAXDMN010000257.1:0-3964 GCA_034666045.1 Phycisphaerales bacterium | reverse complement strand
CAAAGGTGTCGACGACAAGCAACAGGCGCGGCGGCGCGACCTTGGTCATCTCTTTCGAGACCAGCACGCCGGTTCGCGCGCTGCGACGCCAGTAAATCCATCGCGGATTCTCGCCCGAGCGATGCTCCTTGACGCCGTAAAACTCGTCCTGTCCGCCGCGGCGCGGGCGCATGTGCGCGCCGCTCGTGTCGGACGATCGGCAAAGCTGCATGAGCTTCGCGTCGACTTTTCCCAGCGCGGGATAAATGAGGACGTTGTCCTTCTGGCGGCGTTCGACGGCGCGCTTGATGAAGCCGAACGGGAAGCTCGTGCTGATCTGGTAGCGGTGCATCTCGTGCAGCCCGCGGCGCTTGGGGATCGCTTCGATCGGCACGATGGCGGTATTGCGCGCGGCGGCGTGGAGCATGTAGCTCTGCGGCTGGCGCGTGAACGCTTCGGCGCCGTCGAGTTCCGCCAG
Organism: Phycisphaerales bacterium; assembly: GCA_034666045.1. GTDB lineage: Bacteria > Planctomycetota > Phycisphaerae > Tepidisphaerales > Tepidisphaeraceae > JAICTV01. The sequence continues at coordinate 3,507 of JAXDMN010000257.1, read as the reverse complement.
GCAGACGGACAAGCTCGGCCAGAATCGTTTGCCGTTCTCGAAGTGATACGTGACCGTCGTCGGCTGCCCCACCACCGCCAGCTCGGGCAGCACGCGGTGCAGGCTAAGCCGCCGCAGCACCACGCGGCTGATCACGCCGCTGACCAGCAGGATCCCGATCATCAACCCGAACACGCCAAACAGCAGCGACGCCTGCGAATTCATCGCGGCCAGACCCATGAACATCATCATCGAGCAGTAGACCAGGCCGGTGATGGAAAAGTCGAGAGACGGCTTGCGGTGCATCACCGTCGCGGTGGCGGGGTTGGCGGCGGGGATGGCTTTGGAGCGGAGCATACGAATACGAGGATGGAGGATAGAAGATGGAGGATGGCACAGCCGCTCTTCTCTATCCTCTATTCTCGATCCTCCATCCTCTGTTCATTTCGGCGCCGCCACCTTATCCAGCACGCTCTGAAGCACGCGCGCCGTCGCGTTTGCCTCGCCGTTGTGCAGATAGGTCTTGCTCACCACGCGATGGGCACAGACCGGGATGAATAACATTTTCACATCGTCCGGGGTCGAATAGTCGCGGCCATGCAGGACCGCCGATGCCTGGACGGCCTGCGTCAGCGCCAGTGCGCCGCGCGGCGAGACGCCCAGGTGCAGGTTTTCGTCGTGCCGCGTCGCTTCGACAAGGTCCAGGATGTAATCGACGATCGCGCCGTCGAGTTTCACAGTGGGCACCATGTCCTGCAACTCAACGACATCCTTCGCGGTCATCACCGGCTGAAGGTTGTCCAGCGCAGTCCGGCTCGGCTGCGTCGTGAGGATGCGATGCTCGGCGGAGCGCTCCGGGTAGCCGACGGCGACGCGCAGGATGAAGCGATCGAGCTGGTTCTCGGGAAGATAGTAGGTGCCTTCGAACTCGAACGGGTTCTGCGTCGCGACGACCATGAACGGCCGGTCGAGTTTCAACGTCTGCGCCTCGACGCTGACCTGCTCTTCGCTCATCGCCTCGAGCAGCGCGGACTGCGTGCGCGGCGTGGTGCGGTTGATCTCATCGGCGAGAACGACGTTCGCGAAAATCGGACCGGGCTTGAAGTCGAATTGCTGCGTCTGCGTGTTGAAAATCGAGACGCCGAGCACGTCGCTGGGGAGCAGATCGGGCGTGAGCTGAATTCGGCTGAACTTACAGTCGATGCTGCGCGCCAGCGACTTGGCCAGCACGGTTTTGCCGACGCCCGGGACGTCTTCGATCAGCACGTGCCCCCGCGCGAGCAGGCCGATCAGGAGGAGGTCAACCGCCTTGCTGGCGCCTAGGAAAACCGTCCGGATGTTGTCCCGCAGCCTGTCAATTTTTTCGTGCGCCACACACCACCCGGTTTTCGCATCATCGCACCCGCCACGGCCGCGTGACGGGTGACACATTTTAGCCCTGCGAAGGGGAATGTACACCGGACGGCAGGGGCGGACACAGCGGCAGGTGCGCTCAGTCGCGCGCGAACAAGCGATTGTCGCGCGGGCCGAAGAAGCCGAGCAGAGACCGCGTGTTATCGGCGCCGTAGACGTTGGTTGTATAAGTCCACTCGAACCGCTCGCCGGTGACGTGCCCGTCCGCCCAGCCGATGTTGGCGCGCCGGCCGTGACGGAAGTGCAAGCTGGGCGACGTTTCGCCCCAGTGATTAGTCGGCGGCTCGAGAAAAGAATATTCGACCAGAGCATTTGGCGCGTTGGCCATCGCGGCATCGGCGAACGCGATTTTCTCGGCGGCGCGGCGAATCATGTTCTGCTTCGCGGGGACGTTGCCGAACTGCTTGTCCCACGCGGCCGGGCCGAGCGGAATCGTGTACTGCTTCGGGTCGAATGCGCTGCTGCCGATGTAGTTGTGGTTGTAGCCGTATCCGCCGCAGTTTTTTTCGAAACCGGACGACGTGGTCGGTTCGAATGTGGGGCACGCCTTGATGTTCGGCGTCTGGAGGCTGCGCTTCAGCGGCGATCCGTCGAACTCGAATGGCGCGGACGTCGTCGCGCGTGTGCCGTGCCAGCGGTTCTTGTTCTTCGCGAGGTAGTCGACGTGCGCCGGCGGCCAGTGGCCGTGGTTTTCCTGCGCGTAGGCGATCGAGGCGATGAGAATCTGGCGGAGGTTGCTCTTGCATTGCGCGGACGATGCATGCCGCCGCGCCGCGGCGAGCGCGGGGAGAAGCACGCCGACGAGGATCGCGATGATCCCGACGACGACGAGCAGTTCGATAAGCGTGAACGCGCTTCGCCGCATGATCCATCAAGCCCGCTTGCGCCGCAACGAAGCGCCGGCGGCCGCGCTTGTGAGCGCGGCCGCCGTCGAGGGTTCCGGAGTCTGCGGCGTGACGCCGCCCGATGAGGGGATCGTCGCGCCGTGAAGGACAGCGATCGAATCGACATCCGCACCGCCGATGCCGACGCCGGTCGGGTCGTACAGCGGCCGCCCGGAAAAGTCGCGACTCGCGCCGTCGCCGACCACGTCGACGAAGCGGACGAAGCGGATCAGGTTGAGATTCACCGCCCCCGCGACAACGAGTGGATCCCCTTCGACCCACGCGAGATCGAACGAATCGCCGCCGGCGGTGGCGACGTCGAACGGGTCGATCGCGTTCTCGTCGGTGTTCGCCAGCACGGGATAGACGCCGGCGAAACCTTTGGTGGCGGCGGGGTCGATGATGCCGAACGGGCCCGGCGGCGCGGCGGTGTGCGAGTGCGCGGGAAAGCGGGCGAAGTCGACGCCGTTGGTGGAGACTTCGATCCACATCAGCTCGGCGAAGGCGCGGGTGGGGTCTTCGTTTTGGTAGAAGGAATTTTCCGAGACGATGAAGTCTCGGCCGGGGGCATTGACGATCGCGCGCGGGGCAGCCGGGAGATCGAATCCGAGCGTGAGCGATCCGCCGTTACCGAGGCAGTAGACGTCGAGGGAGTTCGTGGTGGTTCCACCACCGCGTGGCGCGCCGAGCGCGAGGGCGGGGTCCGTGAAGGCGGGTTGTTGTTGGGCACCGACCGTGCGGGAAATGATTTCGGTTGCGAAGAATTGGTCGGCGCGCGCGGCTGACGAGAAGGAAACTACCGCGATGGCGGCAAGCGACATCGCGAGCGGTGCGGCGAGTTTACGACGTTTGCGGATGAGCGCAACCGCAACGAAGGAAAACATTCCAACCATCGCGGGTTCCGGGACGGAGGGAACGACAACGAAAATCCCACCCTCTCCCGCATCCGTCGCGTTGACGAACAATTTCCCCGTCCCCGCGTTCGGCTCGAATCCCGCCCCGGCGAAATCCAGCCCGGCAACGAACTCGAACCCTCCCACGAACGTCGGACCGAACTGCTCGATCAGCGAATAATCGCTCGACACGTGCGTGAGCGTCGGGCCGGTGCTGACGAAGATGTCTCCTTCACTGTCGATCGCCAGGTCGTATCCGCGGACGCCCGCGCCGCCGGGGCCGTCGTCGAGGACGATCGGCGATAGTGGGGAAAACAGCCCATCGAAGCGCAGCAGCC
>JAXDMN010000256.1:0-4281 GCA_034666045.1 Phycisphaerales bacterium | reverse complement strand
TGGCCGCGCGTTACTTCTTCAGGAAGTTGGCCAACAGCTTTTCGCCCTGCTCGGTGAGGAACGACTCCGGATGATACTGCACGCCCTCCAGCGGCCAGGTCTTGTGCCGTACGCCCATGATCTCGTCATGGTCCGTCCAGCTCGAGACCTCAAACTCCGGCGGCAGGGTGCCGTTGCGGATGATCAGGCTGTGGTAGCGCGTCGCGGTGAATGGATTCGGCATGCCGACATAGATCGTTTTGCCGTCGTGGTGGATCTGGTCCGTCTTGCCGTGCATGAGACGCTCGGCGCGGACGACGTCGGCGCCGAAGTTGTAGCCGATGCATTGGTGGCCGAGGCAGACGCCCAGCACGGGGATTTTCGGGGCGAAGTGCTTGATGATGTCGTTGCTGACGCCGCCTTCTTTCGGCGTGCAGGGGCCGGGGGAGATGACGATGTGCGTCGGCGCGAGCAGCTCGACTTCGTCGACGGTGACCTTGTCGTTGCGGAAGACTTTCATCTCCACGCCGGGCGAGACCTCGCCCAGCTTTTGGACGAGGTTGTAGGTGAACGAATCGTAGTTATCGATCAACACGATCATCGCGCGCCGCCGCTCCTGACCTACACACTTTACACCGTTCGAGTGCCCCTGCCCGCGACATCTTAGTCACAGTCGCGCGTCCGATAAACCGTGGGCGCGCTAAAGCGTGACGTTTAGTCGGCCGATGCTGGTCGGAGGGCTTCCCTATGGATAACAGGCAAGATCCCGCGGAGTCGCTGGAAGCGACGGGCACGCTGTCTTACACGCAGCCGTTGTCCGATCGGCGCGTGGCGACGCGGCATAAGCAGATGTTCGTCACGCAGATGACGCCGTGGTCGCCCGGGAGCCCGTCGATTCCGTTCGAGGTCATCCTCGAGGACGTCTCCGACACCGGCGCGGGCGTCATCCACGAGCGCCCGTGCAAGATCGGCATGCGCCACCTGTTGACCGTCCCGCGCGACGGGGCGGAGAAGCCGATGCTCCGCGAGTACAACATCGTGCGCTGCGACCTGCGCCCGGACGGGAAGTACAGCATCGGCCTGGAGCTGATCACCGGGATGACGATGGGCGATGCCGACACGTACGATCCGGACGAGGTGGCGCCGCCGCCCCGCAAGCGTGTGACCAGCGACCGCCTCAAGCTGCTGTTCCTCGCGTTCGGACTGGTCTGCCTGCTCGTCGCGTTCTTCGTTCCGCTTTAAGAGGGCCGCTGTAGTCACGTTTGCCGCGCCGCGTTACGCTCTGCGGCGCGCACATGCTGGCGGCCGCCGATTTCAACAACCCGATCACCTGGGCCATCCTCATCGGCTGGATCCTGACCGTCGTGCTCCACGAGTGGGCGCACGGCTTCGTCGCGTACCTGGGCGGCGACTACACCATTCGCGAGCGCGGCGGCTTGTCGCTCAACCCGCTGCAATACGTCGACCCTTTCGGCAGCCTGCTCCTCCCCGCGATCTTTCTCATGATGGGCGGCATCCCGCTGCCGGGCGGCGTCACGTACGTCCGCCGCGACCTGCTCCGCAGCCGCGGCTGGCAAAGTGCGGTCGCCTTCGCCGGGCCGATGATGAACCTGATCCTGTTCCTGCTGATGACGCTGCCGTTTCATCCGCGCGTCGGGTGGATCGACGTGACGATGAGCGTGGGCGAATACAAGACCTGGCACATCTTTCTCGCCGCGCTGGCGCAGTTACAGATCGTGGCGGTCGTGATCAACCTGATCCCGGTCCCGCCGCTCGATGGCTTCAACATCATCGCGCCCTACATGGATGACGAGACGCGTACCAAGCTGACAACGCCGCCGATGCCGACGATCGCGTTCATCGTGCTCTTCATGATCCTGTGGCGGGTGCCGAACGCGCTGCAGTGGATTTTTCGCCTGAAAACGCGGCTGCTCGAGACGCTTGGCTTCGACGACGCCGCGATCGACATGATCCGCCAGTGCTACAACATCGCCATCGCCGGTCGCAACGATTGACGCTGCGGCCTCGCCTGTGAAGGCGACGCGAGCGCGCAAAAAAAACGGCTGGCACCTGGTGGTGCCAGCCGCGGGCTATGGGGTTCCGACCCGGGTTCAGGAGTGAATGGGTCGGAATGCGCGGGCAAAGTTGGGGTGATCGTCGTCAGCAAAGCTCTAACGCATTCGCTTTCGACAACCACCCATCCGTCACTCGCTGACAAACCGCATTTCACGATGCGTCAGCCAATCACGGACGAAATAGGTTTTTGCGAACGCTGTGCCGAACCCCTCGAAAATCTCCCAAGCGGCTGTGAATCGTGGAAATCCGGGTAAAAAGCGTGGACGCGTATCAGGGTTCTCGGCAATCGGTCGCACGTGTCGCGACATGCGGGCCAAAGTGGCCGCGAACGCGACGCACGAGCTTGCTGCATCATCTTCTCCGTCTGTTCGGCCGATAACACACGCATGCCTCTCGCGCTGCCGCTCGATCAGCTCGTTCGCATGACGACCGCCGCGAGTGGCGCAGTTGAGCTCGTCATCGACGCGCAGCATCACCGCCGCGTCGTGCTCGACGGAATCTTGAAAGCAAAGACGAGCCTCGACATCGCGACTGCCGATTTCAAAGCGATGCTTGTCCCGCAGGCCGGGACCGGGGGTACGACGCGCCGCGCGATTTCCATCGTCGAGGTGCTTCGCCGCCTCGCGGCGCGCGGCGTCGAGATCCGCCTGCTCCACGCCGGCACCCCGAGCGCCCCGGCGCTGCGCGAGCTCAAGCAATCGCTCCCGACCAACCTCACCATCCGCCGCTGTCCGCGCTTGCACGCCAAGACCGTCATCGTCGACACGCGCGCGATGTACCTCGGCAGCGCGAACCTGACCGGCGCCGGCCTCGGCGCCAAGGCCGACGGCAAACGCAACTTCGAGCTCGGCATCTGGACCGAATCCGCCGCCCTGATCGACAGCGTGATGGAACAATTCAACACCCTCTGGGAAGGCCGCCGCTGCCAGTCCTGCCGAAGAAAAGACGTCTGCCCGGTGCCGTTGGAAGAGCCGCACCTTTAGCCGCGGAAATCCGCACTCACCGAGTCCGGCTCCTTCCCCCGCCCGATTGCACATGACTTGTGCGCCGCCGCCCCCTCTCTATGATTGACCGGCTTTTCACCCTGGAGAGGTGTCCGAGTGGCCGAAGGAGCAGCACTGGAAATGCTGTAATGGGCTTAAACCCATTCGAGGGTTCGAATCCCTCCCTCTCCGTTCCAATCGCAACCGAGTTCGTAAGGGCCTGGCGCATCGGCAGATGCGTCAGGCCTTTGCATTTGTACCCCACGCTTGTCCTACAACTGTCCTAGTTTCCGTATCCGTCGTGCGCGCAGCCGGACGCGGCCGTAGCGGAGACGCAGCCGGGCGGCGTCCTCGTTCACAGAAAGACGCCCGTTTCACCCGCCCTGTCCAAGCGCCTTTTGATAAAGGAGCGCGTCATCCTTATCGGCCAGCGAATCGACGTTTATGTTCTTCAGCATCTCGTACTTCTCGACTAGCGGGAAGTGGTCCTCGTACCCGTAGTGGCTTAGGCAGTTGTAGAACAGCAAGACCAGTTCTGGATTCGAGAGCTGCGCCCGAAGGATCTTCACGTAGAATTCCGCGCTCGTGCCGCCGACCCCCTCGTTGGCCTCGATAAACTTCAGGATGTGGTAGATCAGGCGAAAGATGTACCCGACGAGATCCCCCCATGGCGGAACTTTCTCCTTGCCGTCAGCGTCAAACACCCCCTTGTAAAAGGTGGTGAACCACTGATCGATATCTTGACGACGCTCATTAAGCGGAAGGTTCGGACCCGCATGACGCTTCGTGCGATTGCCTCTCTGCTCGTAGGTCAACGTGTACGCGATCTTCCGAATGGCTTGCCGACCGACATACCCGCCCCCCTCTTCGCCCACCCGGGTGCCGTTCACGGCGTTTTGCAGAGCAGCGATAAGTTGAAAGAACCGCGTCTCGACGGCGTCCTCGTCACCTCTTCGCTTATTGTCGCGAATCTCATCGCGTTGCTCGATTAGTTGCTCGCGCTGAAGGTAGATCGCAATTGCGGCGCCGATCATCGCCAAGCCGGTGAATAACGCGCTGAGAACGCCAAAGGAATCGCCGAACGTTCCCCGCAGTCCCAACGCTTCTTTCTCCCAATTCATCCAACCGCTGACCGCCACTGCCGTCCAACCGACCACGACCACCGCCGTTGCGCATCCCACAACCACTGCCGCGAGCTTCATCTGCTTCCGTCGCCGTTCTGCCGTTGCTGCAGCCATATATG
>JAXDMN010000255.1:0-3640 GCA_034666045.1 Phycisphaerales bacterium | reverse complement strand
CCGGGCGGATTGCACATTGTTAGTAATCGCCTTCGCCTTTAGGTTTGGTGGACGAAGGTAATGAAGAAGCTGCGCCCGCCCGCCATTTTGTTCGGCGTCCTCGCCACCGCCGCTGGCGGCACGGCCGCGGCGCAAACCACGCAACTCCCGTCGACCGTCTACATCTGGCCGATGTCGCAGAACTACAACGCGCCGTTCGGCTCGCCGCCGGCGCAGTCGCAGCACGTCATGATGGCCAGCCTCGCGGGCATCGTGAACCGCAGCACGAACGGCGAGGTTTTGCTTTCACCCGACAGCGGCACGCAGCCCAATCCGCGCTTCTGGCTCGATCAGCTCAAGGCGTCGTATCCGTCGGTCACTTCGCAGGTGCAGACGCACCCGGGCTGGTTCATCGACCGCTACAAGAGCAAGTTGAGCGGCTACGTGCTGTTCGACCCGGCGAATCCGCACTCGATCAACGTCGCGACGAGCATCGCCGGCGTCACCGACGCGATCGTCGTCAGCACCGCGACCGCCGGCTTCCTCGGCAAGAGCACGAAGGACCTCGCCGTCGAAAAAGGTCTCATCCAAATCGCCGACGCGCGCACGATGACCTACGCCGACGCCTACGCGCAATACGGCCCGCAATTCAACCGGAACATGCTGTTCCACCAGGACACCTGGTTCGATCACCAGTTGCGCGACTTCGCGGTGATGAACCGCGGATTCACCTATTTCACCGATCCGACCGCGCTCGCGCCCTACACGACGAATCAGAACGCGCAGGGGCGAATTTTCGGATGGGGCAACAACGAGTTCGACCTGTTCAACCAGGCGTCGCAAAGCAATCAGCAGGTCGTTGCCAGTAATCACAACTGGAGCAGCTCGACCACCGCGCGTTGGAAAGTGCCGATCGAGAAGCAGAAGCAGCACACGCCCGGCAGCGTCACGACCAAGACGGGCAAGCATTACGTCGCGCTGGTCATGAGCGACGGCGACAACCCCACCTGGCTGACGAACGGCATGGGGACCGACCCGAAATATTTCGGCTCGCCGCACCGCGGCAAGTTCGACATGACGTGGGATTTCACGCCGTCGCTGAAAGACATGAACCCGGTCGCACACAACTTTTTTTACAACAACGCCGCCGACGGCAGCGCGGGCGGACGCGACACCTTCGTCGCCGCCGGCGGATCCGGCATCGCCTTCCCCAGCCAGACGCCGGACATCAACGGCCTGGCGGAGTCGATCGCACAGTCGATGGCGGCCGCGGACTTGAAGGTCACGTCGATCCTGGACAACTCATACATCGTCTCCAACAAGCTCGAGGTCATCCTGGGCAAAGAGCCGGTCGTGGGGATGATGTACAAGACTTACGACACGTTTTACAAAGGGCGCAACGGCGCGCTCACCTGGCGCAACGGCAAGCCGATCCTCTCCGTCAAATACTCCCTGTGGGACGGCGCCGACAGCGCCGCCTCGATCGCGGCGGCGCTCAACAGCACCGCGAACGTCGACCCGATCGACAACCAGGCTTCCTACAGCATCGTCAACGTTCATCCCTGGTCGACCGCCGGCCCGGACGGCACGGGCGCGGGCGATCCGATGAGCAACGTGTGGCAGCTCGTTCAATGGCTGGATGCGAACAAGGTGGAAGTGGTGGGGATGGAGGAGCTGTTCGTCCACCTGCGCAACCATTTCGGCACGCCGCTGCCCGGGGCGGTGGTCAATGCGACCTGGACGCGCAACGCCTCGTCCAACTGGGGCACGACGCGCACGAACTGGACCGGGGCGATGCCGAATTTTCCGGATGCGACGGTGAATTTCGGCAACGCGATCACGGCGGCGCGAACGGTGACGGTCAGCGCGGCCGTCTCCGCCGGCGCGATCAATTTCAACAGCAGTTTTTCTTACACGATCGCCGGCGCCAGCGCGGTCACGCTCGATACGACGACCGGCGCGGCGGCGTCCATCACCGTTGCGAGCGGGAACCACACGATCAGTGCGCCACTGGTCCTGGCGGACGATGTGAACGTCACGGTCGCGTCCGCGACGAACGTGCTGACGATGACAAGCCTTCAGCCGACGTCGAAGTCGATTGGAAAAAGCGGGGCGGGGGCGCTGGCGGTCAACAACGTTCGCGCGGATCGCCTGACCATCACCGGCGGCGAAGTGCGCATCGCCGCCAACGGCACGAACACCGGCACGAGCAAGCTGAGCGAGCTCTCCATCGCCGGTGCGGGCGGCGGGGCAGGTGGGATGCGACTGGATCTGGCGGACAACAAACTGATCCTCACGTCGATGCCGCTCGAGGCAGTCGAAAGTCTCATCCGCTCAGGCCACAACGGTGGCGGATGGGACGGGGGCGGGATCGCGACGAGACGTTCCGATGCGTTGTCCGGGCTCACCACCCTCGCCGTCTCCACCGCGCTGGAAACCACTTTCGACAACTTCGGCGGCCTCTCCGTCGCGGGCGGCGACGTCCTTGTCATGTACACCTACGCAGGCGACGCGAACCTCGATGGGTTCATCTCCGGCGACGATTACAGCACGATCGACTTCAACGTCGGCACCAGCGCCGACGGATACTCGAACGGTGACTTCAACTACGACGGGATCATCAGCGGCGATGACTACAGCACGATCGACTTCAACATCGTCGCGCAAGGCGCACCGTTCCCGGTCACTTCTGCTCCCGCCGCCGCGTCCGTGACCCCCGTCCCCGAGCCGGCCGCTTGCGCCTTCGCGTTCCTGGCGGTTGCGCACCTCAGTCGCCGCTCGCGCCGTCGGTAAAAAAGGTCGCCCCCGATGGGGCACAAATCGGACACCGATGAAGCTGAATTCGGCGGCGAGCTTTCCGCCACCGGCAAGGCGCAGCCAACCCCTGACAACGGACGCCGCGGTCATTTCCGGCAAGGTCGGCACAAAATGTTGCGGCGAGCGGAACATTTAACTTGTATACAGCGTAACAACCCCCACAATAAGCGTTTGCCCGGTTTGCCACGGGCTCATCTTCGGTCCATACTGAAGAACTAGGCGAGGGCCGCCGGCGTAAGCGCTGGGTATCTGCAAACACACACCGTCCTCTTTGGGAGAGTGAGCATGCGAAAGATCCATAAGTTGCTTCCGGCCATTGCGCTTGCGCTGGCGGCGTCGAAGGCCTCGGCTCAGGTTTTGTACGAGCCATTCAACTACACCTCGACCGGGACGACCGGCTCGGCGCTGGACGCGGTCGCGACGGATCCGGAAACGCCGCAGGCTTCTCCCGCCGCTTATAAGCACTACAGCATCAACGGCACCTACTGGGGCAGGCGCGGCACGACGACCGGCAACACCACGATCTCCGCGGGCAGCAATAATCCCAATGGCATCGGCGCCGCGGTCCTTCCCACGCCGATGGGCAACTCCGCCCGTCTCACGACGAGCAGCGCCGGCCGCACGCCCTCGCTGGGCTTTGGGGAGTACATCAACCAGGCGGGCGATCTGTACTGGTCGATGTCGCTTCGAATGAACGCGATCCCGACGAGCACGACCGGCGCGTTCATCGCGGGCTTCAACAGCTACTCGGGTCCGGGCGACGCCCTCACGACGTACAACGCCGGGCTGCGCGTCCGCCAGAATCCGACCGACCTCACGACGTGGCAGGTCGGTCTCACGGAAT
>JAXDMN010000254.1:0-26449 GCA_034666045.1 Phycisphaerales bacterium | reverse complement strand
TCCTTCGACGCCGGCGGCTGGCACTTCGTCATCCTCGACAACATCCAACTGCGCAACAAGGGCTACTTTGCCACGCTCGATGACGAGCAGCACGCGTGGCTGGAAAAAGATCTCGAGAAAAACATGGCCGGCCAGCGCCTACCGGTGCTCGTCGCCACGCACATTCCGCTGTGCGCGGTCGCGTCGATGTTCTTCGGCAAGGGGGGCGAGAACGGGCAGGATTTTCTTCGCATCAACGACAACATGATGCATCACGACGCCAAGCCGCTCATCCGGATCCTGGCGAAGAACAACGTCAAGCTCGCATTATCCGGCCACACGCACATGCTCGACCGCGTCGATTATCTCGGCATCAGCTTCGTCTGCGGCGGCGCGATCAGCGGAAACTGGTGGGGCGGGCCGTACCAGGATTTCCAGGAAGGGTACGGCGTGTTCGATCTCTATCCGAACGGCACGTTCGAGCACCGCTACGTCGACTACGGATGGAAGTCGGTGAAGGAGACGACGTGAAAACCACCCGCCGCGAAATCCTCCGCGCCGGCATCGCCTCTGGCGCCAGCCTGCTCGCTACCAACACCCTCACCTCCGCGGCCAAGCCCGGGGCTTCAGCCCCAGATCTCCCCAGCTCCCAGCCGGAAACAGTAAAACCCTTCCGCGTCGCGCACCTCACCGACATGCACGTTCAACCCGAGCGCCGCGCCGGCGACGGCTATCTCGCCGCCCTCGAATCCCTCGAAAAACTCTCCCCCGCGCCTGATCTCATCGTCACGGGCGGCGATCACGTGATGGACGTGCTCGATGCCGGCCTCGATCGCGCGCGGACGCAGTGGGACGTCTACCACCGAGCGATGAACGCGACGAAGACGCCGGTGAAATCCGTCCTCGGCAACCACGACATCTGGGGCTGGGGCGTCAAGGAAATCTCAGACAGCACCGTCGGCTACGGCCGCGCGATGGCGCTCGATCAGTTGAAGCTCGCGAATCCGTACTACTCTTTCGACGCCGGCCAGTGGCACTTCGTCATGCTCGACAGCATGACCCGCCGCGATTTCGGCTACACCGCGAACTTCGGCCCCGAGCAGACCGAATGGCTGAAGGGCGATCTCGCCGCCGCGTCGCGCGCGAAGAAGAACATCATCCTCTTCTCGCACATCCCGATCCTGTCGGTCTGCGTCTTCTTCGACGGCCTGTCGGAGCGCATCCGCGAGACCGAGTGGAACGTCCCAGATTCATGGATGCACCACGACGCCCACGCGATGGTCGATCTGCTCGACGAGCACAACGTGAAGCTCGCGGTCTCCGGCCACATCCATCTCGTCGACCGCTGCGACTACCGCAACGTCGCGTTCATCTGCGACGGCGCCGTCAGCGGCAACTGGTGGAAAGGCCCGCTCGCGCAGTTCCCCGAAGGCTACGGCGTGATCGACCTCTACCCCGACGGCAGATTCGAGCACCAGTACATCACGTACGGATGGAAAGCCTCCGTGACCTGATGGCCAAGCCCGCACCTTCAGGTGCAGGTTCGCGCATCAAACCCCATCCCGATCCCTCGGATCCCCCGGCGGGAAATTCGCGTAGTAGGTAAAAACCTTGCGGACGTAATCGACGCACTCGAGTTTTTCCAGGCCGTGCACCAGTGCCTCCTCGATCGTGCCCTCGACGACGCTGTTGTCATCGTCGGCGCTGCGGATTTCCATGCCGGCGGATTTGAGCATCGTCAGCGCGTCGGCGAGGCGCGCTTCGTAGGCGGGATCGAGAACAACGAGAATGTCACTAATGATGGCGTCCACGAACGGGTGCTCCGCGGGATAGAATGACCGCGTCCGCCCGTTGGATGCAATGGTGGAATCGCCGGCAACAAGTGTCGCGCGGGCGCGACGGAGGTGGAGCATGCCGCTGATCACGTCGATCGTCATGATCCTTGCTGCCGCCCCGGCGCTGCCGCCCACTTCGGCGCCGGCGACGCGGGACGTCGTCCGTACGGCCGAGATGGAGCCGCTCATCGACGGCTCCATCCGCTACGCCCCGCCCCCCGGGTGGCAGTTCATCGAAAAGAGCGACGACAACCGCAAGGCTTCGTATCAAACCGCCGATGGCAAAGTGCGGATGGACATCAACGTCTCGCCGCAACCGCGCGACGTTCCCGACACGTATGCGAAGCAGATGGCGCTGATCATCGGCAAGACCATCCGCGAGGACGCCGATCGCAGCGGCCAAACGATTCTCCTGGCGCCGCGCGTTGAAAAAGACCCGCGTTTTTTCCTGAAGATCCACGACCGCCTGAGCGGCGAGCACGGCGTCATCGACCGCCTCCAGCTTTATCGGGTGATCGGCCTGAACATCGTGCACGTCGCGGTCAGCGTGCTGAACGATTCACCCGACGAGGTCAAGCCGCTGCACGCCGCCGGCGAAGAGCTGCTCGACGGCATGCGGCTCACGCGCGGGCAGACGCCGGTCGTTTTTCCGCGCAACAAGCTCAAGCTCAAGCCGCCGATCGATTGGAAGGAAGCGAAAACCGACGCCGCGAATGGACTGGTCGTGACGTACACGGATCCCAAGCAGCCAACGCGGCAGTTGATCGTCCGCGCCCGCGTGATCCCGAAGGACGCCCGCGACGATCCCGCCCGCCGTGACGCGTTCATCGACAAAATGATCGACGACGAACGCCGCACCGCGCCGCTCGACGGCGCGAAGCCGATCGGCGACGACCAGCCGGTCGCCGGCGGCGCGCCGCGCGAGTACCTGCGTCACGTCCGCAGCGATGTGCAGCCCGAGGGCGGCCTGAAGCTGCGCGTGCAGACGCGGTACTTCATGGTGAACGACGTCGTCGTCAGCCTGCGCAGCGTCGGGACTACGGACGATGAAACGGTGCTGAAGATCGCGGATGCGCTCGCGGTGAACGTGAAGCCAAGCCGCGAGTAGCTAAGTCGCGACATGCATTCGCCCGGATGCATCTGCCCATAACTCGAGAATTGTCATCCTGATGTACTACGAAGGATCTGGTCGTGGAGTCGTGGGACACAGATCCTTCGGAGTACCTCAGGATGACAGCGCAAAGCGCGCAATTGCGCGGCGTAATGCGGACGGTGCAATCCCGATTCATGCCTGTGACGCGTGCGCGGCCGCGCCGCACTCCGGACAGCGCGCCGCATCGCCCGAGCCGCCCAGGTCGTAGCCGCAGCTCAAGCATTCGCCACGACTCGCCCGGCTGATGCGGCGATGCATCAGCCAGAACCCGCGCAGCAGCGTCAGCGCGAAGATCGCTATCAGCAGCCAGTGCGGAACGAACGCCCCCACCGAGAGCTCGCGCGCTTCGCCTGAAGCCTTTTGCGCCTTCGACAGGCCAAAGCCGAAGCGGTTCACGGGCGGGAAAACGCTGTTGTCGCGGCCCGCGATGCTCCACCACCACTCACTGCTGACCGGCACGATAAACTCCGCTCGCTTTCGGCCGCGGTAATGCCACAGGCCGATCGATCCGTTCCGGGAGACGATGGCGTATTTCGTGGACGTCTCGAGGTTGACATCGTCGTAATGCCACCGGGTGTACGAGACCACGTCCGCCGACTCCGTGCTGCGGCCCCACAGGAAGATCAACACGAGAACGACGGCGCCGCAGAGGAAGCCGGCGAACGTTTTTAAATGTCGCCGGCGGATCACGAGTTCGAGGCCTCCGTCACCGCGGGTATCGTCGTCGTCCTGGTCGCCTCCTCGTCGTTACCCATTGCACGTTGCGGGGGTCGTCGCCGACGCGGGACCGGCCGCGCCGCATTCCGGACATCGCTCTGGCGAATGTCGCAGGTCGTATCCGCAGTCGCGGCACAACCCGCGCCGGCCGCGACGTCGCCGCCGCCACGCGCCCAGCAGCATCATCGCCGGCGGGATTCCCAGGAGAACGATCGGCACGAAGTACGGCACTGCGAACCACCGCGCCGGGCCGAAGCCGCCGAGGTTTCCCCGCCCGCTGAGCATGATTCCCAGATTCTTCGTGTCCGGACTATCGACGATTGACGCGAGCACCGCGTTCTTCGGCTTGTCATAAGTCGCCCAGTGAAACCGGCTCGGATGCCATTGCCGTCCGGACGAAATCTCCGCGATGCTGACGCGTCCGCCGACCGACCCCACGAAGTACGCCTTCGCCCCACGCTCGATAAAAAGCGAATCATTGCGCCAGAAGCTGCGCACCGCCGCCGCCGACAGCGCGACCGCGACGAGCAGCGACAACCACGAGCAGAAGCGCAGGATGAATCGCATCGGTTTGGGCAGCGCGGAATTGGCGGCGTATCCAGCGCCGCAATCGTACCGGGCCGGTCGATTTCCGCGTTCGTGAAAGGATTCACAACCTCCCTTGCGTAATCCATCACCCCTTCATAGACTTCCCGCTCGTTTGACCGGTGGATTGGCGGGCGCGGGGTGAAAACCGCGGGAGAAGCCGCGCTGCCCGCTCGCTCTGAATTGGGTACGCTGCCCGCCCGCCGTCAGCCGCGCCGCTGCTGCCGGGAAATTGGCCGTCGCTCGCACACAAACACTCTCGCGCGCCGCATCATCATGCTCGGTCTGCCTGCTTCATCCGGATTCGGCGCAAACCCCCTCCCGCTGGCGCAAAGCGCTTCGTACATCCCGCCCGCGTTGCTGTTCGTCCTCGCCGTCGTCGCGGCGATCGGGCTGATTCTGCTGCTTCCGGGGCGGATGGAAGGGCCATTGCGTAAAATCGGCGCGATTGTCCTCCTTGCGGCGGGGCTCGTCTTCGCGGCGCTGGTCGCCAAGACTGCGGGGGGGATGGACGTCTACTTCTGGGTCTTCGCCGCCATTGCGGTTCTCGGGGCGGTTCGGGTCATCACGCACTCGAAGCCGGTCTATTCCGCCCTCTATTTCGTCCTGACCGTGATGGCCACCGCCGGGCTGTTTGTCCTGATGTGGGCAGAGTTTATGGCCGCCGCGCTGATTCTCATTTACGCCGGCGCGATCCTCGTGACCTACGTTTTCGTGATCATGCTGGCGGCCGAAGCCCAGCCGGAAACCGTCGCCGGCCCCGGCGGCGCGATGCACGAACAACTCGCCGAGCATGACGCGATCAGCCGCGAGCCGATCATCGCGTCGGCCGTGGGATTCGCGCTGCTCGGGATCATCCTGTTCGTCATCTTCGATAAGGCGACGCCGCTGCAACAACGGGCGGATGTGGCACCTACACCGGCGACCACGCAACCCACCGGCTTCGTCCCCCGCGGCGGCACGCAGCAGCTCGGCAACTACCTCTTCAACAAACAACTCATCAACTTGGAACTCGCCGGCCTGATCCTGACCGTCGCGATGGTCGGCGCGATCGTGATCGCGCGCAAGCGCGTCGTCATCCCCGGCCGCGACACCGCGCGCGAAACAACCGCCGCCGGCGAAACCGTCCTCGGCCCCGCGACGCCGGTCGATGACAACCCGCACAGCATCCCGGTCTACGGCACGGACAACCCGCGGCAAAAAGAGTATCCGGAGACATGACCCAGCTCGCCCTCCAACATTACCTCGCCGTCGGCGCGATCATGTTCGTGATCGGCATGATCGGATTCATGACGCGCCGGAACCTGATCGTCATCTTCCTCTGCACGGAGCTGATGTTTCAGGGTGTCGCGATCAACCTGATCGCCTTCGGTCGATTCTGGCACGGCCTGGAAGGCCAGGCGTTTGTGATCTTCGTCCTGGTGATCGCGGCCGCGGAAGCGAGCCTCGCATTAGGTTTGGTCGTGCTGTTGTTCCGGCAGAAGAACACGCTGGATGCGGACGCGTGGCGAGAACTTAAAGGTTGAGATGGACGAACTCTTCGCAATTCGACATTCTTACCTGATCCCGCTGCTCCCGTTGCTCGGAGCGATGATCGCGGGATTCTTCGGCGCGCGCTGGCTGAAGGACAAATCGCATTGGCCGATCTGGATCGGCGTCGGAAGCAGCGCGGTCCTGTCGTTCATGCTCCTCTTCGGCATGCTCCGCCATATGCCCGAACACCACGCCGCCGACGCCGGGCACGGCGGGCTCGCGCTTTCGGCGGAATCGCGAACGGTCGGCGTCAACAAAGTCTTCTTCAACTGGATCACCGCCGGCAATCCAAACAACGCGCCGCACGACCGGTTCTTCAACGCCGAAGCGGGATTCTGGTTCGATCCGCTCACGGCCGTCATGCTCTGCGTCGTCTGCGGCATCGGCTTCCTGATCACCGTCTTCTCCGCCGGGTACATGAAGGGAGAGCCGGGATATTTCCGCTTCTTCAGCTACCTCGGGCTGTTCATCTTCGCGATGACCTGCCTGGTGATGGGCAACAACCTGCTGATGCTTTACCTCGGCTGGGAAGGCGTCGGCGTCTGCTCTTACCTGCTGATCGGCTATTACTACGAGCGCCCGTCCGCGCGCGAGGCGGCGAAGAAAGCGTTCCTCGTCAATCGCATCGGCGACTTCGGGTTCGGGCTGGGGATCATGCTCTGCTTCATGGCCTTCGGGACGATCAAGTATTTTTCCGGCGACGCCGCGCACACCGGGCTGCTCGAGCTCGTGCAGAACCCGGTGTTGTCGGAGTTCCAGCGCCAGGCGCTGAACTGGATCCCCTTCCTGCTGATGATGGGCGCGTTCGGCAAGAGCGCGCAGTTCCCGCTGCACGTCTGGCTCCCGGACGCGATGGAAGGCCCGACGCCCGTCAGCGCGCTGATCCACGCCGCGACGATGGTGACCGCCGGCGTGTACATGATCGTCCGCTGCGGCACGCTCTTCGTCGGCAACTCGGCGGCGATGTGGACGGTTGCGATCGTCGGCTGCTTCACCGCGCTCTTTGCCGGCACGATTGCGCTTCGACAATTCGACCTGAAGAAAGTCTTCGCCTACTCGACGGTCAGCCAGCTCGGCTTCATGTTCGTCGCCGCCGGCTGCTTTGCGCCGGTCGCGGCGGTGTTTCACCTCGTGACGCACGCGTTCTTCAAAGCGTTGCTGTTCTTGAGCAGCGGCGTCGTGATGCATGCGACGGGCGGGGAGCTCGATCTCTCCAAAATGTCCGGCATGAAGGCGATTCTGCCGAAGACGCGCTGGCTGATGCTGATCGGCTGCGCCGCGCTTTCCGGCCTGCCGCCGCTGGCGGGATATTTCTCGAAGGACGAGATCATCGCCGCGTCGTATTTCCAGAGCCGCCTGCTCGCCGCGATGATGCTGATCGCGGCGTTCATGACCGCGTACTACAGCTTCCGCCTTTATTTCCGCGTGTTTGAAGGCCCGCTGGTCGTTCCGCCGCCGCCGGCGCACGACCCTCATCACGCGGCGGGCCATGATGCCGAAGAGGAGCACGCCGCCGGACATCATCACGATCACGAACCGATGATCATGATCGCGCCGCTGGTCATCCTCGCGCTCGGCGCGATCTTCGCAGGCGCGCTCGCCTATCACCACGCGATCGGAAACTTTCTCGGCGCCAGCCCGTCAGTCGCGCAGGCCTATCACATGGCCCAGCGCGTCCACGGCCTGCGGGGCAAAGACATGCACCCGCTCCAGTTCGGCCAGCACGACGTGCAGCTCGAGATCGAGAAGCTCAGCAAGGAGTTCGTCGCGCACGAGCATCACGTTCACCTGACGTTGATGATCGTCAGCGCGCTGATCGCCGGCTGCGGCGTTTACCTGGCGTACCTGATGCACCTGCGCGACCGCAGCGCGGGCGACAAGCTCGCCGTCCGCTTCCGCGGCGCGGCGCGAATCTTTGAAGCGAAATACTGGATCGACGAGGTCTACCAGAACGGCATCGTCGAGCCGCTCCGCGCGGCCGGACGCGGGCTGTTCATGTTCGACCGGCTGGTCGTCGACGGGCTCGTGCGCGTCTTCGGCTTCTCGCCGCACGCGGCCGGGTGGGTTGTGCGATTCACCACCCAGCGCGGCTATTTGCAGGGGTACGCGGTGATGATGCTGCTGGGCATCACGGCGATCCTGGTCTTTGTGTTTTACACGTAACGCGATTGGACGGATGGAAAACGCTCTCCTGTTACTCGTTCTCATCCCCGCGATCGGCGCGGTCATCGGCGCGGCGCTGCCGGCGCGCTCGCCGATCGTCCGATGGTGGGCGCTCGGGGCGAGCCTGCTCACGGCGTTCGTCGCGCTGCTGGTGGCGATGCGGTTCGAGTGGAGCGCGGGCGGAGAAATCAACACGTCGCTGCCGGCCTTCTACCTCGAGAGCGTCGGCTTCGGGTTCAAGTTCGGCGCCGACGCGATCAGCCTGTGGCTCGTGCTCCTGAGCGTCTTCCTCACGCCGCTGGCGATCCTCGCCAGCTTCAAGAGCATCACCGACCGCCCGAAGGAATATTACGCCTGGATGCTCCTGCTGCTGGCCGCGATGAACGGCGTCTTCCTCGCGCGCGACTTGCTACTGTTCTACATTTTCTTCGAGCTCACCCTCATCCCCATGTTTTTCATCATCGGGATCTGGGGCGGCCCGGAGCGGCGCTACGCCGCGGGGAAATTCTTCCTCTTCACCTTCACGGGCTCGGTCTTTCTGCTGGTCGGCATCATCTACCTCGGGATGAACAACCCGATCAGCGGCCAGAGCGGCGGTTTCGATCTCGCGACCGCCGTCACCTATGCGCAGACGCAGTTGTCCCCGGACGCGCGCTGGTGGCTGCTGCTGGCGTTCCTCGCCGGCTTCGCGGTCAAGGTCCCGCTCTTCCCCGTGCACACCTGGCTCCCGCTGGCGCACACCGAAGCGCCGACGGCCGGCTCGGTCATCCTCGCCGGCGTGCTCCTGAAGCTCGGGACGTACGGCCTGCTCAGGCTCGCCGTCCCGATTGCGTCGCCGGATGCGGTGGTGACGCTGACGCCGTGGATCGGCTGGCTGTGCGTGATCGGCATCATCTACGGCGCGCTGGTCGCGTGGGTGCAGCAGGACGTGAAGAAGCTCGTCGCGTACTCATCCGTCTCACACCTTGGTTTCTGCGTGCTCGGGCTCTTCGCGCTCAACACGATGGGCGTGCAGGGCTCCGTGCTGTACATGATCAATCACGGCCTGAGCACCGGCGCGCTGTTTTTATGCATCGGCATGTTCTACGACCGGTATCACACGCGCGATATCAACGAGCTCTCCGGCCTGGCGAAGGTGATGCCGATCTGGGCGTTTTTCATGGTCCTCTTCAGCCTCTCGAGCATCGGCCTGCCCGGGTTGAACGGTTTCGTCAGCGAGTTTTTGACAATCCTCGCCGCGTTCACGAGCGACAAGCTCGGCATCCCATACGCCGTCCTCGCGGCCACCGGCATCGTGCTCGGCGCCGTCTACATGCTGCACATGCTGGCGCGGATCGTCTGGGGCCCGCTGAAGACGCCCGGCGGACACACGGACGATCACGGCCACACCGCGCACGGCGTCGCCGTCGGCCAGGAAGATCGCGGCCAGGGCGCAGCCCCGGAATCGGACCTGCCGACGGATCTGAGCGCCCGCGAGATCGGCATCCTCATCCCGCTCGCGCTCGCGGTCGTGATCCTCGGCGTGAAACCGAACATCATTTTGAAGTCGATCGAGAAACCCGCGCAAGCGATCGTGCAGGCGATCCCGCCCGCGCCGATGACGACCAATGCGGTCGCGAATGCGGGGAAGTGATATGAACCCGTTGCTCCAAGCCCTCTTTCCCGAGCTCGTGCTGATCACGGTGGCGTGCGCGCTGCTGTTGCTCGGCGCCGTCCCCCGCGCGGGCGCGCGCCGCGCGGCGCCGATCATCGCGCTGCTCGCGCTGATCTTCGTGTTCGGCTACCAGATGACCCATGAGGAGCAGAAGCACGCGATCACCGACGCGACCGGCTCAGTGATGGTCTTCAACTTCGCGCAGTTCGTGAAGCTGCTCGCGGGCGGCGTCGGGATCCTGTTCGTGCTGCTCGCCTGGCCCTCGAATCGCGACGCGACAGGCAACGCCGCCATCGATTATGCCACCGAAGCGGGAGAATTCTTTGGCCTGATGCTCCTGAGCATCGCCGGCATCTTCCTCGTCGCCAGCAGCAACGACCTGATCCTGCTTTTCCTCGGCATCGAGCTGGCGAGCATCCCGACGTACATCATGGTCTCGATCTCTCGCCCGATCCCCGCGGCGCAGGAAGCGGGCGTGAAGTATTTCTTCCTCGGCGCGATGTCCGCCGCGGTGATGTTGTTCGGCTTCAGCTACCTGTACGGCACGACTGGGACACTGCACCTCGACCAGATCGGTGATGCGTTCCGCGCGACGGCGGGCGACAAGCTCGGGCCCGCGCGGCTGGCGCCGTGGGCGCTGCTCGCGGTCGTGATGCTCACCGCCGGCTTCGCCTTCAAAATCGCCGCGGTGCCGCTGCATTTTTACGCCGGCGACGTCTACCAGGGGGCGGCGACGCCGGTGACGGCGTTCCTCTCATTCGTCCCCAAGGCCAGCGGCATGGTCGCGCTGATCAAGCTGATCTACCTCGCCGGCGGCAACAGTTGGGCCGCCCCGGAGCAGCTTACCAAACTGCTCTGGATCATGGCCGCGCTGACGATGACCGTCGGCAACACCGTCGCGCTGTGGCAAGTGAACGTGAAGCGCGTCTTCGCCTACAGTTCGATCGCGCACAGCGGCTACATGCTGGTCGGCCTGACCGCCCTCGCCGCCGCCAATACGTACGGCGCGCAGCAACAGGCGCTGCAAGGCGTGCTGTTCTATCTCGCCGCGTACGGGATCATGAACGCCGGCGCGTTCGGCGTGTTGATGCTCCTTCCCGCGCGTCCGCTGCGGACATGGTCCGGGCAGGCGACGCCGGTCCCGCCCGCGACGACCGCCGAGACCTTCGAAGACCTCGCCGGCCAGGGCCGCCGACATCCCGCGCTCGGGCTGGCGATGGCCGTCTGCTGCTTCTCGCTGATCGGCCTGCCGCTGACGGTCGGCTTCTTCGGGAAGCTCTACCTGATCCGCCCCGCGCTCGATTCGAAGCTGTATTGGCTCGTGGTGATCACCATGGTCAATGCGGCGATTTCGGCCGCGTACTATCTGAAGATCGTCGCGGCGATGTTCCTGCGTCCCGAGCCGGACGGCGCGGTCGCGGAGCGCACGATCCGCCTCCCCGCGCCGCTGCCGATCCTCACCGCCGTTGTTCTTTCGGTCTTCGGCACGCTGCTGTTCGGCACGATCATCCCGGCCACGCAGGTGCTGGTGAACCAGGTGACCCCGGCCGCGCAGATCGAGCCGCCCTCGCAGCGTGGCGCCCCGACCGCCACCCCGCTGCGCACCGCCCCGACCACCTCGACCGCCGCCGCGCATTAAGCTCTCGTTAAGTTCGATTGCCCCCTGTCGCAAACCTTCGGTGAATTTGTAAAGTCCGCGCGCATCGCGTGGGATGGGTCATCTCACTGCAAACTCAAGAGGAAGGAGCGTGCGAATGTCCCGGAATCGAATGCGTCTCATGACCGCCGCCGCGGTCGCGTCACTGGCGCTCACGTCAGCAGGCGTCCATGCCGCCGATGAGCCAACCACGCAGGAGCTGCTCGCGCAGATCAAGCAACTCCAGGCGAAGGTCGAGAAGCTCGAAACAAAACAGACCGAAAACAACGCCGACGTCGCGCGCACGGTCGACCAGATTGTCAAGGACGCCGAGCAGCGCAGCGTTTTCATGGAGGCGATCCCCTTCGAAGGGAACTGGCAGGCCGGGAAATTCACGCTCAAAAGCGATGACGGGAACTTCGTCCTGCACCCGTGGTTCCAGTTACAGTTCCGCAACGTCACCAACTTCCGCGACGGCGCGCCTGGCGGCGACAGCGACGTGCAGAACGGCTTCGAAGTGCGCCGGATGAAGTTCGGCGTCGACGGCAACGTCTACTCCCCGAACACGACCTACCTCTTCCTCTGGGCCACCAATCGCAACACCGGCAACCTCGTTCTTGAAGAGGCGTGGCTCCGCCACAAGCTCGATGACAACTGGTCCATCAAGGGCGGCCAGATGAAGGACCCGTTCGCGCACGAGTCGCTTACCAGCTCCAAGCGCCTGCTCGCCGCCGACCGCACCATCCTCACGAATCTCTTCACCGGCGGCGACAACTTCGTGCAGGGCGTTTCGCTCGGGTACGGGCGCGATGCGCTTCAAGCGGAGCTCGCCTTCACCGATGGCACCAACGCGCCGAACGACAACTTCCAGGACTTCCCGACCAACACCTGGGACTTCGGCGTCGCCGGCCGCGTGCAGTACAAGCTGTTCGGCGACTGGGCCGCCTACGAGCAGTTCACCTCGTTGAACGACAAGCACGACCTCGCCGTCGTCGGCGGCGGGTTCGACGTCAGCGAGGCCGGTAACTCCGACCAGTTCCTGCACACCGTCGACATCCAGTACAATCAGACGACCGGCCTCGGTCTCTACGGCGCGTATTACGGTCGATACACCACGAATGCACCGATCGGCACCGGCGGCCCGCCCGCCGGGGATTCCGACACCTACGACTGGGGCTTCATCGCCCAGGGCTCCTACCTCATCCCCGACTCCAAGTGGGAGCCGTTCATTCGCTACGACTTCATCATGTTCGACGACGCCACCGTTGGCGCCGGCGTCGACGACACCCTTCACGAAATCGCCGTCGGCGCGAACTACTACATCCACGGCCACGACCTGAAGCTCACCGTCGACGTGCTCTGGCTGCCCAACGGTTCGCCGGTCTCCGACACCGGCTCCGGCGTGCTCGCGAGCGACGACACGCAGTTCGTCCTCCGCGGTCAGTTCCAGTTGCTGCTGTAGTTCCGCACGTTCCCGAACGCAGCGAACGGTTCAATAGCCCCATGCGAAAGCATGGGGTTCTTTTTTCGCTGATGTCCCCCAATGCGGTCTTCCGTCGATACTCACATCGCGAATGACCACGACGTCTGCCATCGAGCATCAACTGAGCTGCCCCCTCTGCGACTACGACCTGCGCGGACAGGTCGAGCCGCGCTGCCCGGAATGTGGTTACACCTTCGTCTGGGAGGACCTTCGCGACCCCGCGCGACGCAAACACAAGTACCTCTTCGAGCATCACCCCGAGCGCAACCTCCGCAGCTTCATCCGGACGATGATCGGCCATCTGATGCCGCGCAGATTCTGGGGCGGATTGCTTCCGTGGCAGCCGTCGCACCCCAAGCGCTTGATGGCGTACGCGCTGGTGATCGTGCTGACGGCGCTTCTTCCGACCATCGCAATAACCGCGCGCGTGATGTACCACGTATGGTCGTACCAGGCGTCGAGCCGGCGCACGATGGCGATGGCGATGACCGTGCCGTTGCAGCACTCCTATTACAAGGCACAGTTCCCCGGACTTACGCCACAGCAGATCATCGACGCCCACGCCCCCGCGACGACGTTCATCGGCGTGCTCACGCACCCGCGCGTCCGCCGGGACTTCGTCAACACCGCCGCAGGTCATTCGATCGGCGCGATCTGGGCGACCTGCTCGCTCGCGGCGCTGATGATTTTCCGTATCTCGATGCGCCGCGCGCGGCTGCGGCCGGTCCATTTCGTCCGTTGCGTCGTCTACACGGCTGATGTGATCGTCTGGGGCAACGTCGCGCTGGCGCTGCTGGTCGTCGCGACCATTCTTGCCGAAATCACACTCCGCGCACCGTTCATGCGCTTCGACCCGGACGACGGCTACCGTGTCGCCACCACGATCGTCGTCGTGCTCTTCATCCTCACCTTCATCTATCGCCTGATGGTCGCGTTCAAAAAATACCTGCACTTCCACCGCCCGATCCTGACGGTGCTGGCCGCGCAGTTCATCGTCGCGCTGGCGGCGCTGAACGTGCTGCTGAACATCTGATACGATTTCCCGTCATGCTTCAGCCCATCACCTGGACCGGCCGCGCCGTTCGCCTGCTCGACCAGACCAAGCTCCCGCGCGAGACGGCGTACGTCGAGATTTCCGATGAAAAGCAGATGCACGATGCCATCCGCCGTCTCGTCGTCCGCGGCGCCCCCGCGATCGGCGTCGCCGCCGCGTTCGGCGTCTACCTCGGCGTCAAAGACGCGCCGCCGGCGCAACTTCCCTCGCGCCTGCGCGAAGTCGCCGCCTATCTCGCCACCAGCCGCCCGACCGCCGTCAATCTCTTCTGGGCCCTCGACCGCATCAAACGCATCGGCACGAGCAAAGAGCGCATCCTCCAGGAATGTCAGGAGATGATCGAAGAAGACCACCGCACCTGCCGCGCCATCGGCGCGCACGGACTTGCCCTTCTTCAATCGCAAATTGCTTCTGGTGAGCCCGCGCAGCGGGACAATCGCAAATCGCAAATCAAGATTCTCACTCACTGCAACGCCGGCGGTCTCGCCACCGCTGGTTACGGCACCGCCCTCGCGCCGATCTACCTCGGCATCGAGCAGGGACGGCAATTTCACGTTTACGCCGACGAAACCCGCCCGCTCCTGCAAGGAAGCCGCATCACCGCTTATGAGCTGAAAGAAAACGGCGTCCCGGTCACGGTCATTTGCGACAACATGGCCGCCGTCGTCCTCTCGCAGAAAAAGATCGACGCCTGCATCGTCGGCGCCGACCGCATCGCCGCCAACGGCGACACCGCGAACAAGATCGGCACGCTCGGCGTCGCGATCGCTGCGAAACACTACGGCGTGCCGTTCTACGTCGCCGCCCCGACGAGCACGATAGACCTTGCGACGAAAACCGGCGCCGAAATTCCGATCGAAGAGCGCGCCCCCGAAGAAGTCGCCGAGTTCGGGCAACAGCCTACCGCACCGCAAGGCGTCGACATCTACAACCCCGCCTTCGACGTCACGCCCGCCGCGTTGATCACCGCGATCATCACCGAGAATGGCGTCGCGCTGCCGCCGTTCGAGCAGTCGCTGCGGAACGTATGTGAAACGAGGAAAGAGAATGGGGAATAGACGGCGGCTTGGCCTCGATTCCCGCTTTTTCCGCGGCTTGTCCGTCCGCGCCGTCGACGCGGGCGGCTATCCTTGAACTAACGCGCATGAAGTATCGCGAGGAAAAACATCATCCCTCACGCCGGCGGTTGAAGATCCTGGCGGCGCTGCTCACGCTCGTGCTCGTGCTGCTCGTCGGCGAGTTCCTCGCCTCGCGCGCGATCGCGGACAAGCTGCGCACAACCGTCGACAGCAAGCTCGACGCGCAGCTCGAACTCGGCCCGCTGATCTACATTCCGCCGTACGGCGCGTGGGCGTGGAACGCGCGCATCACGCGCGGCGGCGAAGAGCTTTTCTCCGTCGCGCGCGTCAAGCTCAGCCTGGCCCAGTTTCCGTTCCGCGATAAGCCGATCATCATCTCGAAGCTCACCGTCGAGCAGCCCGTGCTCAGCCTCGCCCCGGGCCGCTTCGACAAGATCGCCAAGCCGACTGGCGACGTGAAGCGCACGAACAAGCTCTCCGACGTGCTGCGCCTCAAGCAGGTGCGCGTCGCCAATGGGCAGATCATCTACGTCGACGTGAACCGCCCGAACGCGCCGCCGACCGTCTGGAACAATCTGACGCTCGACGTCGATACGATCCAGCAGACGGTCTCGAAATACACATTCCACCTCGTCTCGCGCGCCGGGCCGCTCGCGGAAATCACCGCGGCCGGGACGATGGACGTCGACGAACTGCTGCTCGACGTGCAGAGCTCGACGATGAAGCTGCGCGTCGAGCCGGAGCCGAGCCGCTCGCCGCTGCCGGCGGCGGCGCAGGAATTCATCCGTCAGCGCCGCATCAACGGCGCGGTCAGCATCAGCGGCAGCGGAAAATTTCCGCTGCGCGACCCGCGGGAGTCGAATTTCACCGCGGCGATTGCGCTGGAGAACGCGACCGCCGCGCTGCCGCCGAACGATGTCATGCTTGACCACGCCCGGGCCAGTCTCGTCGCGCGGATGGCGCCGGGCGGCCCGATGCGCGTGCAGATCGACCGGCTCGACGTCGCCGGCGGCGGGAAGCAGGTGATCGTCCATACGGGCCAGTTCGAATTGAACGCCGCGGCGCGGACGTGGAGCGTCGCCGAGGTCGACGGGCAGGTTATTTTCACGTTGCCGACGACGACCGTCGCGCTGCTCGCGCCGCCGCGACCGCCGCCAGTGATCGCCGCGTCGCTGGACGGCGCACGCGAACCTCAGACGCAACCCGCGCCGGACGAGCCGCGCGGCGTCGACAAGCTCCAGATCGCCGGCAAGGGCTCCTTCACCGCCGCCGCCTCGGGGCCGCTCGAACTGCTCGGGCGAAATCCGTGGGAAGCGATCCGCCACCAGATCATCATCTACCCGCGCGACGCTTCCTTTCGCCCGAAGGATTTCGCGCACCGCATCGAAGGCGTCGGCGGCGGGGAGATCCGACTCCAGGACGGGATGGTCATCTTCCAGGAGCTTCAGGGTCACTACGGCGACGACCTGCTCCGCCTGAGCTCCGCGCGCCTGCCGGTGGAAGGCTTGCCGAAGATGTCGCGCTGGCAGGAGATCAGCGGCACGGTGGTTTTCCATCGCCCGCTGCAAAGCTACACGCCGAAGCTCGACAAGATTTTCGACGCGCTCAACCCGCAGGGCTCGTTCCTCATCGCCGGCTCGTACACCGTCGACAAGCACATCCTCGACGCCGAGGGGAAGGGGAAGAACACGTTCGATCTCATCGTCTCCACCGACGTCGGCTCGTTCGCGTTGACCGAGCGGCAGATCGTGCTGGAAAAAATGCGCGGCGACGCGACGGTCACCAACGCCGGCGTCGATCTGCACGAGCTCGAGGCGGAGGTTCTCGACGGCCGCGTGCAGGCGACCGGCCGATGGGCGCGCGTCGATCCGGAGCACGCAACCTATGAGGGCGAAGCCGTCATTCGCAACGTCGATCTCGCGCTGCTCGAGGACCGCCTGCGCGAGGAGCCGGCGAACAAGCCGCTCGAAGGGCGCATCTTCGGCAACGCCTCGTTCCGGGGCGCGGTGACCAAAGGCGCGGAGAAGAAAGAAAATCTGCGCACGCTGCGCGCCAACGGCGAGATCGAAATCGTTCGCGGCAGTCTGTTCAAGATGCCGGTCGTACGGCACATCACCGAGCAGGTAAAGGGTTTGAAAGGCGTGGCGGTCGTCGGCGACGCGGCCGCGGTCTTCGAGATCGCGGACGGACGCGTCAAGCTCCGCGACGCGGCCGTCAACTCGCCGATCCTCGGCCTGCAGGGCGGCGGGACGATTGGCCTGGACGGCGAGCTAAATCTGAACGTCGTCGCCGCCCCGCTGGCGGATTGGCGCGAGAACCTCAAGTCGACGAAGATCCCGATCGTCAGCAAAGTCGCCGGCGAACTGGCCGGCGCAATGCAGAAAATGCTCAACGCCGCCACCGGCACGCTGCTGTACGAATTCCGCGTCGAGGGCGCGGTCGACCGCGTGCAGATCATCGCCGTCCCCGCGCCGGTCCTCACCGACGCCGCGGCGTTCGTCTTCAACCGGATGCTCCACCCGCCGAAAAAAGACCAGCGTCCGATCGATCTGATCCGCGACGACGGCGAACAACCACCCGCGCCGCGCGCGGAGACGCGCTAGCGTTCCACCCGGAAATACGGCTTCAAGTCCAGCGCGTGATATCCCTGCGCCGGCGCGTTCTTGCCGACGGCGAGATAAAGCATCCGGTTCGACGGCTCGAAGACCATCGACTGCAACGTCATCTTCCCCTGCGCAACGCGGGCGAGCATCGCTTCGACGCTTTCTCGCGTGACGTGGCCGAAGTCTTGCGCCGAAGCGTCGTGAAGGAGGTCGTATCGGCGGCAGCGGCCGGCGGTGTCGAGATCGGCGCCGCGATGGTGATTCGTGCTGATCAGCGCGGCAGCGTCCGGGGCGCGGCGGACGGTGACCGTGTCCGGCGTGATCTCGACGACGGCCCGCGCGCCGCTCGCGTCCATCAGCATCAAATTATTCGCCGTCTGCCGCGGCGTCGATTTGAGAAGCTCGATCGCTTCGTCGACGCTCTTGCAGCGCTCGAGCACCGTGCGGTAGAGCAGGATATACGGCATCGCGACCGGCAGACGGCGCGGGCGATCCACTTCCATGTTCGCCAGCGCCAGCCCGTGCTCGTTCATCCCGGAGAGCACCCCGACCATCCCGGGCCACGCGACCGACGCGAACGCGTACCGGCCGGCGGGGCGGAAGATCATCACGACGGTCTGCTTGTCGGCGACGTTGAACGACGGAAAATCGAGGTTGCGTCCGAAGCGCGCGACGCCGTCCGGCGCGGCGGAGGCGGGCAGCGTCACCGTCGAGCAGGCGGTCATCGCCGACAGGTCGAGGAAGCACTGCCCGAGCATCACCTCGCGCTCATCCAACCCGACCCCGCCCGCG
The DNA here is from genome assembly GCA_034666045.1 of Phycisphaerales bacterium. GTDB lineage: Bacteria > Planctomycetota > Phycisphaerae > Tepidisphaerales > Tepidisphaeraceae > JAICTV01. The sequence continues at coordinate 8,183 of JAXDMN010000254.1, read as the reverse complement.
AGCGACTTGATCTCCGCCCGATGCTCCGCCGACAGGTGCGGCCCGAACGCGCTCGCCGCCATCATGGTCAGCTTGCGCTGCGCGTCGCTTTGAAAATAGTTGCCGAAGTAGGCGGCGAAGAGCTGGCGGATGGGCTCGCCGAGCTGTTTCGCGTGGGCCGTCCCGATCTCATCGGCACCGCCGGCCATCTCGATCACCGGGACCGGGAAGGGCGTTTCCGTCGCGGTCGCGAGCCGCGCAAGCAGGATAAGAATCAGACACGTCAGGGCCGGGAGTCTTCGCATAACGGTTTATCCTGCCTGCAGTTAAATAATGCTGGCCCGAACGGGCAGCCGTCTGGCACAATGGATTGAGCGATGACCACCGCCGCATCCCATCCCGTCAGCCCGGCCCGCAAGCCCGCGGTCGAAACCGCGCCGCCCGGGCCGGTCGCCCGGCTGAACGGCGAGGTCGTTTACCTTTATGCCTTCGATGTTGCTTACGAGATGAACCGCCTGCCGGTGCGGCATCTTCTTGGGCAATCGGTCGCCCAGTTCGTCGTCGACGCCTCGAAACGCTCCCCGCGGCAGCTTTTCTTCTACCGCCCGCAGATGGTTCGCCTGCCGCCGCTCGAGCGGCTCGGCCCGAGCGGCCCGGTGCGGCTCGAGTTGACCGTCAAGATCCTGCCCGTCGGGGCGATCAGCATCACGGTGCGGATCCCCTTCAGCGTCAACTCGCTCAGCGAACTGGTCTCGTTCCACGATCTCCGCTTCAACGATGGGTCGTTCCTCTACGACGAGGTGCGCGCGCTCGCGGAGGACGTGCAGCGCGAGTTGAAGCCGTATCTCATCCGCCCTCACGAAAAGCTCGGCGACGAGGAGGCGTACACCGTCTTCTGCATCAACGGCCCGTTGCGCACGAGCGACGGCGTGGACGTGCCGGCCGAAGGGTGGCTCCACGCCAATCGCCGCGACGTCGCCGCGCTGCTGACGGAAGAGGGCGACCCGGCCCGACTCTCTGACCAGGAGGCGGAGGAGTCGACCGGGAAATACTTCAGCTATTACGAGCGCGACCTCGTCGTCATGGACTGGGACGCCGCCGTCATCGTCGACGAGCCGCGCTATTTCGACGAGGTGCTCTACATCATGGAGCTGGCCAACCTGCAACTGGCCGAGCTCGAGGCGTACGACCGGATCCTCGATCGGGCTGTCGACCGCTCCTACCGCGACCTCGGCGGCGGCTCGCGCTTCCGCGGCGCCACCAACCAATCCGTCCAGCGCGAGCTCCGCGAAATCCGCGTCGACCTGGCGCGCCTCAGCGACGAGCTCTCCAACATCACGAAATTCTTCGGCGACTGGCACCTCGCCCGCATCTACAAGGGCTTGGCCGACCGTTTCCACCTCGCCGACTGGCATCGCACGATCGACGAAAAGCTCAAGACGCTCGATGACCTCTACCAGATCCTGCGCGCTGACCAGACGAGCCGGATGATGCTGATCCTGGAGTTCACCATCGTGCTGCTGTTCGTGATCGACCTGATCGTGCTGTTTGTTGGGCTGTGGAAATAATCCGCCGCCACGGTCACAACCGCCGCCTTGGGGGCACGCGCCCATGTCTCACCTGATCGCGAGAATCCTGCTGGCGATCCTGCTGTTCCCGCTGGCGTCGTTGCTGTATCTCGTCGCGTTCTGCGTCGCGAATGAAGTATGGCGGCGTAACGGGTACTACGGCGAGGATCAGGTGCTGATCTTCTGCGGCGTGGTGACGTGGGCGTTTCTCGCCGGTTACTGGTGGCTGTTGTGGAGACGGTCCGTCTCGTTCACGTCGCGCCGTATCGGGTTGAGCATGTTGTCTGCGGTCGTCGCGGCGGCGGGGGCCATGCTCGTCGCGCTGCTGGTCAACCGATTTGAGAGCGACGTCTCGACCTTCGTCGGCACCGCCGTTGCGCCGCTGCTCTGGCTTGTGGCGACGTGCTTCATCTGGCGCGAATCGCCCGAGGAGCGCGCCGCGCGACTCAGCGACGCATCGCGCGGCGCGATCGTCTGCCCGAACTGCGGCTACAATCTCACCGGCTTATCCGGCACGCGCTGCCCGGAGTGCGGCAAGCAGTACACGATCAACGAGCTCCTCGCCGAGCAGCCCACGCGCGCCGCGGCGGAAGTGGAAACAGGTTAAAAGCCGACAGCGCGAATCGCCTGCCTGATTTGCTCCGCGCTGTTCTTCAAACCCGCCAATTCAGCGTCGTTCATCTTGATCGGCAGCGCCTGTTCGACGCCGCCGCGGTTGACGATGCTCGGCACCGACAGGCAGACGTCGTCGATGCCTTGATAGTCATGTAACAGAGAACTCACCGGCAATATCCGATTCTCATCGTGCAGCAGCGCTTCCAGAATTTTCGCCGTCGATAATCCGATCGCGTAATTCGTCGCTCCCTTGCCTTTGATGATCTGCTGCGCGGCCGTCTTCACGTTCTGAAAAATTTCCGTGCGGTCGCGCACGCTCAGTTTCCCGTGTTGCGGCACCGCCCACTCGTGCAGCGCGATGTTGGCGATCGTCGCGCTGCTCCAGAGCGGAATCTCGCTGTCGCCGTGCTCGCCGACAATGTAGGCGTGCACATTCTGCACGGCGACGTTGCAGCGGTTCGCGATGAGATAACGGAAGCGCGACGAATCGAGCACCGTCCCGCTGCCAAGCACGCGCGACGGCGGCAGGGCGGTCAGCTTCAGCGTCACGTACGTGATCACATCGACCGGATTCGTCACCAGCAGAAAAATCGCATCCGGCGCGGCGGCCAATAGCTGCGGCACCAGCTTGCGGCAGATCGCCGTGTTCGCCGACGCCAGGTCCATCCGCGTCTGCCCCGGCTTCTGCTTCGCCCCGGCCGTGATGACCACGATGTCGGCATCGGCGCAAACGGCGACGTCGTCCGAGCCTTCGACCGTCGCCATCGGGACGAACTGGAGGCCGTGATTGAGGTCGAGCACCTCGGCGTCGACCTTGGCGCGGTTGACGTCGAACAGCGCGATCTGCTTCCCGACGCCGCGGATCAGGCACGCGTAGGCGATCGTCGCGCCGACGGAGCCGGCGCCAACCACGGCGATCTTCGACGTCGTTTTGCTGTCAGCCATGCGCGAATTCTAACGGCGTTCCCCGCAGCCCTACGGCAATTTTTTAATTGACAACTGACTACACTTGTAGCACACTGTCAGCGACACTTGTAATCACTGCCGCGACCGATGAAGAACACACCTGCCATCTCCGACGCCGAGTGGGACGTCATGAAGGTCGTGTGGGACCACGGCCCGCTGACCAGCGGCGACGTGGTCAAGCGCGTCGGCGATGAGAAGCAGTGGAAGCCGCGGACGGTGAAGACGCTGCTGTCGCGTCTCGTGCAGAAGGGTGCGGTCGCTGCGAATGACGCGGAAGGGCGCGTTGTTTATTCCGCGAAAGTCAGCCGAGACGCGCTCGCCCGTCGCGAGACGAAAACGTTCCTCGCGCGCGTCTTCGACGGCGCGGTCGCGCCGGCGCTCGTCCACTTCATCCAGGAAGCGGACCTGTCGCCGAAAGAAATCGCCGAGCTGAAAAAAATCCTCGAGCGGGAGGGACGCCGATGAACCTCGCGAAACTCGATTCGGTCGCCGCGGGCGTGCTGGACGTGCTCTGGCGCTGCTCCTGGCAGGCGGCGGTGCTGGCGGGGATGGTGCTGATCGTCCAGTGGCTCCTGCGCGGGCGATTGTCGTCGCGGTGGCGTTACAACCTGTGGTTGCTCGTGCTCCTGCGGCTGCTCGTCCCGGTGACGCCGCAAAGTTCGTTGAGCGTTTTCAATCTTTCGCGTCATGTCGTTTCGCCCGCGCAGACGGGCGTCGAAGAAAATCCGACCGTCGCCGAGCCTTCGCTGGCGGTTGTGCCTTCATCCGGGGCAGGACTCGTGGTCAACGCATCGCCTGTTACGATCAGTGCGAAACCGGAAGCAAAGACACGCGCGCAGGCGCCAATTCCCTGGCAATTGATCCTCGCGGCGCTCTGGATCGCCGGGACGATGCTCCTCCTCGCGCGGATTCTCTATGCGAGCATGCGTCTCGCCCGCGCGGTGCGACGGATGACGCTCGTCGACGCGCCGCACGTAACGGAACTGCTCGAGCGCTGCCGGCGCGAGCTCGGCGTCCGCCGCCGCGTCGCGATTCTCGCCTCCGCCGACTTGCCCGCGCCGGCGTTGATGGGCGTGATCCGTCCGCGCCTGCTCCTGCCGCGCGAGGTGCTCGACAACTTCGCGCCCGAAGAGCTCCGCCTGATCCTGCTGCACGAGCTCGGGCATCTGAAGCGCAACGACGTGCTGGTGAACTGGGTCGTCGCGTTGCTGCACGCGCTGCACTGGTTCAACCCCGTCCTCTGGCTCGCGTTCTCGCGCTTGCGCGCCGATCGCGAGCTGGCGACCGATGAGCTGGTCCTCTCACGCACCGGCGACGCGGAGAAGTCCGCTTACGGCCAGACCATTTTGAAGCTGCTGCAATCGCTGTCGCTGTCACGCCGCCCCGCGCCGCTGGTCGGCGCCGTCGGGATCCTCGAACGCGCACACACCTTGCGAAGGAGAATCACCATGATCGCGCATTTTCGACATCACGCGACGCGCTGGACCGCGCTCGCCGTGGTTTGCATGCTCGTTCTCGCCGGCCTCGGGCTGACCGACGCTGTCCGCGGCGACGACGCCCGACCCACGCCCGCGCCGTCCGCGCCGTCCGCGCGGGGCGCGTCGCCGCGCCCGACGTCGCGCGAGTCGACCACCGCGCCGGTCAACGACAAGCTCCGCGCCATCATCGATGACGTCATGAAGAAAGCGTTGGCCAAGCACGTGCCGCCCACCGCCGACGACATGGATGAAGCGATGAAGGAGCTCGCTCTGCGCATGCGCGCCGACGGGTTGATTTACGACTCGCAGGGCAGGGTCGTGAACGAAGCGCAGGTATACGATGAGATCAAGCACGCACAGGAGCTGCTCGCCGGCAAAGCCAGCAAACACGCGGTCCCGGCCGACAGTGCGGCGACCCTGCACAAGCTCACGGAGAAGGCGCCGGAGATCAACTTCAGCGCCGTTCCTTTCACTGACACCATCGACTTTCTCCGCGACATCACGGGGCTGAACATCTTCGTGAATTGGCGTGCAGTCGAAGCCGCCGGCATCGAGCGCAACGCGCCGGTGACGGTGCGGCTGAAGAACGTCCCGTTCGAGCAGGCGCTGCGCTACATCCTGCGCGACGCCGGCGGCGAAGATGTGCCGCTCGATTACGCCGTCGTCGACGGGATCGTGAACATCTCGACCGCGGACTCGCTGGCGAAGGACGTGACGGTGCGCGTCTACAGCATCGCGAAGCTGCTGAAGAACATGCCGAGCACCGCGCCCGCTGATTCGCCGGAACAGGCGTCGCAGAAAAAGGCGGAGAGCCTCATCAAGATCATCTGCGAGACCGTCGCGGCCGACAGTTGGCGCGACGCGGGCGGCACTGCCGGTTCCATCCGCGAGATCAACGGACGGCTGGTCATCACGCAGACCGACGCGAACCACGCGGCGATCGTGAAGCTGCTCGAGGAGATCAGCGACGAGAAGGAAGACAATCGACCTCTGCGACGACAGGAATAAATCTTCGCTTTGCTCCAAACGCGCCTGCGCCGCGCGCGGTAGTCAGGAGCATGACTGCGGTGAATCGAAAGCGGGCGGTGTGGTTCGGCGGTATTGCGATCGCGGGGATGGGCGTCGCCATCGCGATCGCGCAAACGCCGCCGTCGCCGCCGGTGGTCGTCGGCCGCGATATGCGCGAGGCCGGGCAGGTCATCGGCAAGGAGAACCTGCTTCGCGTCCGCCTGGTGGACGTCGCGGGCCCGGGCGTGCAGCAGGTGCGCGTGATGCGCGTCGCGCCGGACGGAAACATCACCTTGCCGCGCATCGCGCCGCTGCGGGCGGAAGGCGTCGCCATCGCGACGCTCGAGGCGCAGGCGAACGCGCTGTACAAGCCGATCGCGCCGACCGGGGCGGCGTTCATCAGCATCGCCGACAAAAACCCGCCCGCGCCGCCGCCGCCGCCCGCTTCGGCGCCGGCAACCGCGCCCGCAACCACGCGCGCCGCAACGCAACCCGCGACCGCGCCGGCCACCGCGCCCGCGCCAGTCCCCGCGGCGAAGTGATCCCGGTAGAGAAGTCGCCGAATCGGTTATGCTGACGCCATGCACGACGCCGCGATGACCGCGCCGCCAGCCGCCGGCAACCCCGCGTCGCCGCCGCCGCGACGCCGATCCTGGTACGCGCGCACGCCGCTCTACCTGAAGATCCTCGTCGGGCTGATCCTCGGCGTGATCGTCGGCATGATCGTTTCGCCCGGGCAGGCGAAGAAGCTGAACGTGCCGGCGTTGCTGATCCTGCGGCTGCTCGGCGCGATCGCGCCGCCGCTGATCCTCGTCGCGGTCATGCGCGCGCTCGTCGGCGCCAACGTGGGTGGGCGCCTCGCGGGCAAGATGTTCGGCCTGCTCGTGCTCAATACGCTGGTGGCGATCTTCATCGGGCTGCTGGTGGCCAACGTGATCCGCCCCGGCCGCCACGCCAGCCTGCCGCCCGAGGCGCCGCCCAAGGTGTCAGCGAACCCGCTCGACGCGTTGCTCGACAACGTCCCGGACAGCCTGCTCCGCCCCCTGGTCGAGAACAAGGTGATCGGCGTGATCATCATCGCGGTGGCGTTCGCGCTGGCCGCCCGGCGGCTCGATGAGCAACGCCGCGCGCGGGTGCTCGCCGGGCTGGAACTGGCGTTCGACCTGATCCTGGTCGTGCTGATGTGGATCATCGCGCTGGTTCCGCTCGCGGTCTTCTGCAAGGTGGCGTACGTCGTCGGTACCGACGGCTTCAAGCTCTTCCGCGCGCTGGCGTGGTTCATCGCCGCGGTGCTCGTCGCGCTTCTGCTCCAGGCGACGTGGTACCTCACGCGCATCAAGCTGTCGTCCTGGATCTCGCCGCTGAAACTGCTCCGCGGCACGCGCGATGCGCTGGCGATGGCGTTCTCGACCGCCAGCTCGACCGCAACGATGCCGCTGACCTACGCCTGCCTGCGCGAGCGCGTCGGCCTGCGCAACGAATCCGCCAGTCTCGGCTCATTGGTCGGCTCGAACTTCAACAACGACGGCACCGCGCTCTACGAGGCGATGGCCGCGCTGTTCATCGCGCAAATGATCGGCGTGGAGCTGACCCTGATGCAGCAGATGATGGTCGTGTTGACGAGCGTGATCGCGTCCGTCGGCGCGGCCGGCATCCCGGAAGCGGGGCTGGTGACGATGACGCTGGTTTTTAATGCGGTCGGTCTGCCGCCCGGTTACATCGCGCTGCTCCTGCCGGTCGACTGGTTCCTCGATCGCTGCCGCACGGTGATCAACGTGATGGGCGACATGAACGTGAGCTGTTTGCTCGACGGCAAGACGCCGCATCCGCCGGAGCGCGATCCGGAGTTGGCGGCGATCGTAGGCTCTACTGCTTGAGCCACGCGATCATCTGCTCGGGCGTCTCGAGGCCGCGATTGAGGATGCGCGTCGGTCGCCCGTCGGGATCAAGGACGCCGAACCACGGCATGCCTTCGACTTGGTACGCGCGGATGAGGTCGGGCCGCTGATCGTGATCGACGCGGACGGGAACGTAGCTCTCCATAGCGCGCGCGACGGACGGCTCGGTCCAGATGTTCCGCCGCATGTACTGGCACGGCCCGCACCACTCGGCGGTGAAGTAGAGCAGCACCGGCTTGTTCGCCGTCCGCGCTTCGGCGAGAGCGGCAGCTAAGTCCGTCCGCCAAGGGATGACCTCCGCGGGCGTGTAGAACTTCGACGCCGTCACGACCGCCATCACGCCGAAGAAAACGACCATGATGAAGATGACCGGCCGCAACGGAACGGACGGTGACTTCGCAACAGCAGCAGGCTTCGCGACCGCGGGTGGTGCCGGCGGCGGCGGGGCGTTGGACGGCTGAGACTCAGTCACATTTCACCAACCGCATCCTAGGCGCAGCGACTTCGCCGCGCTCTGGCCGATAGAATCAACAGCAATGGCGACGCGCACTCTCACTCTCACCACCATCTGTCCGCCCACGCCCGCGCGGCGCGACGAGTGCAACCAGTGCGTGCGCGACCGCCTGCTCGTCACGCCCGGCGTGCGGAACGTCACCTTCACCAACTGCGAC
>JAXDMN010000253.1:0-16818 GCA_034666045.1 Phycisphaerales bacterium | reverse complement strand
CCTTTGGGGTCTTTGTGGATCGTGAACGACGGGGCGAAGTCGTTGAGCATCGTGACGGATGCGCCGCCGAGGGAGCAGTTGATCCAGTCGACGCCGCGCTGAACGACCATGTGGCGCAGGCGCGCGTTGCCGCCGCCTTTGCGGAAGGGGGTCGCGCCGTCATCGGGTAGCGGGAGGGTTTGGTTGTTGTAGTTGACGCTGCGCGCTGCGACGTTCGGCTGCTGCCAACGGGTGATGACGGCGGCGTAGACGTTGGTCTTTGGCGCGGATTCGTTGGTGAAGGTCGCGCGCACGTCGACGAAGCCGGCCGGATAGACGTCGAGCTCGACGCGGAGCTTCAAGCCATTCTTGCTCGACTCGGCGGCGAAGGTTTCGAAGAGGTCTTTCTTTCCGGTCGAGGCGAACTTCATGGGGAGGGGGGCGAATAGTTTTTCGTAGTCGCGCTTGGTCTGGTCGATGTCCGCGTCGTCGGGCGTTTTGTCGAGTTTTTTGAAGAGCAGGTCCCAGGAGAAAGTTCCGAGGTCTTGCGCGCCGGTTTTCAACCGGACGCCGCTTTCGACGGGTTCGATGGCGACCTTCTCGGCGCCCTTCGCGCGGAGGTCGATCGTCTGTTTGGCGTTCGCGTCGACATTGACCATCACGGTCGTCCCGTCTGAGAGCAGTTTGACGGGCATGGCGATGGGGAAGGATTGATTGTTCGTGACCTCGACCTTCTGCGCCGCGAGCGGATGGACGGCGATGAAGAGGGCGAGGAGCGGGACGGCGATGAGCGATCGGTTTGGCTTCATAGGTTTCATGCGATGTTACCGTGACGACGTGGTGGACGTTGTATTGTTGAATTCGCCCGCGTCAGGCAAGCGTCAGCCGAGCGTCATCGGAAGCTGGTTTCGAGGATGATCAGCTCTTTTCCACCGGTATAACGGACGCCGACGTCGGTGGCGCGGCCGGGGATGGGCGTGCGGATCGTGATCGTCTTGTTGACGGGTATTGTGGTGGTTTCGCCTTCGACGTTGTTGACGTCGACGCGCAGGGATGCGGGCTGCGTAGTGGCGTTCTTCACGCGCGTCACGACGTTCTTTCGGCCGGGCGGGATCGTCGCGTAGAAGATGCCGCTGCCGATCGGGTTCTTCGGGTCTTCGTCGCGCGGCGAGCAGTTGAACGTGTAATGGTACGGCCCGCGCGGGCGGACGCCGCGCGGCAAGAACTGATCGCTGGGCTTGGTGTTCCAGCCGCTTTGCTTGTCGGTGAGCGGCTGGGCTTTCGGATCGGTGGGCGGCGGCGTCCAGTCGGTGTTGCGGAAGAGGCCGAAGATCGGGCCGCCGATGACGCCGCGCTCGGTGGGGAATTCGCCCCACTTGATCGCGTGGTCGACGCGCGGATGAATTTCGTGCGGCGCGCTGCCGGCCATGTAGCAAACCATGTTGACGAGCAAACGGTCGGCGACCGGATCGACGCCGCAGCGGCCGATGAGATCGAAGCCGCAGAGCAGGATCGATCCGTCGCCGTCGAACATTTCCGCGAGCGCGACGCCCTGGAGGGCCGCGTCGTATTCGGCGAGGACGGCGGTGTGCTTCAGGTCGTCCTGTCGCGCCAGCGCGAAGCCGAAGCGCATCGGCGAGATGCGCGGGAAACCGTTTTTCGTCTCGTCCCAGCTTGTGTAATCCGACCAAAGCGCAAGGCGATGCCGATCGAGGCCGGCGAAGACGGGGTGATCCGCCCGCTGCGGATTCACGTGCGTCTGATCGGCGGCGGGGCGCTCGACGGTGAAATAGCCGGGATCGTTGACGCTCGTGGCGAGCAGCTTCACTTCGCTCGGCAGCCACGACGTGTCGAATTTCGCGTGTGCCTGGCCGAGGATGAGAATTCGCCCGCCCTTGTGGACGAAATCGCGGAGCTGCCCTTTCGCGGCCGGCGCGGCGAGTTTCTCGGTCCACGCTTCTTCACCGATGACGAGGACATGGTTCGCCGGATCGAGCCGGGCGAGGTTCGCGGTGCGGACGTCGAAGGCGAGTTTCGACAGCGCCTTGGCCGTCGCGTCGCCGATGACGTGCAAATCGCGCCGCAGCGGCGCGCCTTCGTGCGACCACTGCTTCGACGCGACGAAGATCGGCGTTTCATTCGTTGCGATGACTTCGCCGCGGCGTTTCAGCTTTCCGACCAGCTTGTATTGACCGAGCGGCGCATCGGCGGCGGGGGCGACGGGAATCTGGCCGCGCCATGTGCCGTAATATTTCACGGGCGGGATTTCCAATTGCCCCGACGCCGCGGGAGTTCCGTTGTCTGCGCGCACGAGCGTCCACTCCAGCAGCGTGTCCTCGAGGTCGCGAAAATCATCGGCGTCGTTCACGACGTGCGCGAACACCGGCGTCTTCGCGCCGGCGTAGATCTGCGGCTGCCAATGCTCGAAACTCAGCAGCACCGGCGAATACGACGTGCCGAACTGCTTCGCGGCGGCCGTCGGTTTCATTTGATCGAATGTTTTGATGCCGCGCCAATGATGAAAGGTGATCGTGAACGGCATGATGCCGCTGATGCGCGGATTCGTCGCGCGCATGCGGCGGAAAATTTCTAGGGCCTGCTTGTTCATGAAGCCCTGGTACGACTGCGCTTCCGCCGGCTGATCGGCGGCGTGGCCGGTCCAACCTAAACCGGCGGCGAGCTGCTTGCGTTCGATGTAATTCCATGCGCCGGTCGGGCCGGTGAAGCAGCCGACCGCTTCGGAGAACGTGAACGGCTGGTTCTTCTCAAAATCGCCAAACAGTTTCGGATCGCGCAAATTGAAGTACGTCGTGAACGAGTTGTAGTACCAGCCCCAGTAGCGGTGCACGTCGTTGAGGTCGCCCTGTCGGCCCTCGCCATAGCCGGCGTTGCCGATGTAGAGTCGCGTGCGGTCCCACTTCGAGAGATGGTCGTAGGCGCGGGTGAGAAAGTCGTGAACGAGCTCGCCTTCCTTTCCCTTGTACGGCATCTCATTGGTCAGCACGTAGATGACGATCGAGGGATGGCGGACGTACTTCGCGAACTCTTTCTGATACGCGGCCATGCTGCGCTCGAAATCGCGCGGCAGGCGTTTTCCGGACGCCTCATCCTGCGTGGCGAGTTTCTTCTGCGCCGCTTCCTGCTGCTTCGATAAACCGGTGGGCGGCGAGCTGTAAAAACCCTGGTAGACCATCATGCCCAGCTCGTCGCAGACGTCGAACCAGGTCTGGTCGGCCGGCTCGAGGCGGATGATGTTCACGTTCTGGCCGCGGAGGTATTTGACGTAGTCGTAGGCGAATTTTCGCGAGTGCCCGACCTTCGGCGGCACCGTGCGGTTCGGCGGATTGATCGCCAGGCCGCGCAGGAAAATCGGATGGCCATTCAGATAGACGTTTCCGTTTTTGCTTTCGATCTGGCGGAAGCCGAAGCGCACGGTTTTCGTGGCCGAGCCTTTGCCGCGTTCGGTGGCGGTGACGGTGAGGTGGTAGAGATTCGGACTGCCCGGGCTCCAGGGATTCACCGGGAGATTTTGCAGCAGCGCGCTCGTCGACGTCAGCGGGCCGGACCAGATCGCTTTCTTTGCGCCCGCCGGCGTGATCGTGGCGGTGAGCTGCGCTTTCGCGCTCGCATTGGCGAGTTTCGTTTCGACGCGAAGGCTATCGACGGTCGGCGTGAACGGGAGGAGGCTCTCGATTTTCACCGACGTGCAACCGGCGCCCGCGGCGGCGCAGACGCAGAGCAGCACGCACATCAAGTCGATCCGCCTCATTGCCATCGTGTGCACCTCGTTTGCCGCTCGCTACACTTGGGGACGCGCCTGCCCGCGCGCGTGCGCCTGCGCGGGCGCGGGCGCCCGGGAAGGATCACGCAAATGAGCATGATGGTCAACGCCGCCAACCCTTCGCTCGCGCTGCTGACCGACCTGTATCAGCTCACGATGGCGTACGGGTACTGGAAGACCAGCATGGCCGATCGCGAGGCGTGCTTCCACGTCACCTTCCGCAACCCGCCGTTCGGCGGCGGATATGCGATCGCGTGCGGGCTGGCGACGGCGATCGATTACCTGGCGAATCTCCGCTTCAGCGACGACGACAACGCGTACCTCGCAACGCTCGAAGGCGCCGACGGCCGGCCGCTCTTCGATCGCGGGTTCCTCAACTACCTCGGCGAGCTGCGCTTCAATCTTGACATCGATGCGATGCCGGAAGGCACCGCCGTCTTCGCGAACGAGCCGCTCATGCGCGTGAAAGGGCCGCTGTTGCAGGCGCAGATCGTCGAGACGGCGTTGCTGAACGTGCTAAATTTTCAATCGCTGATCGCGACCAAGGCCGCGCGCGTCTGCGAAGCGGCGCGCGGCGACGCGGTGCTGGAGTTCGGCCTCCGCCGCGCGCAAGGCGTCGACGGCGCGATCTCCGCCGCCCGCGCCGCCTACATCGGCGGCTGCGCCGCGACCAGCAACGTGCTCGCCGGAAAACGATTCGGCATCCCCGTCCGCGGCACGCACGCGCACAGTTGGGTCATGAGCTTCGACAGCGAGCTCGAAGCCTTCCAAGCCTACGCCAACGCGCTCCCGAACAACTGCGTCTTCCTCGTCGACACTTACGACACCCTCGAAGGCGTCCGCCACGCCATCGAGGTCGGCCGTCGCTTGCGCCTTCGCGGACACGACCTCCTCGGCATCCGTCTCGACTCCGGCGACCTCGCCTACCTCAGCATCGAAGCGCGAAAACTTTTAGACGCAGCGGGTTTCCCGAAAGCGCAAATCCTCGCCAGCAACGATCTCGACGAGCACCTCATCGCCGACCTCAAACAGCAAGGCGCGACCATTGCCGTCTGGGGTGTCGGCACGCGTCTGGTTACCGCCTACGACCAACCCGCGCTCGGCGGCGTCTATAAACTTTCCGCGCTGCGCGACGCCGCGGACAAACAGTGGCGGCACGAGATCAAACTCTCCGAACAGGCCGCGAAGATTTCCGTTCCCGGCATCCTGCAAGTGCGGCGATTCAAGGATTCCGACGGAAAATTCACCGCCGACGCGATCTATGACGAGCTCACCGGCATCGGGGGCGCCTGCACGATCGTCGATCCGCTCGATATGACCCGCCGCAAGACGATCGACCCCGGCACGCACCATGAAGACCTTCTCGTCCCCATTTTTCGCGACGGGAAAATCGTCTACGACCCGCCGCCGCTGGCGCAGATGCGCCAGCGAACGCTTGACCAGCTCGCGGCGTTGCATCCGACGGTCCGGCGATTCAACAACCCGCACCGATACCCGGCCGGGCTGGAGGAAAAACTCTTCGACCTCCGCACGCGCCTGGTCCTCGAGGCGCGCGGCATCGCCGGGCGAGCCGAACCATGAAAACCGATCGCGTGCTCATCCTCGTCGATCTGCAAAACGATTTTGTGCCGGGCGGCGCGCTGGCCGTGCGCGGCGGCGACGCCGTCGTCCCGATCGCCAACCGCGTGCAGCGGGCGTTCGATCTCATCGTCGCGTCGAAAGACTGGCACCCGCGCGATCACGGCAGCTTCGCCGCCAATCACCCGGGCCGAAAAGTCGGCGACGTGATCGACCTGCACGGCCTGCCGCAGATCCTCTGGCCGGTCCACTGCGTGCAGGAAACGCGCGGCGCGGATTTCGTCCCGGGCCTCGACACGAGCCGCATCGATCGCGTCTTCCTCAAGGGGACCGACAAGGAAATCGACAGCTACAGCGCGTTCTTCGACAACGGCCACCGCAAGTCGACCGGCATGGCCGAGTACATCCGCGAGCGCGGCGTGCGCGATGTTTACATCTGCGGCCTGGCGAGCGACTACTGCGTGAAGTTCACCGCGCTCGACGCGCAGCAGCTTGGCTTCCAGGTCCACCTGATCGAAGACGCCAGCCGCGGCGTCAACCTGAATGCGACCGATAGCGCCGCGGCCCTCGACGAAATCCGCCGCGCCGGCGGGCAGGTCATCCGCAGCGAAACGCTGGAGGACCAGGGCGAATAGATGTGGCGATCAACAGCGGGCGAACTATACAAGCGGCTACGTGTGGGATTTTTGACTTGCTTTTTCGAGTTGGGGCGGGAATACTTCACGCCCCTTCGGCGTTTGGCCGAAGAGAGATTTGCTATGACTCAGTTTACGAAACAACACGAACGCGGTGATTCGACCGGTTATTCGACGTGGCCCATGTGCCCGGCGAGTGACCTCGTCGTTCGCATTCGTTCATAGCTCCCGCCCCTCGCGGCCGGGAGCCCCCGGCCGAAAAGCTTCCGTTTTCGCGATTTCAGCCGGGAAATAAGTCAGTCGGGCCGCTCGCCCGACATGGCGCCGAGCATTCGCTCGACGTGCACAAGGTCCCGGTGGTTGCAACTCCACCGCGACCCGTATGGAAGGTCCGCGCGCCGATGGCGGGAGCGCCGGCGAACTATGGAAGGTGTTGCGCGTCGAACTATGGAAGGCAAGGAGAGCGAGGTTGTGATGGAAAGGTTGATCTCATTATTTCGCGAGCCGGACTACGAGAGTCCGCCGCAACCAAGCGAACAACCGCCGCCGGAGCGCGCGGATGAGGAGCCGCTCTATTTTAAGCAACTGTTGGAATATTTACGGGCGCGGAAGGAGAACGGGCGGGTTTCACAAAGGCAAAGAGTGGTGCGCCATGAATTCGATTAATCGCGATCGGCCAACGACGCGCGTGTCCGCGCGGATCCCGACGAGCGGTCCGCGCGGATGGTTCCTTCTGCCCCGGCCGTGGCTCGACGTGGACGCGACGGATGTTCTGGAGCGCCAAGCGATCGCGTGTGGCGGCGCGGGTGACCAGTACGTGTGCGAGTATCTGCACCGCGTCGCCGGCGATCCGCCGCGCGTTTACGTGAAGGGCACGCTCGAACTTCAGCACGGCGAGACAATACGCCTCGGATACTGGCACCAATTGGCTGTGACGAATGACAAGTGATCATTCTTCATCGGTGTCCATCTGTGCCCCCATCGGCGGCTAAATTCTCTTCCCGTTTTTCAGAAACGGCTCGGCAAGGATCGCCGGCTTGCCGTCTCTTAAAATCGGCTCGGCCGAGTACTGGGCGAGGTAGACGCGGCGTTGGTTCGGCGAAGTGTTCACGCCGCTGCGGTGGAAACAGGTTGATGAGAAGACGGCGATGCTGCCGGCCGGGACGATGACCGGTTCGCCCGGGTCGTCGCCGTGGTAGCCGACCCAATCGTTGGTCTTCTCGTCCTTGACGTGCTCGACTTTCGTCGTCGTCCCCGCGCGCGAATACGGCAGCACGTAGATCGTGCCGTTCGCTTCGGTCATGTCGTCCAGCGCGCACCAGCAGCTCACGTACGGCTTGTGCGCCGCGCGGACGTAGCCGCTGTCCTGGTGCCATGAAAACTGCATGCCGACTTCGGCGGCCTTGACGACGTACTGCTCGCAAAAAAGCCACGCGTCGCCGCCGATCGTGGCGCGGACGATTCGCTCGATGTAATCGCTGAACAAGAACTCGCGGAGTTTTCCCGTCTCGCGGAAGAGCGTGACGAAGTAGCGCTTGTTGCGATGGTTGATGCCGAGGACGTCGGTCTTCTGCTCGTCCATCTGGCGATGCACGCCGGCGATCGCGTCGGTGAGCTCGCCGCGGAGCAACTCCAGGTGCGCGTCGGGAATGACGTGCTCGAGGATGAAGTAACCTTCTTCCTGATATTGCCGCCGCTGGTCCGGCGTGATCTCCAGCGTGCGATGACCGGCCATCTGCGTCACGGCGATTCCTTTCCCTTGTCGCGGCCGAGCAAATGCTTGTCGAAGAAGACGGCCATCTGCTCGATCTCCACGTCGACGTTCCCCCAGCCGTGCGCCGCGCCGGCCTTGACGACCAGCTCCGCGGGGACGCCCTGCGCTTTGAGTTTGTCGATGAAAATCGTCGCCTGCTGGATGGGCACGAGCTCGTCCTTGTCGCCGTGGATGATCATGCAGGGCGGCGTGTTTTTCGTGATGAACTGCGCGGGCGAGGTCTCGCGCAGGATTTCGGTGTGCCGGCGATGGCTGACCGGCATGAGCTTGTGCCGCTGTGCGTCCATTTCTTGAAAATCGAACGCGGCGGCGAACGGCTCGAGCGCGGGATCGTCCATGATGTTCTTCCCGTCGCCGCGATAATTCAGAAAATCCGTCGGCGGAAAGAGCACCGCGGCCGCCTGCACGTTGCCGGAAGCGCGCTCGAGCGCGTTGAGGCTGAGCCGCTTGCCGGGCGACGGTTTGGTCGCCTGAAGCAATGAAAGATGTCCGCCCGCCGATCCGCCGAAGATGCCAAGTTTGCCGCCGTCGATCTTGAAGCGCTCGCTATTGGCGCGGATGAATTTCACCGACTTGTCGACGTTCTCAGCGATCTCCGGGATGGTGAATTTCGGCTGGCTCGCGGGCACGACGGCGAAAACGGTGTAACCGTGGCGGATGAACGGGCTCATGAAAACGGCGATCAGCGGCGTGTTGAGCGCCTCGTGCGACGACGCCCATCCGCCGCTCACCACGACGATCACCGCGGCGCCGTTGGCGTTCTGCTTCGGGGTGAAGACGTCCATGGTGAGCGCGGTGGCGGCGGTGCGCGCGTAGATCACATCGCGCTCGCGCTTCCACGTCGGCAGCGTCGTGGGTTGCGTCGCGGCTTGCGTCGCGGGCGGCTCATCCGCCCACGCGTGCGCGGCGGACCCTACGACAACCCCCACGATCACCAAGCAGAGAAATGTTCGCATGATGCGATCCACGCTACCCCGGCGGCGCGGCGATCACAACCGGAGAGATTATAGTTCCGCTCAGACGTGCGCGACGAGATCGAGCCGATTCTGGATGATTGCGTGCGCGGCGGCGCGTTCTTCGTGCCGCCGCCGGGGAAGCTTCGCGTGGAGCGATCGGCCGGCGTGCGGCGGGTGTTTCTGCATCGGGCGGGGATGCCGGATGAGAGGCCGATCGTCGAAGTGCGCGTGGAGGGCGGGCGCGTTCATGTGCGACGTCACGTGGCGATGCGCGGCGGGGAATGGATCGACGAGCACGTGGGGAGCGCGCCGCAGCGGCAGCGGAGGTTGATTGAACGGTGCATTGAGTTCGCACTGGTTGGGACGAGCCGGTTGCCGATCACGTCGGTCGAGACGCCGCTGCCGGCGTTTACGCTGGGCATGATCGCGTACCTGCCGGACGGCGGCGGCGAAATGATTGTCGATCCGCGCGTGCTCGCGGCGCGGGTCGCCGATGCGACGATCGATATGGAGCGGCGGGCGCGGACGCTGGAGATTTTCCTTCGCGCAGGCCAGCCGGTGCAGGGGCTGGACCTTGCGGAACTCGGACCGGTCCTGCGGTCGATGTTCAACCTGCTCGTGCTGTCGCCGTACACGTGCCTGGTCGACAACCTCGTCTCGCTACTCGGGCAGCTCGATCGGCCAACGGCGGTTGATTCGATTGGGTACATGCTCCGCCATCTCGCGCGGCACCTGAACGCGTTCGACCTGGTGAAATTCCACAACCGCGGCACGAATTATCCGGATGCGCTGATGCTCGACGCGCTGCTGCGCGTGTTCATTCCGATGCTGGAGACCAATGATTCGCCCGCTGCGCGGCGATCGCTCCTGCACGGCTGGCTGGCGCGAAAGCGCTGCGAAAATCTGCTCGTCCCGGCCGCGCCGACCTCACCGGGCGAATCGGCCCGTCAGATGCCGGCGCCGTTCGACTCGGCCGATCCGGAACATCGCCCGCGGCAGCTTTTTCAAGATGCGCCGGCGGAGGCGATGCTTACGCCCGCCGCCTGGGCGCTGCTCCGCCGCGCAGCGGACGAGGTTGACGCGCGCGAGCTGGGCACGGCGACGTTTCTCGATCGGCCGCTCGGCGTGATGAAGCGAAGCGGCGACGCGGACGCGACGGCGATGCTTTCGTATGAGGCGTTCAGCCGCCGGCTGGCGCAGCGGCGGATGAACGAGCTCGTCGAGCTGGAATTGCTGCCGGCGGCGCGGCCGATGGGTGACGTCGCGGGATATCCGGTCGGGAAAATGCAGGGCCACGCGCGCGAGGGCGTCGTCGCACTGGAAGACGCGAAAAAAGTCGCGCTCGACTTCGTCATCACGCGCACGACGCGCTCGTCGCTCGACGTTTTCGTGCGGCAGTACGATTGGTCCGCGCTCAACGCCGCCGCGCCGGACGCGTACCGCTGGTTGAGCACAGGGCGCGACGTGCTCTTAGTTCGCACGGGCCGCGGTGAGATGACTGCGTTCG
Organism: Phycisphaerales bacterium; assembly: GCA_034666045.1. GTDB lineage: Bacteria > Planctomycetota > Phycisphaerae > Tepidisphaerales > Tepidisphaeraceae > JAICTV01. The sequence continues at coordinate 6,608 of JAXDMN010000253.1, read as the reverse complement.
ACGCAGTTCAGCGGGCGGTGCTGAGGCTGGATTATCGTGAACCGCACTATCGCGAGTGCGCGGGGGAAGAATTCGTCGAAGGACTGACTGCGATCGTTGGATCAGGAGAGAAACTGCCGATCCCGCCGAGGTGCGAATGAAGGTTTTCGGGATCATCGTCGTCCTCGCGCTGGCGGGCAGCGTCTTCGCGCAGCCGAAATTGCTTGTCGAAGACGTTGGCGAAGCGTTTGACGGCAAACACGTCGAGTTCCGCGGCGTCGCGGCGGGAGAATTCGATCCGCGGATCTGGGAGAAGAACGCGCCGCATTTTGTCCCCGACGTCCGCGCGCCGCTGCTCGAGCCGCGCCCGGGGAATTTTCGCAACATCTACGCGCCGTCGATCGTGCCGCACGGCGGCGGCTGGCGAATTTTTTATGGCGGCTGGGACGGCGTCGCGAGCGGCAACGATCGAATCTACGCCGCCGACGTCGACCGCGATTTTCTCCGCATTACGGATCGCCGCACGGTCATCGAGCATGGCGTGTTTCAGCACGTCTGCAACGTCAGCGTCGTCGCGGCCGCGGGCGGGCGCGGGCGCGGGCTGGCGATGGCGTGTACCGCCTATCCTGACGCGAAGGGGCTCAACAAGACGGTCACGTTCTTCAGCGAAGACGGCGAAAAATGGAACACCGCCGCCGCGCGGCAGGAAGATTTTATTTCGATGACCGGCTACGCGCCGTTCGCCGCCGCCGACATCAACGGGATGAATGTGCTGCTGCGCGAGGGCGATGCTTTTCGGCTGTACTTCAACAATTTCCAGGACGGCAACAAGACCTTTCGCGCGAGCAGCGGCGACGGTCGGGGCTTCACATTTGACGGCGTCGTGCTTCAGCCGAGCGCGCTCGTCAATGACGTGAAGAAGCTCAAAACCGCCGCCGGAGACGACTGGTTTCTCATGGCCCTGCACATGAACACCGACCGGCTGTTTTATTCTCTCAGCCGCGACGGAATGAAGTTCCCGGAGGCGAAGACGCTCGCGACCAGCGGCGGCGACGCCGACAAATTTATCGTCTCCATCGGATGGATCGTCGCCGATGGCCGCGTGCTTGGCTTTTTGTATGGCGCGGGCAGCGAACCGAGCCTCGATCGAAATCGCATTTTCGCCCGGTGGCTTCAGAAGAAAGTGACGATCGACGCGCCGGGAGTAGCGGAAGCAAGAGCGCTCGGCCCGGATCGTCAAATTCTTCCGCTCACCGCCGCCGTCACCGCCGCGATCGAGCTTCGCGACGAGGGCGGCAATCTCATGGCGACTTCGGCGCCGGTTGAGTTGAAGCCCGGCCGGGCGTACGCGCTGAAGCTCCCGCAAACTCCAGCCATCCCCAGCGCGGCGGAACGTGAAGCGACGCCTCGTTGATCGGCGACCACGTCACGTAGCGCGTTTTTCCCCCGATGTCCGGCGGCGGGACCATCACGCGCGCCATGTTCAGGCGAAAGCGCGCCCCCGGCTTCGGCGGCAGTGCATCCCGCGTCAATTCCTTCATCGCCGTCCACGGGATCGCGATCTCGACCGTCCAGTTATTGTCCGCGTCGCGCGGATCGTTCAACGTCCCGTCAACATGAACGGCCGTCCGCATGTCCGCGATCTCCCAGGCTTCGTCCGGCTTGCCGCGCTCGGAGTACGGCTTGCTCATGAGCAAATCGAACGTGGTGTTGCGCGCGTTGATCTCGAACTCGAGATAGTTTTGCCCGTTATCGTCCGGATCGATGAACAGCTCGAACGCGTTCTCACGATACAGCGGCGAATCGTGCGTCTTCATCTCCGCGCGCACATCGGTTTCAGTGATCTCGGCGGCGAGGTAAAGGCAGCGATCGTCGAACAGAAATTTCGCCCGCGTCCGCGGCGGGACCGGACGCGCGGGGGCGCCTCGGCCGTAGAGATTCGTGAAGTCGCCTGACCATTGCGCCGTCGACCAGGCGGCGTCATCGAGCTTGCCATCGATGACGATCGGCTGGGTCGTGGCGGCGCAGCGATACGTTGGCAGATCGGCCGCGTCGGCGGTGGCGGCGAGAATGAGAAGGGTCAATAGCATGAGAACGTTCGCCGCCCGCGGCCCGCGGCGCGCCGCAACGATTCCGCCGGCCGCGGAGTAAACTATACGGACAAGAGCCTTCCGCATGAAATACGCAGTCGCCGCCGTGTTATTTTGCTGTTCGCTGTCGCTCGCGGCGGCTGCGCCTGCGACCGTTCCAGTGCGCCAGCCGAAATACCCGCTCAAGAGCGCGCGCACGCTGCACACCGATGAAGAAATCGCCCGCGCGCGGCAGAACGTCAAGCAATACCCATCGGCGAAGAAGATCGCCGACGGCGTCATCGCGGCCGCGGATAAATGGATCGAGTGGCCGGACGAAGACCTGCGTTTTCTCCTCACCTCCTGGGACGTCCCGCGCGCCTTCGCCGTCTCCGCCGCTGGCTGCCCGAAGTGCGGCGGAAAAATCATCGAAAAAACCGGCAGTGACTACGGCTGGATCATCGACCCAAAGCTGCCGTTCAAGGTCACATGCCCGGTCGACGGCAGCGTCTATCCGACGAACGATTTCGAGCGTTACTACCGCAGCGGCTTCAAAGAAAAAATCGGCTGGGATTCGGCGTACGTCGACGATGGCTGGGGCGCGCCCGCGGACGCCGGCAAATCCGCCGACGAAAAATTCTGGTTCGTCGCCTACTACAACCACTGGATGTGGCACAAGCATCTCGTGCCCGGCCTGCACGCGCTCGCCAGTGCCTACACGATCACCGGCGACCGAAAATACGCGCACAAGGCCGCCGTCATGCTGCATCGCGTCGCCGAGGTTTACCCCGGGATGAATCACGCCACGCAATCGCGCTACGGCGCGCTGGAGGCGGCGCGCGGTCGGACGTACAACGGAAAGGTCGTCAACAACATCTGGGAAACCGGCCTGGCGCAGTCGCTCGCGGAGGCGTACGACGCGGTGTGGGAAACGATCGACGCCGACGCCGAGCTGCAACAGCAGGCGCACAAGAGCGGCGAGCAGATTCGCGCGTTCATCGAAGCCAACGTGCTCGAAGACGCGATCGATGCGTACTTCCAGGGAAAGATCCGCGGCAATTTCGGCATGCACCAGAGCGCGCTCGTTCGCTTGGCGCAGGTGCGCCAGCACGGGCAGACCCGTCAATGGTTCGACGGTCTCATGAACGAAAATTCCCCCGACTACCAGTCGCTCGGGCTGAACTTTGCGATCTACAACCTGGTCTCGCGCGACGGCGTGCCGATGGAAGGCGCGCCCGGCTACAACAGCATCTGGGTGAAAGAGATCGCCGATTATGGCGACGTTTTGCATCGCGCCGGACGCGATGTTTTCACCGATCGCCGCGCGAAGCGCATGTTCGATGCGGTGCTGGACCAGATGCACCTGGGCGGAACATTCACCGCCAGCGCGGGCGATTCCGGGAGCGTCCACGGCGGCGTCGTCGGCGCGGATCCGCAGACGTTTCAGATCGCCTCGCGTTATTACAACGATCCGCGCTACGCCGCGCTGCTGGCGAAGATGAAGGCGAGCGGCGCGAATTCGTTCCGGTCGTGGGATGCGCTGTTTCGTCCGCCGGTCGAGGCGCCGCCCGACGTCAAGCCGGCGCCCGCGCCCGCGCGGCCGCGCCTGCTCGACGGCGGGGGGCTGGCCATCCTCAACAACAAAGCGGACACGATCTCACTGGCGCTTTCGTACGGGCAGACGCACGGGCACGGGCATTACGATCGCCTGAACTTCGAGCTCTTCGCGAATGGCCTGCCGATGCTGCCGGACCTGGGCTATCCGGATGCGATGAACCAGTTCGTGCCGGGCATTTACACGTGGTCGAAGAACACGATCGCGCACAACACGGTCGTCGTCGACGGCCGGCGGCAGTTCGGGACGCAGGCGGGCGACGTAAAAATGTTCGCGAGCGGCGATTTTGCGCGCGGGGTGGACGTCGAGGCGAAGCAGACGTACGGGCAATGCTCGTCCTATCGCCGCGCGATGATCATGGTCGACGCCCCCGGTGATTCCGCGGGCAACAGCTATTTCGTCGACGTCTTCACCGTCGCCGGCGGCGCTCAGCACGACTACAGCCTGCACGGCCCGCCGGGTAAGTTCGAAATGATCGGCGGCCAGTGGAGCGATCCGGCGAAGGGGACGCTGGCGGGCGAAAACGTCGCGCTCGGCGCGATCTACGACGACGAGAAACTCGCCGCCGCCAAGGGCGGTTTCGCCGCGTACGCCGGCTCGGGGTTCCAGCACCTGTTCAACGTCCGCACGCTGCAAAACGACGGCGGCGGCGCGGGCGGATGGGTGGCGCAGTTCAAGCACGAGCGCGACGAAAATGCCATGGTGCGCCTGCGCATCCTCGATCAGCCGGACATGAAGATGATGCTCTGCGACGCGCGTGTCTCGCCGGTGAAGGACCCGCGCGTGTTGAAGTACCTCATCGCGCGGCGAACCGGGCCGGAACCGCTCGCCAGCCGGTTTGTGTCGGTCATCGAACCGTTCCGGGAGAAGCCGTTCATTCGCAGCGTCACGCCGTTGAAGCTGGACGACGACGAGGGCGGCGCGGGCGTGGCGATTGCGGTCGAGCGCGTGGACGGGCAGACGGACGTCGTCATGTACGATCCCGCCGGCGCGCGGAAACGATTGCGCGCCCGCGGCATCGACACGCGCGCCGAAATCGCCGTCACCACCTTCGCCGCCGATGAGAAGCGGCCGACGCGGAGCTTCCGCGTCTTCGCCACCGTCGCCCCGGGCCGCGCGTCTGTCGCGAAAGTCGTCGGCGTCATGCCGATCAGCTCCGCCATCGAAATCGCCGCCGCGGATCCCAACCGCCCGTTTGATGCGGCCGACCTTCCCGGCCGGGTGATTCACTTCGTCAACGACCGGCATCGAACCGCGCACACGGTCGCATCCGTCGCCCGCGTTCCCGACAGCAACCATTATTTGCTCACGCTGGCGGACGACATCGTTGTCGGGCTGGCGAAGGTCGACAAGATCCAGGCGGACGAGTTAACCACCGCCACCGCGCTGCCGCTCATCTCCGCCTACCGCGGCGCGACGCTGGCCGACGACCTCTTTCGCTTTCAACATCCGCTCAAATACGCCCGCAACGGTACAATCAAACTGGCGTCGCCCCTGCCGGCGAACCATCCGATCAAGCCCGGCGACAATGTCTGGCTCATGGACGTCGGCGTCGGTGATTTGGTTGAAATGCCTTTGATCCGCGACATCAAGTTGAAGTGAGGAATCGATGACCATCGCAAACGAAACCAAAGTGACGGAAAAATTGGCGATCCGCCCGCGCGCGCCGCTGGGGCTTGGGTCGGCGTTGATCGGGAAGGAAGAGGAGGAGCTCGTCCTTCAGGTGCTGCGCAGCCAGGAGCCTTTTCGCTATTACGGCCACGATCCGTCGAAGCCGCCCGGCATGGCGGCGCAGCTCGAGAAGGAATTTTCCCAGATGTACGGCTTCAAGTACGCGCTGGCCGTCACCAGCGGGACGGCGGCGCTCGAGTGCGCGCTGGCGGCGCTCGGCGTCGGGCCGGGCGATGAAGTGATCGTGCCGGCGTGGAGCTGGATCTCGTGCTTCACCGCGATCGTCCGCGTCGGCGCGACGCCGGTGATGGCGGAGATCGACGACACGTTCTGTCTCGCGCCGGGCGAGATCACGCGCCTCGCGACGCCGCGCACCAAGGCCGTCCTGCTCGTGCACTACCAGGGTGTCTCCGCCGACCTCGAGCAGATTCTCAACGAGTGTCACTCGCACGGCATCAAGCTGCTGGAGGACTGCGCCGAAGCGGTCGGCGCGACTTACAAGGGAAAGAGCGTCGGCACGTACGGCGACATCGCGATCTTCAGCTTTCAATATCACAAGTTCATGACCAGCGGCGAAGGCGGCATGGTCGCGACGAACGACCCGACGCTCTACGAGCGGGCCGTTCGCTTCCACGACCTCGGGCTGGTGCGGCCGTACCACGCTGCGATCAAAAAGCCGAGCGTCCCCGCATTCGTCGGCGACCAATTTCGCATGACGGAGCTGACCGCGGCGATGGCGCTGGCACAGCTCCGCAAAGTGGACTTCATCAAGCAGCACTGCCGAAAAATTTCCGCCCGCATCATGGACGGCATCAAAAATCTCTCCGGCGTCACGCCGCGAAAAATCCCCGACCCCGCCGGCGATACCGGCTTCGAAATCTATCTTTCCCTGCCGACGAAGGACCTCGCCGTCGCGTTCAGCCAGAAGCTGGAGGCGATGAACGTCAACGCGAAGAAGACAACGTTCACCTACTGCCACTACGCCCGCGAATACTGCCAAACCGGCCACGCCCACACGCCGGCGGCGTCACCCTTCAAGGACATGAAACCGTGGCCCGCAAAGGGTTACCGCCGCGAGGATTTCCCCAAGACCGAGTCGATCATCCACAATTTTTTAGCCCTCCCGATCGGCGTGAAGTACACCGACGAAGACGCCGACTACATCGTCGCGGCGATGAAACAGGTGCATCGGGAGTTGATCGGGTGACTTTCGTGGCTTGGGCGTCTCGCCCGAGCGTCCGCCGCGCAGCGGCTCTCAATTAGAAATGCTCGGG
>JAXDMN010000252.1:0-22297 GCA_034666045.1 Phycisphaerales bacterium | reverse complement strand
AACCGGACCGAATACAACAACTCGATCAGAGAGCTGCTCGGCGTGGACGCGCGCCCGGCGGACGACTTCCCGCAGGACGATTCCGGCTACGGCTTCGACAACATCGCCGACGTGCTCACGCTGCCGCCGATGCTGATGGAGAAGTATCTCGTCGCGGCGGAGAAGATTCTCGACGAGGCGGTGCCGACCGATCGCGTCGAGATGGTCGAGCGCAACGTCACCGCCGTCGAGGCGACGGCTAATTTCAAAAAGCGCGACGAGCGGGCGCACGATGGCTGGGTGAACCTGTCAAGCGCGCAGGAGGATGCGCTCTCGGTCGCGAGCGATTCGCCGGCGGCGGGCGAGTACATCGTTCGCGTGCTCGCCTTCGCAAAATACCCGGACATGCCGCCGCCCGGGTTGACCGAGCATCCGGCGTTGAAAATGTCGATCATGCTCGGCGACGCGGTCGTGCACGAGGCGGACGTGCACGCCGACTCGGCCGACCCGCAGTGGTATGAAGCGCGGCTCGGCGTGCCCGCAGGGCGACAGCAATTTCGGATCGCGCTGCGCCGACTGCGCGGTCTGAAAGAAGACACGAACATCAGCGGCGGCCGCGTCGGCGTCGAGCAGCCGGGCGAAATCTACGTGAAGCAGATCCACATCGCCGGCCCGGTCAGCGGCGCGCTGCGCCGCGTCGCCGGCGAGCGCATCGACATCACCGGCAGCGCCGGGCGATCGGGTGAAGGAATTACGCTGCACAAGACCGACGACAGCGCCATCGCGACGATCACGGTCCCCGCCGACGGAAAATATCTGCTCCGCGCGCAGGCATTCGCGGAATACGCGGGCGATGAGTACGCGAAGATGGAGCTGCTGCTCGACGACAAGCCGCTCAAGGTGTTCGACGTCGCCGCCCCGGCGGCGCGGAAGGTGATCGCCGGAAAAGAGCTCGGCAACCGCGCGCGCCGCGCCGTTCCGCAAGTCTACGAAATCCAGGCGAATCTGAAGGCCGGCCAGCGAAAACTCGCCGCCCGTTTCGTCAACAATCTCAAGAACGACGACGCCCCCGATCCGAATTACCGCGACCGCAACCTGTACGTGCAGCATTTCGAGGTCGTCGAGCTCTCCGCCCCGGCCCTCTCTCCGCCGATGACCGAGCCGATGCGACGACTCTTCGGCAAGTACGCGGCCACGAAGAACCCCGGCCCCGAGGAGGCGCGGGCGCTGCTCGAAAATTTCACGCGCCACGCCTGGCGTCGTCCGCCGCAGACGGAGGAGATCGATCGCCTGATGAAGCTGTACGGCTTCGCGCAGGAGCACGGCGAAGGTTTCAGCGGCGGCGTCAAGCACGCGATGAAAGCGGTCCTGGTCTCGCCGAGTTTTCTCTTCCGCGGCGGAACGGAATCGCAGAATGAAGACAAGCCGCACCCGGTGAGCGAGTTCGAGCTCGCCTCGCGACTTTCGTACTTCCTCTGGAGTACGACGCCGGACGATGAGCTGCTCGATCTCGCCGGCCGCGGCGCGCTGCGGGAAAATCTCGACGCGCAGGTGAAGCGGATGCTCGCGTCGAACAAGTCGCAGGCGTTCGTCGACAATTTCGCCGGGCAATGGCTTCAGTTCCGCAACCTGGATGCGGCGCATCCCGACGAGAAGATGTTCGAGAAGCAGTACGACGACCGCCTGCGCGACGCGATGAAGCGCGAGACGCAGATGTTTTTCGAGTCGATCCTCAAGGAAGACCGCAGCCTGCTCGACGTACTCACCGCGGATTACACGTTCCTCAACGAGCGACTGGCGAAGCATTACGGCATCGACGGCGTGAGCGGCGATGAGTTTCGTCGCGTCTCGCTCGCCGATTCGCCGCGGCGCGGCGTCCTCACGCACGGCAGCGTGCTGACGCTGACGTCGAACCCGACGCGCACCTCACCCGTGAAGCGCGGCAAGTGGGTTTTGCAAAACCTGCTCGGCACCGAACCCCCGCCCCCGCCGCCGGACGTCCCGCCGCTGGTGAAGAACGACGAGCCGATCACTGGCACCGTTCGCCAGCAGTTGGAAAAACATCGCGCGGACCCGATGTGCTCATCGTGTCACGCGCCGATGGATCCGATCGGCTTCGGCCTCGAGAATTTCGACGCAATCGGTCGATTTCGTGACAAGGACGGCAAGCTGCCGATCGATCCGTCGTCCGCCTTCGTCAACGGCCCGAAGTTCAGCGGCGTGCGCGAGCTGAGCGCGCTGCTGGCGAAAACGCGCAGCAATGATTTTTACCGGTCGGTCTCGGAAAACGCGCTCACATTCGCCCTCGGCCGCGGCGTGGAGCCGTACGATCAGCCGGCGGTCGAGACGCTCGTCGAGGCGCTGCGCAAGAACGACGGGCGCTTCTCCACGCTCGTCCTGGGCGTGATCAAAAGCGTGCCCTTCCAGATGCGCCGCGGCGCGAACGACCCGGGGGACGAGCAGGACAACGAGAAAGCCGCCCCGCCGGTAGCAGCATTGACGCCGCAAACGCCGTCGGCAGGATTGCCCTCCGCAGGAGTTTCACATGAGCGCTAAATGGCAGATTCATCGCCGGACGTTTCTCCGCGGCGTCGGCGCGGCGATGGCGCTGCCGATGCTCGACGCGATGATTCCGTCGCTCGGCTCCGTCGTCACCGCCGCGACCACCACGCCGGCAAACCTGCCGAAGCGCATGGCGTTCGTCTACGTCCCGAACGGCGTGACGATGTCCGAATGGACGCCCGCTCCCGCTGCCGCGCCCACGACTGCCGCGACCGCCCCCGCTACCGCGCCGGCTGACAGCTTCGCCGTCAAGCGCATCCTCCAGCCGCTCGCGCCGCACCAGAACGACATCTCCGTTCTCAGCGGCTTCGGCCAGAAAAACGGTTTGCCGCTCGGCGACGGCGCCGGCGATCACGCCCGCGCATCGGCGAGTTTTCTCACCGGCTCGCACCCGCGAAAAACCTCCGGCTCCGACATCCGCGCCGGCATCTCCGTCGACCAGATCGCCGCCAATCGCATCGGCGACCAGACCGTGCTGCCGTCGCTCGAACTCTCCTGCGACAGCGGCCCGCGCCTCGGCGCCTGCGACTCCGGCTATAGCTGCGCCTACCAGTTTAATCTTTCCTGGCGATCCGAAGCGACGCCGATCAATCCGGAAGTCGACCCGAAGCAGGTCTTCGAACGCCTCTTCGGCGACATGGGCGGCAGCGCCGGCGGCGGGCGCGATGCACAAACCGCCCGCACGCGCCGCGCGATGTTCCAGAAAAGTATTTTGGATTTTGTCGGCGACGATGCGCGGCGATTGTCCGCGCGCGTCGGCAAGAACGATCGCCGCAAGCTGGACGAATACTTCGCCGCCATTCGCGAGATCGAAAAACGCGTCGAACTCGCGCACAAAAGCGCGCCGCGGCTGCCGGGCGGCGTCCGAGCGCCGGAAATGTTCGACAGCTTCGAAGAGCACGTCAAGCTGATGTTCGACATGCTCACGCTCGCCTTCCAGACCGACAGCACGCGCGTCAGCACCTTTATCATCGGCCACGAAGGATCGAATCGCCCCTACCCATTCATCGGCGTCAACGACGGCCACCACGACATCTCCCACCACTTCGGCAACGCCGCCAACATCGAAAAGCTCACGCAGATCAACACCTTCCACGCGCGACAGTTCGCCTACTTCCTCGACAAATTGAAGTCGGTGAAGGAAGGCGACGGCACGCTGCTCGACAACTGCATGATCGTCTACGGCTCCGGCCTCGGCGACGGCAACGGTCACACGCACGAAAATCTTCCGCTCCTCCTCGCCGGCCGCGGCGGCGGGACTGTCACGCCTGGCCGTCACATCAAAGCGCCGCCGAGCACGCCGCTGAACAATCTTTTCTGCTCGATGCTCGACCGAGTCGGCGCGCCGATCGATCGCTTCGGGGACAGCACCGGGAAGTTTGAAGGAATCGCGTGAGGCAAATTCGAAATCCGAAACTCGAAATCCGAAACAAGCACAAAATCCAAATAAAGAAATGAGCGAAACCGGACTCCGCGTTTTCTTATTTCCCGTTCGTGCTTCGGATTTGTTTCGGATTGTCCGGCTGCGCTGGCTCAACAGAACGGATTTCGTGCTTCGGATTTGATTTCTCCACCGATGGTCATTGCCGCCACGCCCGACCCGCCTGCCGCGTTTTGCATCGCCGACGACTTTGGACTCATCCGAAGATCGAAAAGTGCGGCGGCCGCACAGGGCCGACGCGATTTTTATTCGCGGCCCGGCCGGGAGTTAGGCGAAGAAATTTCGACCTCCGCGCGAAAAATAACGACTTATGAACGTCGGCCGGAGTAGTAGGAATTCGGATTTTCGACCGCAAACCCGTCGGGTTAACCGGTTAACTTTCTGCTAAACACTCGGCCGAACCCGCGGCGACGCTGAAAACCTCTCAAACCGCGCCGCCAGCCGCTCGCCCGCCGACGCGTTTCGATTCCAATTCGAAGATTCCCGCCGCCGATTCGCGCAAGCTTGCGGATGGTTAACAACCGTGGTGTAGCGAGGTCGCGCGAACAAGAAGTGATCGAATTCTTCCCGGTCCGTCCTGCGGCGACTGGAGCGCGTCCGATGAAGCGGCGACTCTTCACCCTGTCGGCGGCGGCGTTGGTGCGGCGGTCTGCTTCGTGCCCTTCCCGGCGCGCCCCTTCTTCGCCATGCGCCGTAGGGCAAATCGGCGCGCAGCCGCGAGAAACGATCAGCGCCTCATCCTCGGCCCCTCGCTGTTGCGCACCCGCCCGCGCCGACGGGCCGTTGCGGCGAAGCAGCACGCGGCCAGAAGCGCCAGCGCATTGGGCTCGGGGACCGATGCGGCCAGCGACGAGTTGAGCGTGACGCCCTCGGGCAGGACGAACGAGATCGAGCCGGTGTTGCGCAGGTCGAGCTCGCCCTTGGAGAACGCCGAGCGGACCTGGTACGCGATGTCGAAGACGTCGCCGACGTTCACGCCCGTCTTCGTGTAGCTGGCCGTGATGTCGACCGGGACGGTGCCCTGCACGAACAGGTCTTTCGGGCCGGTGTCCGCGATCGTGGCGGGGCTGAATGCCGAGACCCGGACGTTCTCGTTCACCAGAGGATCGGGATTGAAGGTGCCGATCCTGGCCTGCACGTTGCCGGCGAGGAGCTGGTAAAACGGGCCGGCGGGGATGCTGTTCATCGCGCCCGTGACGCGGAACTGAAATGTGATGTCGAACGGCCCGGCCGCGGCGCCGCCCACCGTGTAGGTGTCCTGGAACGACGCGTTCATGACGGCGCCGATGTTGGAGTGAATGTAAGTTCGCACCCGGGTGGGCAGGATCTCGGCGAAGCCCGTGGCGAAGCTGGCGCCATCGGTGATGGTGGTCGTTGGAATTCCGTTGGGCGGCGCGATGCCGGGGAGGTTGCTGCCGGCGGCATCGTCGAGGTCAGCATCGGGGGCGACGGAGGCGTCCCACTTCATCCAGACCGTCGAGCCGGCCGGCATGTTGATCGGCGCAGCCGAAGCCGATTGCCAAGCGAACAAAGCAACGAAAACGGCCCCTGCAAGAAACCCACGTGACATGCCCATGCCCTCCGATAGAGACGCAGCTTAGCAACGGTGGCGGCGGTTCGGCAAGCATTTTCGCAACATCCGGGAAGATCGATCACGCCGGTCGGGCCGTGGACAGGGCTGCAAGTTTTTGCCGGCCGTTGTGTTCTACCCGCGCGTTCAGGTAGCACGACTCCCCGGACCCGATTGGGTGTGCCGCGGGCGACGCGCAATCGATAGAGCCTTCGGACCGCGCGTGATTTCCCTTTCCCATTTGACCAAGGCATATGGTCAGAGCTTGGCGGTCGACCACATCCGCTTTGAGGTGCCCAACGGGAGGAGGTTTGCCGACGAGCGATGCTTCGGAGCGGTCATAAAAGGGGCGTTACCTCTGGGCGTGATCCCTTTATGACCGTCAAATCCGACATTTCTCATTGTCCCGAATTGGCAGAATCAGGAAATTCCCTTTGCGTCTCCCGACGATGTGGCTGCTATTCTGCGCAGCCGGTCAGGTCGGTCATCGTTTATGTCGCGACAACCCATCGAGTATGCGACGCCTGAGAGACGTGAGCCGCAACGGCTCTCGCAGGGCGCGAAGTGGATATTGATCGTGTTGGGATTGGTTCTCGCCGCGGTGGTCACGTTCGTGATGCTCTTCATCGGCTACATCAGGAGCATCGGGCCGCTGGACAGTCATTGAACTCGCCGAGCGCGTCGAACAGCCAAAAATTGAGAGCCCGCTGGGCGCGTCACGTTCATTACGCCATCACCGCCGGCACGACTTTCCCGTGCACATCCGTCAGCCGAAAGTACCGGCCCTGAAATCGGAACGTCAGCTTCTCATGATCGATGCCGAGCAAGTGCAGCACCGTCGCCTGGAAGTCGTGGACGTCGACCGGGTTCTCGGCGACGTTGTGGCCGAAGTCGTCGGTGGCGCCGTAGCTGATGCCGCGTTTGACGCCGCCGCCGGTCATCCACAAGGTGAAGGCGTAGGGGTGGTGGTCGCGGCCCCATTGTTTGGTGTCGGTGATGTCGCCTTGGAGGAAGGGGGTGCGGCCGAATTCGCCGCCCCAGATGACCAGGGTGTCGTCGAGGAGGCCGCGTTGTTTTAGGTCCTTCACCAAAGCGGCGCTGGGGCGGTCGGTGTCGGTGCACTGGATTTTTAGCTGCGAGTTGAGATTGCGGTGCTGGTCCCAGCCGGCGTGCATGAGCTGGACAAAGCGCACGCCGCGCTCGACGAGGCGGCGGGCCATCAGGCAGTTGTAGGCGTAGCTCCCCTGCTTGCGCACGTCGGGGCCGTACATGTCGAGGACGGATTGCGGCTCGCTGGAGAAATCGGTGAGCTCGGGGACGCTCGCCTGCATTTTGTACGCCATCTCGTACTGGCTGATACGCGTGGCGATTTCGGGATCGCCGAATTCTTTCAGCTTCAGTTCATTCAGCGCGGCGACGTCGTCGAGCAGGCCGCGCTTGATCTCGCGGGAGATTCCATCGGGGTCGGAGAGATAGAGAACTGGATCGCCGCTGCCGCGGAATTTCACGCCCTGGAATTTGCTCGGGAGGAAACCGCTGCCCCAGTAGAAGTCATAAAAAATCTGGCCGCAGGATGCTTCCTTGTCGCGTGAGGTCATGACGACGAAGGCGGGGAGATTTTCGGATGTCGAGCCGAGGCCGTAGGTGAGCCACGAACCCATGCTGGGTCGGCCGGGCTGTTCGGCGCCGGTGAGGAAGAAGGTGATCGCGGGGGCGTGGTTCACGGCGGCGGTGTGCATCGATTTGATGAAGCACAACTCGTCGGCGATCTTCGCGGTCTCGGGGAGAAAATCACTGACCCACGCGCGGCTCTGGCCGTGCTGGGCGAACTTGGAAATTTCCGAAAGGACCGGCTTGGCCTTTTGGCCGCTGGTCATGGTGCTGAGACGTTTGCCGCCCTGGATGGCTTCGGGGATTTCCTTGCCGTGCCATTCTTTCAGTTTCGGTTTGTAGTCGAAGAGGTCGACGTGGGACGGTGCGCCGTTCTGGAACATGTAGATGACGCGCTTGGCCTTGGGGGCGAAATGCGGGAGGCCGGCGAGGATGTTGTTAATTTGCGCGTCGCCCGCGCTGGCGGCGCCGCTGGCGCCCGCGGCGGCGGAGGCGAATTCGCTGCGGAAGAGATAGGCGAGCGCGGCGGTGCCGACGCCGGTCGCCGTGCGGCCGAGCAAGGCGCGACGGGTGATGTGACGGCGGTTGTCGGTGAGGGGGTTCATGTCACTTCCTCTAACGTGGCTTGGGCATCTTGCCCGAGCATTTGCGGCGGCCAGCCGTCGGTCTTGAAGAGCCGCTGCGCGGCCAATGCTCGGGCGGGACGCCCAAGCCACATTGGTCAAGCCGTCATTCCTTCGTCAGCGCCTCGTCCAGGTTCAGAATCGTCAGGCAGACGCCGGTGTAGGCGGCGTGGTCGATGACGTTGAGTTTTTCGTCGCGCTTCGATTCGCCGACGGACAGCAGCTTCAGGGCGGCTGGGAAGTCGGCGTTGTATTGCGTTTTCAATCGCTCGAAGCCGGCGAGGAGGACGATGCGCTCTTTTTCTTCCGGGCGGCGCGACATCACCAGGCGATAGGCGAGCTCGATGCGTTTTGCGGGCGATTCGCTGTCGGCGGTGGTCATCACGCGCTGGGCGAGATTGCGGGCGGCTTCGACGAAGGTGACGTCGTTCATCGTCGCCAGCGCGTGCAGCGGCGTGTTGGTGCGCGACTGCTTCACCGTGCAGACGGTGCGCGAGCCCTGGTCGAAAAATTCAGTCGGGCCGACGATGCGACGCCAGAAAACGTAGAGCCCGCGGCGATAGAGCGCGTCGCCTTTATCCTGTTCGTACTTGATGAAGCCGAAGGTCGCTTCCTCCCAGATGCCGGGCGGCTGATACGGCTTGACCGGCGGGCCGCCGATTTTTTCGACGAGCAGGCCGCTGGCGGCGAGGGCCTGGTCGCGGATCGTGACGGAGGGCAATCGGAAACGCGGGCCGCGCGCGAGGAGGCGATTTTCGGGGTCGCGCTCGTGCATGGCGGGAGTCATTTTCGAGGATTGCCGATACGCGGCGCTGGTGACCATGAGGCGGTGGAGCGCTTTCACGTCCCACGCGCGGCCGCGCGAAAGGTCGCCGTCGCGGAATTGAACGGCGAGCCAGTCGAGCAGTTCGGGATGGACGGGCCGCTCGCCCTGCACGCCGAAATCGTCGACGGTTTTGACAATGCCGGTGCCGAAGAATTGTTGCCAGTAGCGGTTGACGGTGACGCGCGCGGTGAGGGGATTTGCGGGATCGAACAACCATTTCGCGAGGGCGAGGCGGTTGTTTTTGGCATCACCGGCGGGGAATGGATGCAAGACGGACGGCACACCGGGATCGACTTTCGCTTCGTGCTTGTCGTACGCGCCCTTGGTGAGGATGTGCGTCGCGCGCGGGGCGGCGTCGTCCATGACCATCACCCTGGTCAAGGTGTTCTCGAAATCTTTGACCGCCTTTTTCGCGGCGACGAGGGTGTCGTTGACGCCCTTGAATTCTTTGGAGACGCGATTGCGATAATGCTCGCGGAGGAGTTTTTTCTGCGCGTCGTCGCGCGCGGATGGATCGATCGTGAGGGCGGCGGCGATGTCCGGCATCAGCGCGGCGCCGTCGTTCAGCGACAGACGGAATCGGCCGAGCGTGTGCTGCTTGTTGTTCGGCCAGGCGTAGTGGAATTTCAGGCGCAGCTCGGTGCCGCCGGAGTATCCGACGGGCTGCGCGAGTCGCAACACGGCGGAGACTTTCGCCTTGTCCGGCGCTTTCAGCGTCGCCCAGCCGGTCTTGGGATCGGAGTCGAGCACGCCGACGACATTCAAACCTTCCTGCGTGAAGGTCGCTTCGGCGGTTGAGAATCCGAGTTCTTCCGTGCGCTTGTCATCATTCACTGCGACGGCGGACGCCTGCACGTGGGTGAGGACGAAGTTGCCGCTGTCGAGCGAGCGTCCCGGCCCGCCGTGGGGGAGGGATTCATCCGGCAGTGCTTCGATGCGCAACGCGATCACCTTCGTGAGATCCGTGCGCAGGACGATTTCGTGCACGTCGTTGTCCGGGCTCGCACCGGAGACGAGGACCGAGCTGTCGGCGAGGGTTTTCATCGTCGCGCCGCCGGTCGATTTCGCCGACACGGGCGTGGCGACGATCCAACCTTTTTCGTAACGCGTCGACTCTTCCCACTTCGCCTGCGCCGCGTCGATCTTCGGGATCTCGGCGGCGAATTGTTTTTCCGCGGCCTTGGCGGACTTCTTCAGCGCCGCGAGTTGTTTTGTTTCCGCTTCGGACTCGAGGGAGACGACCGGCGCGACGTTGCCCATGTTGGCGTACTTCAACTCGCCGGATTCGGAGCACTGGTTGAAGTAGGCGTAGAGCTGGTAGTACTCCTTCTGCTGGATCGGGTCGAACTTGTGGTCGTGGCATTTCGCGCAGCCGACGGTCAGGCCGAGGAATGCGGTGCTCGTCGTGTCGACGCGGTCCATGACGTTCTCGACGCGCGTTTCTTCCGCGATTCGGCCGCCTTCGCCGTTGTAGGTGTGATTGCGATTGAAGCCGCTGGCGATTTTCTGTTCCTGCGTGGCATCGGGAAGCAGATCGCCGGCGAGTTGCCAGGTGGCGAACTGGTCGTACGGCATGTTCGCGTTCATGGCGGCGACGACCCAGTCGCGCCACGGCCACATCGTGCGCGTCGGGTCGTTCTGGTAGCCGTTGGTGTCGGAATAACGCGCCAGATCCAGCCACTCCCAGACCATGCGCTCCCCGTAGCGCGGCGAGGCGAGGAGGCGATCGACGACTTTTTCGTAGGCGTCGCTGGAGGGGTCGGAGAGGAAGGCATCGACTTCGTCAGGTGTCGCGGGCAACCCGGTGAGATCGAGCGTGACGCGCCGAATCAACGTTTCGCGCGGTGCTTCGGAAGAGGGTTCCAACCCCTCCTTCTCCAACCGCGCGAGGATGAAATGATCGATCGCATTCCGCGCCCACCCCGGCCGTGAAGGGCCGGGCTTCGCAGGGACGTGCGGACGAATCGGCGCTTCAAACGACCAGTGCTTGCCCCACTTGGCGCCCTGTTCGACCCACTGTTTCAGCAGATCGCGCTGCTTCTCGCTCAGCACGCGGTTCGACCCGACCGGCGGCATGCGTACGTCGGCGTCGTCGGATGTAATCCGCATCACGAGAACGCTGTCGTCGAGATTTTTCGGCGTGACGATCGCGTAGCCGTCGCGCGGCGCGAACGGGCCGATCTTTTCATCGAGCACGTCGAAGCGCAAATCCGCCTTGCGCGCGTGCGCGTCTGGGCCGTGACAGTGATAACACTTGTCGGCGAGGATCGGCTGGATGTCGCGGGCGAAATTGATTTCCTGCGCGACGGCCGGCGATGTGAAAACAAGGGCGCACGCCCCCACAACAGCGGCGGCAGCGGCGATCCATTGGCGTGATGAAAACGACCCCATGTCAGCCTTGTTTATACCGGATCGCGACGCGCGACGTTGATGCGTTATGTCATCGCGCTCACGCCATAGCGCTGGCACCAGCGAATGAGCACATAAATCGCCCAAACGCGCGTCCAGTAGAGCCCCGGCGAGCCCTGCTGGAACGCCTGCCAGAGCCGCGCCACGCCTGCCGGTCGCAGTCCGGCCGCCGTGCACGCGGAGGCGTCCAACATCACTTCGTTCATCACCCGCCCGAGGTTCTTGCGAATCCAGCGATCGAACGGCAGAACGAAGCCCTGCTTGGGGCGGTTGTACAGCGCGGGATCGACGCCCTCGAGGCCGTACTTGCGCAGGAGCGGCTTGTATCCAACCGGCTGGAACTTTTGCGCGACCGGCAGACGCGCGAGGGCTTCGATGATGCGCGGATCGGAGAGCGGCGAGCGCAGCTCGAGCGATTGCGCGCTGCTGACGGTGTCGGCGTCGCGCAGCAGGCGCTCGCTGACGAAGCAGCGGGTCTCAAGCAGCGCGGCGACGTCGATGGGCGATCGGCCGGCGATTTCGGATGCGAGCCAGTCGTGCGTGCGGTCCGGGAGGCCGTAGTGCATCGACGGCGGCGTTGTCGCGAGCAGCTCGCGCTGGAACTGCGGGAGGAAGAGCGCGTAGGTGAGTTGATAGAGCGCGAGCAGGTCGCCGTTGGCGCGGACGACGTCGGGGAGTTTCGCCCAGTTCTGTTGGGAGCCGATGCCGCCTTTCGGTTGGGGGCCTTTCTTAAATGACGCGATGGCGCGAGCGACGGCGACGCGGAGGGGCTGCGGCAGCCATCCGGTTGCACTCGCGATGTTGCGCAGGCGGGGTAACTGGCGGAGGGTTTTGTCGCCGCCGTAGATCGCGTCGCCGCCGATGCCGCCGACGGCGACTTTCATGCCGGCGTCGCGCAGCCCGCGGCAGATGTGAAACTGGTTGAGCGCGTCGAACGTCGGCTGATCGAGACTGGCGATCGCCTGATCGAGCGTGGCGACGAACGTTTCTTCGGTCAGCAGGACTTCGTGATGCTCGGACCCGATGGCGGCCGCGAACGCGCGGGCGGCGGCGCCTTCGTTCAGCGAGGCGTCTTCCATCGCCATGCAGAACGTGCGGATTTTTTCGCCCGGCGGCGACTGCTGCTGCGCGAGGTTCGCGATGCTGCTGGAATCGATGCCGCCCGACAGCAGCACGCCGACCGGCGCACCAGTGTGCGCGTCAAGGTTTCGGCGCACCGCGTCGCGAAGTTCCTGGCGGAAGGTTGACTCATCGGCAGATGCGCCAACTTCAGGCGGCATGTTCCAGAAGATTTTCGAGCTGACCTCACGACCGGCGGCGTCGTAGGTGCGACCCTCGCCCGGCATCAACGATTGCACGCCGAGCACCATCGTGTTCGGCGACATCACGAACCCGTTCCAGACCATCGCCGCGGCCGCGACGGGGTCGAGCTGAAGCTTTTCACCGAGCAATTTCGAAGCGATCAGCGCCCGCAGCTCAGACGCGAACGCGAGCGACCATGTGCCGGATGGATCGGGATTGCTGCAGTAGTACAGCGGCTTATGACCGAGCGGATCGCGCGCCAGCAGCAGTCGATGCCCCGGCTCATCCCACAGGGCCAGCGCGTACGCGCCGCGGAAGCGCGGCATGCGCGCGATGGGATCGTCGCAATGCAGTTCGCGAAGCATGTCGAGCGCGCGCGGGTGGGAGAAAATCGACGCGTCGGCGGCCAGCGTCTTTTCGCCGGTCGTCACGGGTTGCTCGGATGCGTCGACCGTGGTGAGGCGACGATGGCCGAGGAGGAGGCCATTGCCATTCGCGTCGGCGCCGCTCGTCCACTTGCCGACGCCATCCGGGCCGCGGTGAATCATCGCGGCGAGCATGCGATCAAGCGCGGCGGCGTTGGTCGGATCGTTCGTGCGACCCAGAATTCCTGCGATACCCGACATCTACGCCGCCCCGCCTTCACCGCCCGCGCCCGCGCCCGCGCGAAACAGCGCCGCGAGTTTTTCCGCTTCCTTCGCCGCGTCGTGTCGCTCGGCGACGCGCGCCGCGCCGACGCCGCCCATCTCGGCGAGACGTTCGACCGGAGACGTCAGCACCTCGCGCATCGCCGCGGTCAGACCGTCCGTCGAACCCGGCGGAACCAGCCAGCCGCACACGCCCGGCGTTACCAGCTCCGGGATCCCCGCGACGTATGTGCTCAGCACCGGCCGATGCAGCGCGAGCGCTTCCATGATCACCAGCGGCAATCCCTCCGCGAAGCTCGGCAGCACCATCGCGCGCGAGTTCAAAATTTCCTGCCGTACCTGCTCGTTGCTCATCCACCCGGCGAGGCGGACGTGATCTTTGAGCTTTAATTTGTCGATCAGCCGTTCGAGTTCCGGCCGCATCGTGCCGTCGCCGACGATGGTCAATTGAAACTTCATCCCCTCGGCGGCGAGCCGCCCCGCCGCTTCGATCAGAAATAACTGGCCCTTCGACGATTCCAGCCGCCCGATGTTGACGATGCGTCCCTCCGCCGGCGGCGGCGGAAGCTGGCCATTCGTGTTCGCGGCGGCCTTTAAGAACATCTCATCCACGCCGCAGCGCACGATCTTTACTTTCGGCCAGTCGGCGTAGCGGCACCAGCGATAAAGCTGGCTGGCGCCGAACTCGCTGATCGCGACGACGAACTTGCTTCGTCGCACTTTCTCCGGCAGCGAGATCGCCTCCGGCTTGTCATATTCCTCCGGCCCATGCGACGTAAAACTGTACGGCGGCCCGCCCATGATGCGCACGAGCATCGCGACCATCGTCGAGTTGGTCCCAAAATGCGCATGGACGTGATCGATCTTCCGCGCGCGGAACCAGCCGAGCAGGACGCACGCTTCCGCGAGATAAACCTGGTGCTTGATCGCGCCCGCGTGCGAGCGCGCGCCGGCGCGGATCGCGGCGGAGAACCCGCGCAAAAAATCGATGGGCCGCGTGAAGAGCGTCTTGAGGACCGCGCCCAGCAGGCCCGCGGCGCCGACATCGAGCACCGCGCGGGTTTTTTGCTGCTCCGCCTTGTCGCGTTCGTCCACCAGCGTGACATCCGCCCGCCGGATGGTGAAGCGCTCGACCGTGACGCCCAGTTTTTCCAGGGCGAGGATTTCACGCCTGATAAAAGTCTGGCTGGCCTGCGGGTACTGGTTGATCAGGTACGCAACGGTCACAGGAGAAAGATCGACAGCGGCGGCGGGAACCATCAGGACCACAATCTGAGGTCAACGACGCTGTCACGCAACCCCTGCGCCCGGACCCGCGTTGAGATTTCCGCGCGTGTTATCGGTCGTTGCTGGCGGATTGAAGTGCGAAACCGCAAACGGCGTCGCAAGGTCCTGTCGCGCGGCGCGGGCGAGTTCCGTCACGCGCGACGCGCGTGACGAGGACTCCGCGCGGGCCGGCCGCGACGCGCCTGACGGGCAGGCGGTCTTTACCCGCACGCGCCTCATAGCATTGCCATCCGAAAATCTATCGGACGTGAAGATGTGCCGTGCGCGGCCGCCGGCGCGGGTTGCGCCAACCCATTTCCCGATAAAACACGCTATTTCAATGCTAATGCGGCTTCTTTGACCTGAATTTCGTCCCGATTCGAGTGGCATGAAGAAGGCTACTCGATCCAACATCAACGACGCGATCAATTCGACCCTGGTCGGCGGCCGCGGCTGCAAGCCGGTGCTCGAGACGCTTGAAGATCGGCGGCTCATGTCCGCGGTGCATCTCGTGGACGGGATGCTGATCCTCGAGGGTAAAGCCAATGGCCTGAACCGCATCAGCGTCACGCCGAACACCGACGGCATCACGCTGTTCGCGCGGGCCAACGGCGCCAAGGCCCACTTCAATATCACCGACGTGAAGTCGATCCGCATTATCGGCGGCGGGATGGATGACAATGTCTTCGTCGATCCCACGATCCGCCAGGACGCCTACATTCGCACCGCCGGCGGTCGCGACAGCATCGTCGCCGGCTCGGGCAACGACACGGTTATCGGCGGTAACGACAACGACACGCTCCGCGGCGGCGCGGGCGACGACCTGCTGATCGGCGGCGCCGGACAGGACCGCCTCGATGCGGGCGCGAACGACGATCCGCTCAAGATCAACCCGGTCACCAACCGCGCCTACAGCGTCTCCGTCACGAGCTTCACGCTCTTCGACGCCGAGACCCAGCAGGCGGTCGGCACCGTCAACAATGGCGACACGCTGAACATGGCCAGTCTCCCGGCCAAGCTGAACATCGTCGCAAACCTCAGCGGCGGCATCGGCACGGCGAGCGTCGGGTTCGTGTTCGACGGGCAGTTCGTCCGCGTGGAAAACATCGCGCCCTACGCGCTGCTCGCCGACGACGCGGGAGACCTGAACGGCTGGACCCCGAAGCTGGGTGTCCACGCGCTGTCCGCTACGCCGTACTCGCAAAAGGGCGGCGTGGGCGAAGCGGGCACCGCGAAGACGGTGACGTTCAACGTGGTGAATTCGCCGGAGCTCAGCGGCGGGTTGATCTCGAACAACGTTACCCCCCCGCCGGTCACGCAGCCCCCGCCGGTGACGCCGCCCCCGGTGGTGACGCCGCAGCCGCCGGCCGTCGACAAGAACATCCCGACCGCCGTCATTGACGTGATGGATGCGTCGGTCACGGCCGGTCACGCGATTCACGTGAACGGCTTGCAGACGGCGCTGAAGGTCGGCGATCTGCTCGGGGCGAAGTTCGACTGGAATTTCGGCGACGTCGGCTCGAAGCACAACACGCTGACCGGTTTCAACGCCGCCCACATGTATGACAAGGCCGGCACGTACACGATCACACTGAAGGTGACGAATTCCGCCGGCAAGGTCGGCTCGGTCTCGACCAAGGTGACGATCACCGACGCGACGCGCCGCTACGTTTACGTCAGCCCGACCGGCAACGACGCAAACACCGGCCGCACCACCAACGCCGCCGTCAAGACCTTCGCCCGCGCCGCGCAGCTCGTCAGCGACAACACCGAAGTGCTCTTCGCCCGCGGCGGCACGTACACGACGACGTCGTCGATGAGCCTCGGTCACAGCAACGTCGTCGTCAGCGCCTACGGCACCGGCGCCAAGCCGGTCCTGAAGTGGACCGGCGCGAAGAACTACAACACGATCTTCGCCACTCATAACGGCGAGGACGTGACGATCCGCGGCGTGGCGTTCGATTCGGCGTTCACGACGCTTCAGGAGGAAGGCTACAACGACGCCGTCCGCGTCGGCGGCAAGAACATCGCCGTCCGCGATTGCTCGTTCCTCAACGTCGGTTACGCGATCAACAACAACGGCGTGCCCGAGGGCGTCCTCGTCCAGGACAACGACTGCCCGAACGTCCGCGGCCTGCGCACCTACTTCGCGTGGGTGCAGGGGACTGACCACGTTTACATCGGGAACAACGTGAAGGACAGCTATCAGTCGCACGTGCTCCGCCAGGCGGGCGCAGATCGCGTGCTGATCGCGAACAACGACTTCACGAACGACCCGACCACCAACGGCATCCGCGGCGTGCTCACGCTGCACAAGGGCAACTACGTCTACGTCACCGGCAACAAGCTGAGCGACAGCCCGCTCGGTCTCGGACCGCTCGACGCCGGCGCGGGGCTCGATCACAAGGAATCGCGGCTGAAGTGGGTCGTCGTCGAGAACAACATGCTCAACGAGGCGCAGATCAACGTCAGCCACGGCACCGAGCACGTGATGATCCGCAATAACGTCATCACCAAGACGGACGGCATCGCGATCGACATGCCGGGCTGGAGCGATCAGTACGGCCGCGGCACCAAGGACGTCTACATCGTCCGCAACACCGTGATCAACAACGGCACGGGCGGCAAGTTCCTCAAGGTGGGCGGCGCAGTCGAGGACGTGACGGTGAGCAACAACCTCTACGTGGCGCCCAACTTTGAAACCGGCGCGCTCGACTCGGCGCCGATGCAGATCAAGACCGGCGACCTCTCCGGCTTCCGGACGATCTGCGACAACGTCTGGCCGATGCCGACGATCCTGGCCTACGCGGATGGCGGCATTAACTACGTCGGCACCGGCGCTGACGCTTCGTGCTACAAGACCCCGGCGGAGTGGGAAGCCTACGGCCAGGTCAAGCACGACCAGTTCCAGGACGTGACGCTGACGAGCAGCTACAAGGTCAGCCTCGGCGGCATCACCGCCGGCGCCAGCTTGAAGAAGGCGGCATAAACGCCGGCGCTCACAAGGGCGCGGCTTGGTCAGATGTAGCAGCGCGAACGTCATCGGTGACGTTCGCACTGCTCATTACTGAGTTGGCATCCGTAGCGGCAGGCCGAGCGCAGACGAGTCGCACGTATTGATCGTGAGGGATCACGCGACCGTTGCTATCCGAAAGGGAGTAGCCGTACGAGTCGAATATGGCGCGGGCCTCGGCGGCGAGTTCGGCGTCGTGCAGTTCGACGAGGATGGTCGGGCGACACTCGCGCAACAAGCGATCCGCCCCGCGGAGCACGAGAATTTCCGCGCCCTCGACGTCGATCTTCAGCAGGGTTGGCTTCTTCCCCGCGCAATTTACCGAATCATCCAATGTCGTGGCGTCGACGGTGATCATCCTTCCCGCCGCGCGGGTGTTACGCGCTTCGGCAAGCCGCGCCATCGTCGAAGCGGCGTCGTCAACGAACGACATCTTTCCCGAACGGTCGGCGACCGCCTTTTGCACGATGGTGACATTCCGCAAATCGTTGACCGCGACCTGTTGCCGTAACTGGTTGCAGGTGTCCGGGTGTGCCTCGAACGCGACGATCGTTCCCGTGTCGCCCACCAATTTTGCGGCGAGCAGGGTGAAGAATCCCTCGTTCGCGCCAACATCCCAGAAAACTTGTCCCGGCTTCAGCTCGCGCACGAGCGCATCCTGCAAATGCCCTTCGTACGTGCCATCGAGGTAGGTCGTCTGGACCCGCAATGTCCGATTGAACCGCCGGAGTTTCGTGCCCCGCAGATGCCCGTGTTCGATCACGCAAACCCGGCCCTCGCGGCAAAAGGCCAGGAGGTACAGGTGGTACAGCGGACGCCCGATCAGGGGCAGCCGCTTGACGCGCGCGCGAACCGCACGGAATAACGATTTGAGATCCACCTGACCTCCCAAGGCTTAACCGAACCGACAGCATGGTCGGCGAACAGGCCTGGGCACGGCGCCATCATGATACAGCGGACGGTTGCGGAAGGTAGAACGAACAGAACGAAAGCTGCGGTAATCTCGCGGCCCTTCGTCCTGTTGTTTATGGCTTGCGGATGAAGCACGCCCGCGCGCTGGCGACTTTGCCGGCGCTTTCGAGCGTCACTTCCGGGTGCTGGCGGAGGAATTCGTCCACCGCGCGGCGGCAGCCGGCGAAGGAATCGTAATCATCGATCTGAATGAACCCGCCGGACGCGACGTGCGGATACCAGCGCTCGAAAATGAGCTTGGTCGGCTCATAAAAATCCGCGTCGACGTGAAGCAGCGCGATCTGCGGGATCTCAGCGTTCGGGAAGGTCTGATCGAACCAACCGCGGTGGAACGTCACGCGCGACAGGTTGATTTTCAGCTTGCGCAACACCGCCGTCACGCGCACCGGGCTGCCGACGACCTCGCCGGTCCACGCTTTGGCGCTGGCGCCGTCCTCGGCGCAGGTTTCCGGCAGTCCTTCCCAGGCGTCGAAGAGGTGGACCGCGCGGGCGGAGGCGGCGGTGCCGAAGGCCATCAGCGCGGCGGTTCCGCCATCGAGCACGCCGCATTCGACGACCGCGCCCGGCACGGCTTCGCGTTCGATCTGCTCGCACAGCCGCAGCAGGTTGTGCTGCCGCGTCGTGTTCACCTGCGTGTAGGCAAAGATGCTGCGGAACGGTTCGTCGAGCCGGCGCCAGCGCCGCCACTGCATGCGTTTGCGAAGGCCGCGCAGGTACGGCTGCAATCGCCGGGGGACGAACGGGCGAAGCGACTGCCATCGTTGAGTCGGCGCACTGGGCACATTCTCAATCGTGGGGGCGAAGTCGGTCATGGCGTGACTAACCTACCGGAACCGGACGAACGTGCCAACGCACGATCGCCGCGTGAAAAGCTTCCACGCGGCGATCGGATGACTGCGCGGCGGCAGGATAGGCAACCTGCGCCGAGTTGCGATTTGAGTTCAGGCTAGGCCTCGACCGCGCCGACGGTCCAGCCGCCGGTGTTCGATCGGATCTTGCCGTTGCGGTCGGTGAAGACGCCGCCCCAGACCGTGCCGATGTTGTCGTAACTCGCCGACGTCGACGGCGCGTAAGTCGAGGAAACGCCAATGTCCTCGAAGTAATCGGTGCCGACGACGCCCAGGGCGTTCCACTCGGCCGGCGTCTTGTAGCCGGCGGCGTTCGACCAGATGGGCCAGACGTAGTTGATGCCGCCCTCGGCGTACTTGTTCATCGTGGGCATGGCCCAGACGTTGTTGGTGATCTTGTCGAAGCTCGAGAGGCTGTTGTCGTAGACGAACACCGGCGCCGCGCCGCCGGTGCCGGTGAGCAAGTGCGGGGCGACGTACAGGTTGTTCACCACCGAGATCCCCTCGGCCGCGCCGCTGACGCGGATGAAGTTGCCGGCGGCGCCGTTGTTGATCATCGTGTTGTTGACGACTTCGACGTCGCTCACGCCGCGGTTGTATTCGGTGTTGAAGCCCTGGATCTCGATGCCCCAATCGTTGTCGAGGACCTTGACGACGTTGTTGCGGAACATCGTGTGGTTGGCGCCGTGCAGCACGATGAAGCGCGAGCGATTGATGGTGTTGTTCTCGAAGACGCTCCAGTTGAAGCGGCTGGCCTTGGCGTTGAGGCCGTCTTCGTTGCCGAGCGGGCCGACGGAGAACCAGCCGTCGTTCAGCCGGTTGTTGCGCACGTAGGCGTAGCTGCCGCTGTGAATGGTGAGGGTGCCGCGGTAGCCGGACGTCTCATTCGGATTGGTGAAATCGTTGTCGTTGACGTTGACGCGATTGATGTCCGCCATGCGGATGACGTGCCCGTCGACGTTGGCGACGACGTTGCCCTGGAAGACGAGGTCTTCGCCGCCCGCCCAAGCGAAGTAGCCGCGCAGGCCGGTCTTCAGCGGCGCGTCGTTGTCCTGCACGAGCAGCGCCTTGGGCTGGCTGAAGGCATTGACCGCGTAGCCGAGGTTGCGGAACTCGTTGTTGATGATCGTGTTGCCGGTTCCGTTGATGCCGACCGCCTGCGGGAGGCCGGCCTTGGAGATCCCGGTGTAGATCGAATCGAAGACGAGGTTCTGCACGGTGGTCTCGCCGCCACCGCCGCCGAGCCAGATCATCGAGTCATAATCGAGCCCGCCGGTGTACTTCAGTGTCGCCTTGCCGGTGCCGTACGAGCCGAGCACCACGTTGCGCCGGTAGACGCTCATGCCGCTCTTCACCTCGAACGTGCTGCCGCCCTTGAAGAGGATCTCGACGTTGTCGGCGACCTTGCTCCTGGCCTTGTCGAAGGTCTTGATCGGCTTGGCTTCGCTCAGGCCGTCGTTGGAATCGCTGCCGGTGGTGCTGACGTAAATCTTCTTGCGCCCGGCGGCGAGGACGGTCACCTTCATCGAGGTGCTGTCGCTCTTGCCGGCCTCGTTGGTGAGGGTGAGCTTGACGTCGTAGGTGCCCGGCTTGGTGTAATAGTGGGAGGCGTTGAAGCCTTCCATGATGTTGTACTTCGAGCCTGGGTCGGCGAAGTCCCAGACGTAACGGGCGGTGAGCGGCGTGCCGTTGTTGAGCTTCGAGCTCATCGCGTTGGCGTGGAAGGACTGCCCGGCGTGGATGGTCGTCGAATCGGACGACCTGGCGATGATGGCCTCCGGCGCGGCGGCCAAGGTGTTGCGCGGGACGATGCCGCCGGTGCTCGGGGCGGGCGTCGGCGCGGGGGTCGGCGTCGGGGACGACGGAACCGGCGTGCTGCTGCGGATCACGTTGAAGGTGTACGTCTTGGCCGCGCCGGCCGTGCCGGTGGCGCCGCTCTTCGTGTAGGGCGTCACCTTCACGGTGTGGCTGCCGGTGCCGATCGTCCAGGCGCTCAAAGCAGTCGTCGTGCCGCCGCTGATCGACCACGGCTTGCCATTTTCGATGCGGTAGTTGCCGTTGGAATCCACGCCGAACTTGACGCTGCCGGCGGTGCCCTGCGCGATCAGCGTGAACTTCGCAGGCAGCTTCGCCAGGTCGAGCGTCGAGCCGCTGGTGAGCGTCTGGACCTTGGTCCGCGTGGCGGCGTTCCAAATTTCCAGCGCAGTGATGTTCGCGGCGGCGTTCGTGGTCGGCGCAGGGGCGGCGGTCTCGCCGTTCTTGAGCGTGTTGGTTCCCGTGCCGCCGTTCAGCGAGTCGGTGCCGGTGCCGCCGTCGAGCAGGTCATTGCCCGCGTCGCCGAACAGCGAATCGTTCCCGCCGTTGCCGTAGATCGAATCGTGGCCGATGTCGCCGTAGACCTTGTCGATGCCGTTGCCGCCGATGATCTTGTCGTCGCCGGCGTTGCCGTCGATGTTCGTCCTCTTGGTGATCGTGGTTGCGACGGTGATCGTGTCGTTCCAGTTGCCGCCGGTGATCTTGATCTCCTTGACGGCGGAGGCGGCGACGGTCTTGGAGGTGGCGTTGACCTTGGCGATGATATTGGAGCCGGAAGTCGTGACGGTGATCGTGTTGCGCTGATTGTTGGCGGCGGAGAGGTTGAGAATTCCATCGGTGCCCATGGCGACGCCGGCGAGGAGCTGGCGTCCTTCGAGCGCTTCCATCGGGCGCGTGCTGCGCACCGCCTGACCGGAGGACGGCGCAGGCGCGGTCGCGGGGTTCAATGCCTCTACGACTTTCGAAATCGACCGCGCGGCGATCGTCGACACAGCCGACGCAAGGACGCACGTGGCGCGGAATCCGCCAACAACAGCTCTTCGTGCCATCTCATAGCCCTTCACTTAACTTTCCAGAACGAAACGCCGTAGAGGGATCTCGTATTGAGGCAAGCCCAAGCGCCTCAAACCCACCGACGTGGAGCGGGGAAATAGAGCAATGACAAAACGGCTTCAACCCCAAAAATCGTATTGGCGCAGTTTTTTTGCGGGTCGACCTCGGCAATATCGCGTGAATCAGCCGCTAAGTCGCGCGATAGGCAGCGTTTGGTGCGCCATCGTCGAGACGTTGCGCGCGCAGCACAATGCGGCTGAAGAATGGGATCACATGCATCGGCGAGGGTGCCTATCTTCTCAGGTCGCTCAAGTGACGGCAGGCTCTGCAGGCGCTGGCACGCGACGTCGTCAAGCCTCA
>JAXDMN010000251.1:0-6573 GCA_034666045.1 Phycisphaerales bacterium | reverse complement strand
GATCTGTGGAATCAGACCCCAATCGGCGCCACGCTCTTCGGCGCGAGACCGCTTCGCTGCTGCGTCTCGCGCGCGTGATCGATCGCGGACTTAATTGGTGTGAGGACTTTGAGAATCTCGCTCAGCACCGCGAGCTGGTTCATCGTCGCGTCGATCTTCACGATGCGGTCCCCCGCGTAGTGGTCGAGCACCGGCTTGGTCTCGCGCTCGTAGACCTCTAACCGATGCTGGATCACCTGATCGTTCGCGTCGTCGAAGCGGTTCTCCTTCAGGGCACGCCGGCGGAGGCGTTCGACCATCTTTTTCATGTCGGCGCAGACCAGGTAGATCACCTTGACGACGTCGATCGTGTCCTCGAGCAGCTCCGCCTGCTTGGTGTTGCGCGGGATGCCGTCGAGGACGAGGAGCTCGGTTTCCGGGTGGAACTGGTTGACCATTTCCATGCCATGGATGTAGTTCCGCCAGAGCTTGACGGTGAACTCATCCGGCACGAGCTTGCCCTGGCTGGAGAATTGCCAGAACGTGCGGCCCATCTCGCTCTGCAGGTCGAGGGTGCGGAAAACGTCGCCGCAGGCACTGTGGTAGAAACCCGGGATCGATCCGAGGATCTTCCCCTGGGTTCCTTTGCCGCTGCCGGGGGCGCCGAAGAGCAAGACGGTCTTGTAACGCATGACCTCATCCTAGATCGGAAAGTCGCAAACGTAAAACCCGCGCAACGTCCGAATATCCCTTTGTTTTCCGTCTTTACGCTTTATCCGGCCTTACCCTTCGTCTGATTCCTTCAGCTTGGCAAGCACGCCAAAATCTTCCAAGGTTGTGGTGTCGCCTTTGACCTCCCCGCCGGCGGCGAGTTCTTTGAGGAGGCGGCGCATGATTTTTCCGCTGCGCGTCTTCGGGAGCGCTTCGGTGAAGCGGATCTGGTCCGGCGTGGCGAGCGCGCCGATTTGCTTGCGGACGGTTTGGATGAGCTGCTTCTTCAGGTCGTCGCTCGGCTTCATGCCGGAGCGCAGCGTGACGAAGGCGGCGATGCCCTGGCCCTTTAACTCGTGCGGCATGCCGACGACGGCGGCTTCGGCGACGCATTCGTGGGAGACGAGGGCGGATTCCACTTCCGCCGTGCCCAGGCGGTGTCCCGACACGTTCAGCACGTCGTCGATTCGCCCCATGATCCAGAAGTAGCCGTCGTTATCGCGCCGCGCGCCGTCGCCGGTGAAGTACATGCCGGGAACGTCGGACCAGTACTGCTTTTTGTAGCGGTCCGGGTCGTTGAAAATGCCGCGGAGTATCGAGGGCCACGGCTTGCGGATGACGAGCAGACCGCCCTGGTTCGGGCCGAGCTCTTTGCCGTTGCGGTCAACGATGGCCGCGTCGACGCCGAAGAACGGCAGCGTCGCGGTGCCGGGTTTCGTCGGCGTCACGCCGGGGAGCGGCGTGATCATGATCGCGCCGGTTTCCGTCTGCCACCAGGTGTCGACGATCGGGCATTTGTTGTGGCCGATGACATCGCGATACCACATCCACGCCTCGGGATTGATCGGCTCGCCGACGGTGCCGAGTAATCGGAGCGAGTCGAGGTTGTGCTTGTCGACGAGTTCTCGTCCCGCACGCATGAACGCGCGGATCGCGGTGGGCGCGGTGTAGAAGACGCTGACCTTGTGCCGCTCGATGATGCTCCAGAAGCGGGAAAAATCCGGGAAATTCGGGGCGCCTTCGTACATCAGCGTCGTCGCGCCGTTCGCGAGCGGGCCGTAAATGACGTAGGAGTGGCCGGTGATCCAGCCGACGTCGGCGGTGCACCAGTAGGTGTCGGTTTCCTGGAGATCGAAGACGTACTGCGTTGTCAGCATCGTCTGGAGCAGGTAGCCGCCGGTCGTGTGCAGGATGCCCTTCGGTTTGCCGGTCGAGCCGGAGGTGTAGAGCACGAACGACGGATCCTCGCTGTCCATCTCCTCGGCGGGACAGTCGGCGGACTGGCCGGCGATGGCGTCGGACCACCAGATGTCGCGGCCCTGCTGCATTTTCACGTCGTTCTTCGCGTGCTTGAGAACAACGACTTTTTCCACGCGATGGGTCTTGGTCAGCGCCTCATCGACGTTGTTCTTCAGCGGGACCACCGTGCCGCGCCGAAAACCGCCGTCGGCAGTGATGATGATGTTGCTCTTGGCGTCCTCGGCGCGGTCCGCGATTGCCTGCGACGAAAATCCGCCGAAGATGACCGAGTGCGGCGCGCCGATGCGCTGGCAGGCGAGCATCGCGACCGCCGCCTCCGGCACCATCGGCATGTAGATCGTGACGCGATCGCCCTTCTTGACGCCGAGTTTTTTCAGCCCATTGGCAAATCGGCAGACGTCGTCCTTGAGCTGCTTGAAGGAGATCTTGCGGATCTCCGGCTGCCCGCTGGCGAGCGGCTCACCCTCCCACAGGATCGCGGTCTTGTCGCCGCGGCCTTTTTCGATCTGCGCGTCGAGACAGTTGTAGGCGATGTTGATTTTCCCGCCGACGAACCACTTGGCGTCCGGCACGTTCCACTCGAGGACCTTGTCCCAGCGCTTGAACCAGTGCAGTTGCTCCGCCTGTTTGCCCCAAAACGCGTCCGGGTTGTCGATCGACTCCCGGTACATGCGTTTGTACTCGTCCATCGACTTGATACGCGCCTTCGCGCTGAATTCCGGTGGCGGCGGGAAGAGGCGGTGCTCCTGCATCGTCGATTCGATGGACTGATCATGCGCGGCTGCGCCGGGGGCGGGCTGGGTCTGCGACATCGAGTGCTCTCCTGTACCGATCGAAAGATTAACCGGGTCGATAAGGATACCAGAGGTTTTGGGCAGACCAAAGAACCGCGCGATAGGGCGGTGGGTTCGCTTTTCCAAAACGCGTGTTGAGGTAAACGGGCGTCAACTGGCGTCAACCTGTGTAAACCTGTGTCAACCGCATCTGGTCGCCTTTCCCCGCCGGGGAGAGGGAGGATGGTGCTCGGCGTTCGCATGCATACCTCCGATCCGCACGGGCGCGGAAGGCGCGCCCTCTATCTCTTCCGCCGCGCTGCGCGTTTGTCGTGATGAAAGCGCAGTGAAGCGTGAATTTGCTGGGAAAGTTCACGAAAAATTGGCGCGCCGTGCGGATTTTCAAACCGCGGCGCGCTGCGCTTTCGTCGCGATGTAAGCGCAGCGCGCGAGTTACGGGGAAGTCGCCGGAGCCGCTCGCTTTTTCCGCGCGGGCGCGGGAGCCGGCGCGGGCGCGGTTGTTGGCGCAGGCGTCGGCGCGGCGGCGGGCGGCGGCGGCGGCGTGGCTTCCTTCGGCGGTTTGGTGAATCTCTCCAGCAACCCGCCGAGCGGGCTTTTCGGCTCATTCGACGGTTGCGTCGTCTGCGGCGCGGGGGTTGGCTTGCGCCCGCCGAGGACGTCGCCGATGATGCCGCCGACGTTGCCGCCCTTGTCGCCGCCGAACTTTCGGGCGAGCTGGCTGAGCACCAACGGGCGGATCACGTCGGCGACCGAGACGAGCGGCTTCATGCTGAAATTCTCCGGCGTCCCGCCCATCTTGAACGGGATGCCGTTCGGAAATTTCTCCTCCAAAATGTTCGCCACGTCGCGGCTGCCGATCGCGCGCCCGATCAACTGACTCGGCAGAGTCACGTCGAGGTTCTGGAGCTGCGTGGCGAGCGTCAGATCGCCGCTGATTTTCAATGGCATGACCACCGGCGCGATTAGCTGCGACGTGGCGACGACGTCGCCGCGCTTCTGCGGATCCGTTAGCGCCATTGTGATGTTCTGCGTGATGCGCCCGTTGGCCAGGATGATCTCGCCGTTGCGGATTTCGCCCTGCAACGTGTTCGATTCATTCAACGGGCCGCCGAGCTGCTGCTGGACCCCGGGGACGAGCTGGGCCAGCTCGCGCACGCTGTCCAACTGCTTGAGGACCGATTTGACCATCTGCCCCGCCACCGGATTGATGATCCGCATGTTGCGCAGCGAAAGCAGCATCTTGGCGCGGCCGATCTTGTCGGTCTTGAGCTGCTCGCCGCCGAGCGGGACTTTGTCGCAATAGTCGATGGTGACGTCGAGCATGCCGTCGGCGTCGTCGGCCTTGGCGAAGAAGGCGTTGAAATATTTCCCTAGCGCCTGCGAGAGCAGCGCGTTGATCTTCGCGTCCTTGACGAGCACCTGGTTTTTGCCGATCGAGAGGCGCGGCGTGTCTTGCGTGAGGTCGAGCAGGACGCCGCCGAGATCGAACGGTCCGCCATTGAACGTGCCGGGCGCCGGGTGACGTTTTTCCTTCGCCACGTTGGCGTAGAGCGTCGTGAGCTGCCCGCCCGCGAGGGTGATCGGCAGCTCTTTGTAGGTGATGTTCGCGCCGTTGGTGTCGAGCAGATCGAAGCCGATCGCGCCGTTGGCGCTGAGCGCCTTGATCGAATCCTGCCAGCGCTCGGCGGCCGGGTAGCTGCCAGAGATGTTGAAGACCCAGGCGCGGTTGCCGGCGAGCTTCATGTCCTTCAGCGACGCCTGCGTTTCCGGCGACAGCATCGGGCGGATGATCGGCCAGAGTTTTTCCAGGTCGTGCGGCACTTCGACGACGACATTCTGGAATTGCCGCTGCTTCTGCCAGTCGGCGATCGCGCCTTTGACATTTAGGCCGAGCGCCTTGCTCGCGGGCATGTCGAGCTTGAGCGCGTTGATGGTGGCGGTCTTGGTGTTCGTGTCGGCGTCGATGTTGTTGGCGAGGACGACCTGATCTTCCGTGACGGCCGGCTTGCCGTCGGCGCCGAGGACGATGAGCTTGTTGACGGTCAGGTCGCCGACGAGCGCGATCTTGCCGGCGTCGGTGCGGACGTTCTGCGCCAGCGCGTAATCGCCGCGATAGGGCATCGGATCGGCGCCCTGGATAACCGAAAGCAGTCGCGTGAGCGGCTCGAGCGCGCCGTTGAGGGCGATCTTGCCGTTGGCGCTCGGTTGTTCGCCGGTCAGGTTCGTCAAGATGACATTTTCCGGCGTCGCGACCGTCGCAAGCCCACCGAGATCGCCGGCGAGCTGCGTGATGCGGATCTGATCGACCTGCTCGACCGGCTGCGTGCTGGCGGTGGTCGGAACTTTCTTCGTGCCGAGATCGGCGGCGAGTTGCAGATTGATCGGCTTCGCGAAGTCGAACCTTCGATCGCCACGCGTGAGCGACACCTTGCTGGCGGCGATCTGCGGGATCGTGACGTGGGTGATATCGCCCTCGCGGCGGACGTCCATGTTCACCAGCGCCCCGCCACCGATCTTCAGTGGCTGCGTCGTCGCGGGCTGCGTGGATGGCGGCGAGAACGCGTCCGCGACGGCCATCGTTTTTGCGATGTCCGGGATCGCGATCTGCACCTTGGCGCGCTGGACCATGTCAAACGTGTCGCCGCCGAGCTTCAGCAGCGTTTCGGTGACATTGGCGCGGGCGAAGGACGTGTTGACCGCCGCGGATTGAATGATTGCTTCACTGTTGCCGTATTTCCCGTTGGCGGCAATGTCGGCGTTTTCGTTGGTGAGGATCGCGCGCGCGTTGTTATCGGTGAGCGAGAGGTTTTTCAGTTGCGACTTGTAATCAAACTGCAGCGTGTCGTTCTGATACGAGCCGCTCCCGACGCCGGTCATGCCGCCGGAGGTGAAGCGGACCGAGTCGGGCAGGAACGCGGCGAAGCGCTGCTGCGCGACGGCCAAGTCAGGGACGTTGAGGCGCGTGAGGTCGATTTTTTCGACCGACAGCTTCGTGATCGTCACGTTCGTTAAAGTCAGGAGCATGTCAACGACCGGCGCGGTCGCTTCGCCAGTTTGGAAGGTGACGCTCGCGGTCTTTACGCGGTCAACCGTCTCCCCGCCTTCGCGGCCGCTCACGAGCGTCGCGGTCGTCACCAGCGCGACGCGCGGCTGGTTGATCTCCGGCTTACCCTCCAGGCCGCGCACGATGACATTGCGGAGGTTCAGGATGGCCGACAGATCGGATTCGCTCTCCGGCTTTCTCAGGTCGCCCTTGGAGGTGACCTCGAAGTCGGCGGTGCCGCTGAGATCGAGCTTGCCGAGATCGGTGAACTGCCCGATCTGGCTGCGCAGCCGACCGAGATCGGCGTCGCCCTTGATGTTGAGCGAAGCCAGCGACGCCCCGCTGCCGTTGATGGTGGCGAAGCCGCTCTTGAGATGGACGGCGAGATCGCCGATGTCCGGGATGCTCACTGCCGTGTCGAGGTAGACCGGCTCGAGCTTGACCGGCTGCGTCCCATTCTGCCCGGCGGCGACGGCGTAGAGCGACTGCTTCACGACGGCGTTCTCCGGCGTCAACGCCACTTCGACGCGCGTCTTGAATTCGCCGGACGTGATCTTCACGTCCTTCTGCAGGCCGAGCGTGTTGCGCAGCAGGTTGAACAGGCCGGGCATGTCCTTGGTGATGACGGCGAGGGCGAGCTGGCCCTTGGCGCCGGGTTTTTCGCGCTTAGCGAGGTTCGTCAGCGCACCACGAGTCGCTTCGCCGGAGAGATCGACGAGCGCGTGATCGGTTTCCAGCTTGAGCGTCTGGATCTTGATCAGCGTGTCTGCGCCGGCGGAGCTGGTG
>JAXDMN010000250.1:0-10671 GCA_034666045.1 Phycisphaerales bacterium | reverse complement strand
CTGCGCGAAGTCGACGGTTCTTATGGCAAGGCGCTGCACATCATCGCGGGCGTGATGGCCGTCTCCGTTCTCCTTCCGATCCTGGTGTCGCCGCCGAAAGTTCACGACGTTGAACCGGATGATCCGTGCGACGCGACCACAGTCGCCATTTGAGGCAATGAATGAAATTGAGAATCAAAGGGAATTCGATCCGTTTGCGGCTCGGCCCGTCCGAGGTGCTGCAACTGATCCTCGACGGCGCGGTTGAAGAAGTCACCGAGCTCGGTCCCGCCCCCACGCAGCGCTTCGGCTATGCGTTACTGGCGACTGACGCGAGTTCCGATATCAGCGCCCGCTTTGAAGACCAGCGAATTGTCATCCGCGTGCCACAGGACGTCATGGAACGCTGGGCCACCACCGGCCAGGTCAGCATCGATGCGCAACAGCGCACGCGCGCCGGCCGCGATCTGCGGATCCTCATCGAAAAAGACTTCGAGTGCATCGATCCCCCCACCGGCGAGTCGCAGGAAGACACGTATCCCAACCCACAATTCACCACCGCCGCCTGCGCGCCGGCGAAGAGCAGTTAAGAGCTCGAGCCATGCTGCATCAGGCGGCGGGCGGGCGGCGGGCGGGCGGCGGCTCAGGCGTCGCCGTTGTTTCTCGACGGGACGGTTTCGCGCACGCAGGATGCGGCGGCGAGGTGTTCGGCGAGGAACCACACCTGTGCTTCATTGGTGCGAATGACGTCGCTGACGAGCAGATCATTGGTACCGAAGTCGCCGTGCTCGTCGGCGAGACGCGCCATCGTCCGCGCCTCCTCGAGCACGATCTCGTGCGCGTGCAGGAGCCGCGAGAGCTGCGTCGGCACGTCTTCGCGACCCTTGGGGGCTCGCGGGATGAGCGTCGTTTCCGCCACGTCCGCCGCAATCGCGATCGCGACCCCGCCCAGCGTCATCACCCGCTCGGCGATCTGATCGATCAACTCGGTCTGCTGCTCGGCGTGGCGATCGAACAGCAAGTGGAGTGAATAGAAGGTCGGGCCGGAGACCTGCCAGTGGTGCTTTTTGTAAAGATCGCGCAGCGCGATCGTGTCGGCGAGAAGTTGATTCAGGTTTTCGCCGCTCTGGCGGCAGACCGTTTCTGACAGTGCCAGCGGCATGGGCACGAACCAGCCAAATGCCTGGATTTCCGGGGCTCGCTGTCCAGTGACCGGCGCGGCTGCGCTCGCGCTCACGGTTCGGCCGTTCGTTTGGATCCCGCGTCGTGAGGGTTTCGTGGCGCTCATGGGAATTGCTCCTGTGGAAAAGTGCAGTGTTCGTTCATCCGACGGGAGATAGAGCAACAAAGAGACCAGACGGCCGCGGCCGCAATTCCACGCGTCTGCGCGCAAGCGGCGCGCAGCGTGGCGGGTACAGATCCAGCCGAGTGGACCAAGAAGTGGCCGACGCCGCGCGGGCTCGGCCGCGATTCACCTTTGTCAACGCCGTCATCTCGCGACGGCACGCTGCGTGCATTGATGTCTGTCGAAAGGTACATCATGCGAAAAAGTGAAATTGCTTTGGCGGCGTTGTTGATTCTGGGTTGGTGCGGAACGGTTCACGCGCAGTGGCGCGTCGGCCCGGTCTATCCTGAGAATCCACAACAAGGCGGATCTGCATCAACGACATACAATCCGTTCCGATTGAATTGGACGACGGGACGATTCGATTACGTGCCGGTCCCGTATCGTTTGGATTCCGCGGCAGCTTCCGATCCGTACCACTTCAACGAGTACTCAGGGCGATGGGATTACGTGCCGTCGCTCGGGCCGGCCGTTGTGCCGAGCGAATCACAACCGCAGCCGATTGCGGACACGGTCAACCTGAGCCCGATCCTGGCGTTGCCTTTGACGAAGCCGAGCGAGCCCGCGCCGCCGCTCACCATCGCGCCGATGACGATCCAGCACACCGAGACGTATTATCGCTACCCGCGACCTGAGCCCACCGCGCCGCCGACAACAGCGCCCGCGCCCGCACTGGTCGAACGTCCGTCGCTTGCGCCGACCACGCGCCCCGCCGCCGCCGTAACGGCATCTTTCAGCGAACGTGACTGAGAACGCGATCGCGTCGCTCAGCGGATCGAAGGAATGATGGCCGGATCGGTGACGGCCGTGTCGGAGATGCGAGACCAAATGACTTCGCCGTCGGCGTTGATCAGGAACAGTCCGTGGCGCGGGATGTCGCCACCGTCCAGACAATGGAACTGCCGAAACACCTCGGTTGTCTCGTCCGAAAGCAGCAGAACTTTTTCTCCGCCGTGTAACCAACTCTCGGTGCGCGCGATCGCTGCCGGCGAATCGGGGCTGATGGCGATGACGCGGGGAGCGGCCGATCCGGCTGCGGCGGCGTAGTCGCGCAGCATCTTCAACTGTTGCAGACAACGGGGGCAGCTTCCGCCCAGGTAAAAGGCGAGCAACGTCGGCCGGCCGTTGAAATCGTCCGAGCGGTGCAACTGTCCCGCTCCGTCGGGCAGCTTCCACGCGGCAGGACGCCACGGCTTTGGCAAGAGTTGCGGCTGCGTCAACTCCGCGACAGTGCGAACCATCTCAATGTTCTGCATCATCCCCAGGTCCTCGTGCGCAAGGTTGTGGCAGTGGAAGACGGTCTTGCCGGCGAAGTCCTGGTAACGAACCCGAATGGTGACCGGCGATTTGGCGGCGACCAGCACCGTATCGCGCCAGGTGCGCTCGACGATCTTGCCGGACTGCGGATCATGGCGGATCACCTCGAACGGATTGGCGTGCAGGTGGAACGGGTGGTTGTCGTCCGGGGCGCTGAGAGTCCATTCCTCCGCAGTCCCGAGCAACACACGCCTCGCGGTCGCGTCCGGATCGAACTGGCGATCGTTGATGAAATAGCGTGGCGGCTGGTGCTTTTCGTCTTCTCCGAAGACGACGGTCGTTCGGTGGCCCTGCACTTCGTCGTCAGTAATTGGTTTGAACGGCGCGAGCGCAGCCAGGTCGGTGCTCGTCGGGAGTGCCATCTCCTTGGGCGGCCCGGTGACGACCACTTTGGCGAGGAATTTTTCCGGATCAGCAGTGGCGCTCAACGCGCGCTCCGCGGGGAGCGCGCCGTCGCGGAGCAGGTAGACGCCGGGGGTCGCGCTTGCCTTGACCAGCACGTCGGCGCGGTTGCCGGGCTGGAGCTCGATCTCGTCCTGCGGGACCAGCTTGCCCAGCGGGATTCCGTCCGCCGCGATCTCATGCAGCTTGTGCCCATCCAGGCGAACCAAGATGGATTCGTGAATCCCGCCGTGGATCAAGCGCCAGCGCTGCACCTCGCCCGGCCGCAGTGTGATGACGGGAAGCGCGACGCCATTGATCGTCGTGAACCGGCCGCTCTGGTGCCAGTGCGTTACGGCGTGGCCGTCGTAGAGCGAGGAAAGTTTTTCGACTTGCCCTTCGTCGTCGAACGGGATCTGCTGAAATAAAAACGTCCGCTCCTGCGCATGCTTGATCGCCGGGACGTCGTCCAGCCCGCCCTCGATGATCAGCGCGCCGGCCATACCGCTGGCGACTTGCAGAGCGACCGACCCATGCTTATGCGGGTGATACCAGAACGTGCCGGGCACATGATTCTCGGGGATCTTGATCTCGTACTCCTGCGCCTGCCCGGGCTTGATGTCGAGGTAGACGTTGTCGCTGTTGCCCTCCGGCGAAACGTGCAGGCCGTGCGTGTGGAGGTTGGTGGAATTCAGACCGTGCGGGACGTTGACGTTGTGGTCCGGCTCTTCCGCGATCGGCGGGAGTTGGTTTTCCAGGCGAAGCTTGAGGACATCTCCCGGCTTGGCCCGCAACGTCGGCCCGGCGACGTGGCCGTTGTAGGATCGCAGGTGCACGTGCGTCCCGCGGATCACATTGTCTGCGTACTGCACCGCCAGCGTCGCGCGCAACACGCCGTCGGCGGAGTGGATTGCGTCCGGCTCGGTGAATGATTCGCTCGCCGCCTGCGCGAGATCTTCCTGCTGCGGTGGTGGTTTCTTCGCCTCCGCAGTCGCCGCCGAAGAGAGCAAGAGCATGCTGACGACGGTGGTGCGCAGCAAAAGCATGAGACTCCTCGCGTGGGATGTGCGGGCTCGCATCTACCGCCGATCGACGCCGAAGCGCATCGTGCTTGCGACGCCGATCTCGCGCGCGTCGTGATCGGCGGCGAGCCCGCCGGGCTGGTTGGCGGAGGCCTCCGGCGCTGCGTCGATCGGACTCCAGCCGTCTTTGCCACGCCGTTCCCAGCTCACACTAGTCCGGCGATAGACCTTGCCGTCGCTGCCGGCGAAGACGTTGTTCTGCGATGTGCGGACCGCATCGATCCGCCGATCTTCGCCAGGCACGTTCGCGTTGCGATGCGCGTTGGCGATGCGGTTGTAGATGTTGGCCCGCGGCCGCCAATCACGACGATCACCAACCGCAGCGTGCGGCGCGCGGTAGTCGCGGTAACCCTCTGCGCCCCACCAACCGCCGCGATCGCCCTCACGATCGAACCATCCCGGGCCCCACCCGTATCCGAGCCCCATGTCCCACGTGTCGGCGGCGACGTCGAAGGACGCGCCAACGCCGTACGTCCACGGCCGCGCGATGTACGCGGCGCCGTCCCACGTCGGATAGACGTAACCGGTGCCGTAGACGATCGTGGGGCCGTCAATGTACGAACCGACGTAGCCGTTCAGGTAGCCGAAGGTGACGGTGGTCGGCGTCGCGTCGTAGATGTACACGTAGCGCGCGCTGTAGATCGGACAGCTCGGCGGGATCGTGTGAATCTCCGCGGGAATCGAAGTACAGACCGCCCACGGCCCGTGCGGCGCGGACGCCTGGTACCAGGCGGCCTCGTGACAGCAGTAGTACGCGCCGTCGGCGTGCAGCACCGCGTCGGAGGTGTTCGTTGCGAACGTCATCGTCGTGCCGGCGACCGGCGCAAACTCGGGCGGACCGTCATACGTCACCTTCAGGCTCGCGCCGGCGTCGCGGCGGATGACGGCGGTCTGCGGAATGCTCGCGTCGAGAATCGCTTGCTTCGACTGCATCGTGCCGGCGACGAATGTCAGCACGTCGGCCTTGGGCGAGTCCGCGGGAATCCGTGCGAACATCGCGGGCAGCTTGTCGGCCGGCACGTATTGCCACGGCCCGGTGAGCGACCCGGATCGATACCATCGCCCGGAGAGCAGCACGTAGTTCTGCTGGTTTGGCACGTCGAGAAAAACGTTCGACTCGGTGTTGCTGACGTACGAGAGCTCGTTGCCGGGCAGCGCGGTGTAGACCGGCGGACCGGCGGTGACGATGAGCTCAGTCGGCGTCGTCGCGACGATGATTTCCTGCTCGGCGAGCGGTGGAACGAACGTCGCACCTGCGGGAATCGGCGCATTTGCTGGCGCCGGCGCCGCGCCGATCGCCGCGGCCGCCGCCGTGATCGCCGGCGGCACGATCGCGTCATGCCACGGACCGGCGATTCGCGGCGCACCCACCCAGGCGTCGCCCGCCTTGAGGTAGAAACGCTGCATCTCGTCGCTCCACAGCACGATGAAAGGCGTATTCGCCACGCGCTGCACGTCCGAACCTTTGATCGACTCGAGCTTCGCCGGCCCATCGAACGTCACCAGCGTCGCCGGGACGGTGCTGAAGATGATCCGCGGCGGGTTGATTCCCAGTTGCTGCGCCGCGACCTGTTTGGTCTTGGCTAGGTCGAGCGACGCAACCAATTGGTCCATCGGAAATGAGACGTGCAGCTTTGGAAAATCCTGCTCGAGCAGTTGGGCGAATTGGCGCTCGCGCTCCTTGTCCGCATGCGAAAGGCGGACCCTCGTCACGTGCATCTGTTGCATCGTGACGCGACGAAGATCGCGATCCGTGGAAACGGGCGTCGTGAACCACATCGCGCCGAAGTACGGCTCGATCGTGCCCGCGGGCGTCCACGAAACCGCCGCACGCGCGGCGAGCTGGTCGCCCTCAAATGATTCCGGTTGCGGCTGATAGCATTCGATGTGGCCGGCGGGCACGTCGATTTCGAGCGGCCAATCGGTCGGCGCTGGCGCGGCGGCGGCGACGGATGCGCGCAGGCTGATCCAGGTGATGCAGATCATCAGCACGATCAATTTTGTGGTTGCGATGCTTCTCATATCGCATGGTCAAAGCAACCGGCACGCCAATTGAGAGGAAGCTGGCGTTCCGCAGATCGGGAGGCGTTCTCGGCAAAATCAGCGGAGGAAAGACGATGGAAAATGACCCACCCGGCGGAAAATTGGGCCAACGGAATCCCGACGATACGCGGGCGGGCGGAGCGCATCATCCATGCGATCTTCGACATCAGCGTGATGATCAAGGGCATTGAGGCCGGATTCGAAATCATCGGCGGTGCGCTGCTGCTGTTCGTCAACCCAATTCGCATCCAAAACGTCCTGAAGATCCTGACGCTGCACGAGCTGAGTCGCGATCCGCACGACCTGGTCGCACGCTATCTCCTGCACACAACCGACCATTTCTCCGCCGGCGCGCAGCTCTTCGCGGCGATCTATTTACTCTGGCACGGGGCAGTCAAACTGGCGCTCGTCACCGCCCTGCTGCTGAAACAGCGCTGGGCGTATCCGGGGGCGATCGGCGCGTTTGGGTTGTTCCTGGCGTATCAGCTCTATCGATACTCGCACACGCACGCGCCGGAGCTTCTCGCGCTCTCGGTCGTGGATGTGCTGGTCATCGTGATGACCTGGCTTGAGTACGCACGTCTGCGGAGGTCAGGGCAGCGGGCGTGATTTCATCCGCTTCGCGAGATGCTTGCGGCCGACAGGCTTTTGCCCAACGTCTCGATCAACGTGTTTGCTGCGGCCATGCCGCGCCGGAAGTCCTGGTTCCAAAGAAAATCCTTGATCAACGTC
The DNA here is from genome assembly GCA_034666045.1 of Phycisphaerales bacterium. GTDB lineage: Bacteria > Planctomycetota > Phycisphaerae > Tepidisphaerales > Tepidisphaeraceae > JAICTV01. The sequence continues at coordinate 3,792 of JAXDMN010000250.1, read as the reverse complement.
CAGAGGCCGGGTTTCTCGGGTTTCTCGACCATCGTCTTCAATGCCGCCGGAGCTGTTTGCGTGAAGAGCTTGAGCAGCTCCGGGTCGATGGAAGCGAGCATGTTGAAGAGGAGCAGCAGGTTGCGAAGGGCGCGGATTGACGCCTGCGATCCCGCGGCGCCGACGGCAACTTCGAGCACTCGATCGCGCGATCCGAGCGCGCCGCGCAGCAGGTCCAAGGTGCCGCTGTCATGCAGACCCTGGAGCACTTCATACGCGGCGAGCAGCGCTTCAGCGTGCTGCGCGGGCGCATCCTGCAAACGGGCTTGCAGCGCGATGCGGGGATCACGAGTCGGCACGTCGAGTGGAATCGGTTGCGCCATGGCGTTCACTCCTGCTTTCGCTTGATTCCAACCTGGACCAACCCATTGCCGTTGCTGTGGCCGTTACCTTTGTCATTGCCGCTGCCGGGAACGGCGTAGTCCCATCGCTTCCACTTCCGTTCGACCTCCACCCCTTGCTGCGGTGTCGGATGGCCGAAACGGGAATTGATTCGCGGGAGCGGACTCTCGTCCACCTCCGGCAACACTTCCATGTTCACAGCCACTTCCTTGTACGCCGGCGTGTGCGTCGCCGGATCGGATTGGCTGCCGGTCAATTTGTTCACCGGAGACGTGGTCGAATTCATCGGCATGTAGAGCTGCTTGCCGTGCACGCGATCGGTCACCAGCGCGCGCACGCCGACTTGTCCGTGACGCGAGCGCAGTCGCACGCGCGTTCCGCTTTGGATGCCGCGCTCCTTTGCCAGCTCGGGCGAGACTTCCACCCACGTGTCCGGCGTCTTCTCCCGGATCCCGGGAACGCGGTAGGTCAGGTTTCCCTCGTGAAAATGCTCGAGCAGCCGGCCGTTGTTCAGGTGCAGGTCGAATTCTGCGTCCGGTTGCTCGGTCGGTTCTGACCGCACGAGCGGGAAGAGCCGGGCCTTGCCGTCCGGGAACGCGAACGCTTTTGTGTAGAGCAGCGGCTCGTCCGTGCCGTCGGCGGCGACGGGCCATTGCAGCGACTTGTACTCCTCCAGCCGCTCGTAGGAAACGCCCGCGTACAGCGGCGTCAGCGCTGCCATTTCCGCCATGATTTCTGATGGGTGCTGGTAGTTCCAGCCGGCGCCGAGGCGATTCGCGACGTCCTGGATGATCCGCCAGTCCGGACGGCTTCCATCGAGCGGCTCAAAGACCTGGTAGAGCCGCTGGATGCGTCGCTCGGTGCTGGTAAAGGTCCCTTCTTTCTCCAGGCTCGGCGCGGCGGGAAGGACGACGTCGGCGAATCCGCAGGTATGACTGAAGAAGATGTCCTGTACGACGAAAAACTCGAGCTTGCTGAACGCCGCCTGCACGTAGTTTGCGTTCGAATCCACCAGGCTCATTTCTTCGCCGAACAGATACATCGCCTTCAGCGTGCCGGCGTGAATGGCGTCGACCATCATGTGATTGTCGAGGCCCCTGGTGGCGGGCAGCTTGACGTTCCAGGCCTTCTCAAATTTCCCGCGCACCTCCGGATCGTCAACGGCCTGATAACCCGGCAGCGTCGCCGGCGCGGCGCCCTGGTCGCCCGCGCCTTGTACGTTGTTATGCCCGCGCAGTGGGTAAGCGCCGGTGCCGGTCCGCATGTAGTTGCCGGTGATGAGAAGCAGGTTCGAGATCGCGGTCGACGAATCCGAACCCATCGTGTGCTGCGTGATGCCCATCGCCCAGAGGATGCAGACGCCTTTGGCTTCCACGATCATGTGCGCGACCTGCTTCAAGATCTCAACCGACAATCCGCACGTCTGCTCAGCCACCTCCAACGTGAACGGCTCGAGGCTCTTGCGATATTCGTCCAGGCCGTTCACCCACTGGCGGAGAAACTCTTTGTGCTCCAGACCCTGGTCGAGGATGTAGCGCGTGATCGCGGAGATCCAGACCAGGTCCGTCCCCGGGTTCGGCCGAAAGAACAGATCGGCGCGGCGCGCCATCTCATGCTCGCGCAGGTCCGCGACGATCAGCTTTTGGCCGCGGAGCTTGTGTGCGCTTTTCACGCGCGTCGCCAGCACCGGATGGCTCTCCGCCGTGTTGCTGCCGATGATCAGGACAAGCTCGGCGTTTTCGATATCGCGGATCGAACCGGAGTCCCCGCCGTAGCCCACCGTGCGAAAGAGCCCGGTCGTGGCGGGCGCCTGGCAGTATCGGGAGCAGTTGTCGATGTTGTTCGTGCCGACCACGGCGCGGGCCAACTTCTGCATCAGGTAACTCTCTTCGTTGGTGCACTTCGAAGAGGAGATCAGCCCGATCGAGTCCGGGCCGTGCGCGGACTTGATCTCTGACAGTCGCCGGGCGATGAGCGCAAGGGCTTCGTCCCATGTTGCCTCGCGAAATCCTTTACCCGTGCCTTCCCGAATCAGCGGCGTGGTCAGCCGGTCTTTGCTGTTGACAAAATCCCAGCCGAATTTCCCCTTGATGCAGGTCGAAATGCCGTTGGTCGGCCCGTGCTCCGGCTCGACTTTGAGAATGTGGCGATCCTTCGTCCACACGTCGAAGCTGCAACCGACGCCGCAGTACGTGCAGACGGTTTTCGTCCGCCGAATGCGCGACTCGCGCATCGCCGACTCCGCTTCCGACACCTTTAAGATCCCGCCATACCCCATCTCCGGCTCGACATCCTTCACGACCTCGATCATCCCCTTGAGCGCCTTCTTCGGCAGCGCGGTGAAAAACCCCGCATGCCCGAGCATCGACTTCTCCATCAGCGCGTTGCACGGGCAGACGGTGATGCAATGCCCGCACGACACGCAACTCGATTCGCCAATCGTCGAGCCGCCGTCCCACAGCACGCGCGGATGCTCCGACTCCCAGTCGATCGAAAGCGTCTCGTTCACCTGCACGTCCTGGCACGCCTGAACACACCTGCCGCACAGCAGGCACTGGTCCGGGTCGTAGCGATAGAACGGGTTGGTGCTATCCACCTCGAACGGTTTTTCCTTGAACGGAATCTCCTGATGCTCCACCGCCAGCATTTTGGTGGTGTTGTGAATGGTGCAGTTGCCGTTGTTGTTGTCGCAGACCGTGCAGTACAACAAATGATTTTCCAGCACGCGATCGAACGCCAACCGCTGCGCCGCCGCCGCGACGGGTGAGTTGGTCGAGACGTTCATCCCCTCCGCCACCACCGCCGCGCACGCGCGCACCAGCTTCCCGTCCACCTCGACCATGCACGTATCGCACGTCTGGATGGGCCCAAGCTGCGGGTGATAACAGACCTGCGCCAACTCCACGCCCGCCTGATTGATCGCATCGACCAGGCGTTGCCCGGCGCGGACCTCGCGCCTCGAGCCGTTGAGAGTGATCGTGCTCATGGCCTCGTCTATGCGAGCGATGTGCCAACGGACACGAGAGGATGACACGGCGACAAGGCGAGGGGGTGACCAGGTGACAAAGCACAGAAGGCGCGCGTTCCGCGGGCCCTTGTCTTCCTCACCTTGTCGCCTTGTCACCTTGTCGCCGTGTCATCCTCAGTCATCCTCAGCGCCCATGGCGGGTTCCTGACCCAGCGGGATGATTTTTCACCCACCCAAGTGGCGCGGGCATCTTGCCCGTGAGCGATGTACCCATCGCAGATCGGGCGCAGCTCGAAAAAGCAAGCCGCGGCCAGCGGCTCTTTCCTCAGCTTGTTTTCTTTGATGAAGACCTTCTCGCGGCCCCCCCTGTTGCAGCGCCGGGCTTCCGCTCGTTCCTCGCACGCCCGGCGTGGCGGACGATGCGTCTTCTGCAAGCGCGTCAC
>JAXDMN010000249.1:0-2809 GCA_034666045.1 Phycisphaerales bacterium | reverse complement strand
ACCACGAAGCCACGAAGAGCACGAAGCGTCGCTCTTCCTACTCTCAATTCGCCGGCGTTCTCGCGCCTCGGAATATAAAACTTAGAACAACCGCTTCGTGCTCTTCGTGGCTTCGTGGTGAACCATTCCTCAACTCACCAAAACGCCCAATCCTTCCACTTCAGCACATACGCCGCGAGCAAAAGATTTGTCGTCGCATGCGCGATGATGCACGCCCCCAGGCTCTTCGTGTACACCAGCAGCGCGCCGATCATGAGGGCCCACACGATGCTCGTCAGCCACCAGTTCCCGTGAACGGCGGCGAAGACGATCGGGACGATGAGAAATGCGGGCCATTCGAATTCGCCGACCCTGGCAAGCTTGAAGTCGTTCGGTGCGATGATCTGCCGCCACAGAAAATCGCGCCAAAATAGTTCTTCCATCACCGGCACGACGAGCACCGCCCCGATGATGCGGACGGCGACGAACGCCCACGCCATCGCCGGCGACGAGAACGTTCCCTCGGCGAACGGGTTGAAAACATCGGCTGACGGCTTGAAGAACGCGACGTGGTTCTGCAGCCAGAGCTGCATCCCGACCCACTGAAAAATCCCGATCACGCCGACAATGAAACCGAGCCACCAGTAACGCCAACTGATTTTCGTATAGAAGCGCCAGCAGATCACCAGCAGGATCGTCGTGACGATCACCTTGGCGACGTAGGTGAGCGGGTAGAGCGATTTCCACTTCGTCCCCGCCCAGGTGAACGTGAGAAACGCCGCCATCGGCAGCACGTAGGCGACGTCGTCGCGCAGCCAGCCGCGCTTTTCCGGCGGCAGCGGCGCGGGTTCGTAGTCGAGGGGCGTCTGCGTGGGTGCGGTCATGATCCCGCACTCGACGGCCGAATGAGCGCGAGGCTCGCGGTATGCCCGTGGACGAAATTTTTCCCGCCCACCGGTCCAAGCTCGCCCGCGGCGAAGAAGCCCGCGACCGGCGTTCGCGGCATCGCGCCGCGCGCGGTGGAAATGTCGTGGCACGGCGAATCGAACATGCGTGTCCCGCGGCCGTTGCAACTGAAGAGCAGCGCACCGGCCGGCGGGCGAGCGTTTTCCGATTGCTGGGACGCGAGCAGCAGCGATAAATCTTCGCTCGCGGTCGCGGCGTCGCGAACGTGGAACTGCATCGTCTGCCCGACGCGAACGTAGTCGGTCACCGCGATCGCCCCGCTGTTCTGATCGACGCCCATCAGGTTGCGCACCAGAAAATCGCCGCGGCCGAACGATTCGCGATATTCGCTGATGACCCGCCCGATGAGCAGCCCGTTGCTGAGCAGCGCCCGGTCCGCCGCGCTGAGCGCTTCGACGGTGTCGCTGAGCGCCTTGAGCGCGGGCCGACCGCCGAGCTGCTCGATGACGTTGTCATGCGCCTTGGTCACGACCATCGTCGAGCCGATCGGGCGACATCCCTGGCTCACGACCGTCTCGATCTCGACCGGCCCGGACAGGCTCAGCCCGACGAAGCCGTCGGTGAGCACCTGGTCGTTGCGCACAAGCGTGTTCTCGCCCGGCTGCCGTCCGCTGCTGGCCATCCCGCCGATCAGCGGCACGCCTGGCAGATGCGCGTCGAGCAGCCCGAGGAAATCGGTGAGCGGCGTGGTGAACGGATCGCCAAAGCCGATCAGCGCGCGCGTCTCCGCGCCGTGCGCGACGCGCTCGGTGAGCGTCTCCGGATCGGCGATCATCGCCCGCCAGTCGTCGGCGCCGATGTGGAACGGATGGATCCGGACGCGCGGCATCTGCCCGATGAGCAGCGACATGCCGGGCGCGCGCTCGACTTCCCGATCCGCGCCGATGACGCCTTCGCCCGAGCAGCCGACCATCACCTGCGGATCGAGCGCCAGCCAGAGTTTTTCTACGAACGATTCCGCCTCGTCGCGATGATGCGCCGTGAAAAAGAGAAATGCGACGTCCGGCTCGACGCCGCTCTCGCGGGCTGAGCCGATGATCTCATCGACGGCCGACGAGGTGATTTCGTTCTCGCTGACGAGGGAAAGAAATTTCATGGCCGCACCGTGGGCTTTGCTCGGCGTCACGGCGACTATTTTGACACTGCGGCGTCGGAAATAACAGAGGTATCGGCAGCCGCGGGGGCGAACGCGGCGGCGGCGCGTGCGACAAGGGCCGATTTTACTCGCCACATCGTGGGCACGCTTGCAGCAAGGATTTTTTCCAACGACGTGACGGCGCGGCCGTCGAGCCCGCACGGGATGATGAGGTTGAAATAGTTCAGATCCGTCGTGACATTCAGTGCCAGGCCATGCATCGATACGCCGCGGCGGATGCGGACACCGATGGCGCAGATCTTCGCGAGCTCGCACGCCGCGGCGTCCGTGCCGCAGGTCCAGACGCCGATGGCAGCCGGATCGGTCTGCGACGGGACGCCGAGGTCGTTCAGCGTGTCGATAACGATCTCCTGGAGCTTGCGCACGTAGCCGCCGACGGAAAGTTTGTGATCGTTGAGGCGGATAATCGGGTAGGCGACGAGTTGGCCGGGGCCATGGAAGGTGACGTCGCCGCCGCGGTCGGATTCGACCACTTCGACGCCGGCTTTTTCCAACTCATCCGCCGCCGCGAGGATGTTTTTTGAAAGGCCCGGCCGCCGGCCGAGGGTGATGACCGGCGGATGTTCGACGAGCAGGAGTTGTTCTTCACCGCCGGCGACGACGTCGGCGTGGAGGCGCTCCTGCAACGCCCAGGCGTCGCGGTACGCAAGAGTGCCGAGGTCGTGGACGTGCATGAACGAATGATACGCGCGAAACCCGCGAGCGTGT
>JAXDMN010000248.1:0-9511 GCA_034666045.1 Phycisphaerales bacterium | reverse complement strand
GGGCGATGAACATCAAGCCGGTCGCGCTCGATATGGCGTACAAGACGACGTTCCACAAGGAGCCCCCTGAAGCGTACGAACGCCTGCTCCTTGACGCGATGACCGGCGACCAGACCTTGTTCATCCGCGGCGACGAAGTCGAAGCCGCCTGGGCGGTCATCGACCGAATCGAGCAGGGCTGGCGCGAATCAAAGAAGGACCCGCAGGAATACAAGCCGGGCACGTGGGGGCCGAGGGCGGCGATGGAATTGATCGAGCGCGATCACCGGGCGTGGCTGCACGCGCACGTTGAGGAGGAGCCGATTATTGCGTGCGCGCTCTAGCGGGGGAAGATGACAAGGTGAGAAGGTGAGAAGGTGAGAAGGTGAGAAGACGAGCGACGCGCGTCTCTCTGCATTTTCACCTTGTCGCCTTGTCGCCTTGTCACCTTGTCACCTTGTCATCCCGACCGACCCGCCGCCCACCGCCCGTCCCAGGTTCTCACGCGCTCGGCCTTCGCAGCGATCGTGAAATACGTCCGTGTAATAAATCCGCGGACGGCGCAGCAGCCGGCCCAACATGTCGTTGCGGCCGCGGACGAAGGCGTCCTCCGGCACGTGCAGATACTCGCGGCGGATTTTTCGGCCGTTCTCGTCGAAGCGCTCCGGTGCGAGCGCGAGCGACGAAAGATCGATGTCGACCATCAGCTTGCCGTCCGGCGTCTCCGGCTCGCGGTCATGACGGGTAAAGAGGATGAGCTGCTGCACTTCGTCGATGAAGGCATCGCTCGCGCCCATTCGCCGCAGCGCGGTCGCGGCGACATCGGCGGATTGCTCTTCGTTGTCCGTCTGCCGGCCGTCGTAGACGACGTCGTGGAACCAGATAGCGCTTTCCAGCGCGGCGGGATCCTCCGCGAGGTGCATGACGCCGTCGAACTCGCGAAGGCAGTCGGCGACGTGACGGATGTCGTGGTAATGACGCGCAGGCGCGGTGTACGCCGCCGCGAGCTGTGCGAAGATTTCCTCCCGCGCTGCCCGCGCCGCGTGCGCTGCCTCAGGCGCGGTCGCGAACCCGCGAAACGTCTCATGCCAGCGGCGTCTGAGCTCGTCCAATTGCACCCGCACCTCACCCGATGCGCTGTTGTAACGCCGCCCGGCCCGTTCGGCTATTGGCCTGATCGGGTCACTTGCAGGCGCGGCGCGAAAAGCGTACTTCGCCGCCGCGCCGCGACCCGCAATTAAAGGGTTTTCCCGCCGTTACACAGCCAATTCGCGCGCCTTGTCGGCGAGGATGTGTGCCGCCTTACGGAGGCCGTCGAACTGGCTTTCGAGGCTGAAGCCGAACTCCTTCTGCGCCCGCCGTCCCAGCTCGGATGAAAAATGCCAGACGTAGCCGCTGGAGTTGAGCTCGACGATGTAGAGTTTTCCCGTGGTCGCGTCGCGGATCACGTCGACGCCCAGCAGTGGGATCTGCGGCAACGCCGCGTGCGCGCGCTCGGCGAAGCGGATGATTTCTTCGTCATCGTTCAGGCTCATCACGCAGCGCTTGGAATTGGAAACAACGGTGACGCCCGGCACATGCCTGAACGCGTCCGGTCCGGGCGGCAGCGGGGCGCGGGCATGGTCCGCCTCGACCTTCAGTGACCAGAGCACCCGGCCGAACAGCGTCGTCACGCGGTAGCTGAGCGGCCACGGTCCGGTGTAGATGAATTCCTGCGCGATCAGCGCATCGCTCTCGCCCGCAATGCGCGTCTCCGCCGGCTCCCAGCGTGCCCGGCCGCTGCGGACGATTTTGATTAGCGCTCCGCGTCCGCCGCGGTCCGGCTTCAGGACGACGTACTGCCCGAGCTCCGCGAGATCTTTCGGCTGCGGATTTTCTTCCGTGAGCAATCGATAGCGCGGATAGGCGATCCCCGCGCGGTCGAGCGCGGCGTATTCCTCGCTCTTGGCCAGCGAGTTCCCCTCAAAGACGATCCCCCGCCGCGGCGCGAATTCTTTCATCGGCACCGCCGAGAAAACAAACGTCGGCCGCGTCGTCCACAAGAATTTTTTCCAGCGATATCGCCCATCAACCGCCACGATCGCCCGCACCTCCGGCGCATAATCGCGCACGAACCGGGCGACCTTCCTGAAATCGCCTTCCTGATTCAGGCCGCGATTGGCGATGAGCAGCAGGTTGCACGCGCGCGGGATGACCGGCGTGCTCAATTCGAACGGCGCGGCGGGAGGCGCCGTTTTGGGGGGATGCGGCTGGGCAACCGGCGCAAAGGGCGAAGCGATCATGCTCCGCTTTTATCGGCCAATGGGAGAATCCACTGTAGGGGCAACGCCTGCGTCGCCCGAGGGTCGGAGAAATCGGCACAGGGCGACGCAGACGTCGCCCCTACAGCCCATATTCCTTCCACTTCCGCGTCACGAGATCCTTCGTCGTCTGGTCCATCTCGATCTCTTTCGGCCACGTGCGCACGCGTCCCTCGCCCGGGATTTTTACGGTGGCGTCGAAGCCGATCTTGCTCCCGGCGCCCAGGTCCGGCGAGGCGTGATCCAGGATGTCGACGGGACCGTGAACAATCTCTGTGTCGCGGGCGGGGTCGCAGTTGGCGAAGAGGTGAAAAAGAACGTCCTGCTCGTTGTGCACGTCGACATGGGCGTCGACGACGACGATGAACTTCGTGAAGGCCATCTGCCCCGCGCCCCAGATCGCGTGCATGACGCGGCGGGCCTGGTAGGGGTACTCCTTTTTGATCTTCACGAACGCGCAGTTGTGGAAGACGCCTGAGATGGGAAGGGCGTAGTCGACGATGTCCGGGATGAGCATTTTCAGCAGCGGCAGGAAGACGCGCTCGGTCGCCTTGCCGAGATAATAATCCTCCATCGGCGGCCTGCCGACGATCGTCGTCGGGTAGATGGGGTTCTTTCGGTGCGTGATCGCGGTGACGTGGAACGCGGGATAAAAATCGGCGAGCGAGTAGAAGCCGGTGTGGTCGCCGAACGGCCCCTCTAAAAGTGTTTCGTTGGGGTCGACGTAGCCTTCGATGACAATTTCGGAATTGGCCGGGACCTGCATGTCGATGGTGCGGCACTGCACGAGCTCGATCCCGCCGCCGTTGAGGAAGCCGGCGAATAGAAGCTCCTCGATCCCGGGCGGCAGCGGGGCGGTGGCGGCGTAGGGCATGACGCTCGGCCCGCCCAGCGCGATTGCCAGCGGCATCTTTTCGCCACGCTCTTTCCAAAGACGAAAATGACGGGCCCCGTCGTGGTGCATGTGCCAGTGCATCGCCGCCAGCCGCGGACCAAAGACCTGGACGCGGTACATTCCGATGTTGCGGTCGCCGGTGTTCGGGTTGCGCGTGTAGATGCCGCCGAGCGTGATGTAGCGGCCGGTGCCGGTCTGCGTCTTGGCGGTTTCGCGCGCCGCTGCCGCATCGAACGCCTGGCCAGATAAAAGATCGCCGTCGAGGGGCCAGCATTGGATGATCGGCAGTCTGGTCAGGTCGGCGCGATCGCCTTCGAGCACGACTTCCTGGCAGATTCCGCTGCGCACGACCTTCGGCGGAAACGACGCCATTTTCAGCAGGTCCGGCAGCCGCTTCATCTTCTCGATGAGCGTCGCGGGGATTTCCGGCTTGACCAGTTGCTGCACGCGCTCGGCGAGTGCGTCGAGGCTTTCGGTGCCGAGGGCTTTGTTCACCCGCCAGTAGCTTCCGAACGTGTTGATCGCGACGGGGATGTCGGACCCTTCGACGTTCTCGAAGAGCAGCGCCTTGCCGCCGAGCTTCGCCGCCGGATTTTTATCACGCTCCGCCGCGGGCGGGTGGGGGGCGGGCGATTTCGACATGCGATCGCACACCTCGGCGATCTCGAGAATCGGCGAGACGCGCGTTTTTATCCGCGCGAGCTCGCCGTCGCGTTCGAGGCTCTCGATAAAATCGCGCAGCGTCGGAAAGGGATCTGGCATCGCAAGCGGATCGTAAGCTTGCCGCCGCGTCGCGACAAACGATCGCGACAAACCATGATGTCCGTCCGCCAAGTTTTGAAAGTACTGCTTACTTCTTTCCCGTCAGCGCGATCAACGGATCCGCCTTCATCTTCGCAATCCGCTTCATCGCCGTCTTCAAATCAAACTGCTGCGGCGACAATTTCGCCGTGAGTTCCTTCCACGCCAGCGGCATCGACACCGTTCCCTCCGCCGTGGGCCGAAGAACGTAGGGCGGCACCGCGTGTTTGCCGCGGCCGTTCTGCATGGCGTCGACGTAGACTCGACTGCCGCGCTTGGCGATCGAGCGCTCGGTCGTGGCGATCTTCGGCAGCGCCGCCGCGACGCGGTCGGCGATTTTTATCGCCCAGCCGCGCGATTGGTCGTAGCCGCCTTTTAATTGCCTGCTCGCGGGCCAGGGGACGAGCACGTGCAGGCCGCTCTTGCCGCTGGTTTTTATGAAATTGTCGAGGCCTTCCTCGTCGAGGATCGCGTGCAGCCGCTTCGCGACGGTGACGGCGTTGGCGAAGCTCGACTGGTGCGGGTCGATGTCGAAGAGGACGAAGTCCGGCTTGTCGGGTGACTTCGCGCGGCTCAGCCAGGTGTGAAAGGTGAGGACGTTCTGGTTCGCCAGCCACAGGAGCGAGCGCAGGTCATTGACGAGCGCGTAATGCACCGGCTTGCCGTCCTCGGTCGGAAAATTCACGCGCGGAATGAACGACGGATAATAACTCGGCGTGTTCTTCTGCCAGAACCGCGGCCCCTTGTCGGTCACGCCCTCCGGCAGCCGCTCGAGCGTGACCGGCCGATCGCGCAGGTGCGGCAACAATTTCGCCGCGACGGCGGAATAAAACTCGAGCACGTCGCCTTTCGTGTAGCCGCTGGCGGGGAAGACGATGCGATCGAGGTTCGTGAATTTGACATCGCTGGACGGGGATAAGGAGGATGACGATGCGGAAGTCTTGCCCGCGCTTTTCGTGGCCACGCGGACATCATGCGGCCAGTCCACGGGCGGCGCGAACGACAAATTCCTGGAGGATGCTGTCGGCCCGCGACGATCTCGCCCGCGACACTTTACGGCCGAGACTTTACGGCCCAGACTTTACGGCGAAGACTTTAATGAGATGAAAACCCTCGCGCGGTCTTTCGGCGGCGTGCTTCCCCTCGCTGCGCTCGGCCGCATCGCCGGAGTGGTCGCGACGGTCCCCTCGCCAAGTCGCATAACGTGAGGCCGATCAGCGGCCGGCCCTGCGCCGGCGCGCGAAGTTCAAGATAGCGTCACGGCCGGTCCGCTGCATTGGCGGGTTGTCTGCCCGCCGCCTCCGCCGCTCAGGTGAAACTCAGATCGCGCACCAGATGGCTCGAAGGCTGCACGCGCCGCGGGGCGGGGAGCGCGGCAATCGAACCATCGCGCGATCACCCCCCGAGATACGCCTTTTTCACGTCCGGGTCTTCCAGCAGTTTTTTTGCATCGTCGGTCTTGATCACGCGCCCCGTCTGAAGCACGTACGCGCGGTGCGCGATCGCCAGGGCCATGTGGGCGTTCTGCTCGACCAGAAAAACGGTCGTTCCGGCGGCGTTGATCTCGCGGATGATCTGGAAAATTTTCCGGACGATCAGCGGCGCGAGGCCGAGCGAGGGCTCGTCGAGCAGTAAAAGTTTGGGCCGCGCCATCAGCGCCCGGCCGATCGCGAGCATCTGCTGCTCGCCGCCGGAGAGCGTGCCGGCCTTTTGTTCTCGCCGCTCGGCGAGGACGGGGAAGATCGAATAGCAGCGGTCGAGGTTCTGGCGGATGCGGGCCTTGTCCGTGTCCTGATAGGCGCCCAGCAAAAGGTTCTCGCGGACGGTGTGGGCGGGGAAAACCTGCCGGCCCTCCGGCACGTGCGACAGGCCGAGGCGGACGATCTCGTGCGGGCGCTTCGTGGAGACATCGACGCCGTCGAAGCTGATCGTGCCGTGGCGTTGCTGGATCAGGCCGGAGATGGTGCGGAGGAGCGTGGTCTTGCCGGCGCCGTTGGAGCCGATCAACGTCACGATTTCACCTTGCGCGATCTCCAGAGATACCTTCTGCAGCGCGCTGATGACGCCGTAGCAAACCTCGAGGTTGTTCACGACGAGAAGCACGTTACTGCTGCGCCTCCTTCACGACGGGGAAGCCGCCGGGCGGGTGTGCGTTCTCGCGGCGATCGACGCCGAAGCAGTGGACGATGAACACCGACTGCGCGGTGACTAATCCGCACCACGCGGAGAACATGACGATCGAATCACGAAATGCGCGGTAGCGGTTGAGTTCTTCAAAGCTCACGCTGACGTTGCGGCCGGCGAGGAAGCCTGCCGCGGACGGATAGCGGATGTTGGCGATCACGGTGCCGGCGCCATAGCCGATCGGCAGCCAGAGGATCAGGCACAACCCCGTCAGCGCCAGGTTTTTGGCGAATAGCCGGAGGATGCGCAGCACTTCTCTCATTGGTGCACGGGCTCCCCGAGATAGGCCTCGATGACTTTGGGATCGCGCTGCACCTGCTCTGGTGTTCCCTCGGAAATCGTCTCCCCGTGATCCAATACCGTGATGCGTTCGCAGATCGTCATCACCAGTTTCATGTCGTGCTCGATCAGCCAGATGCCGATCTGAAAGCGGTCGCGGATGAAGCGGATGAGGTTCATCAGGTCGAGTTTTTCCTGCGGGTTCATGCCGGCGGCGGGTTCGTCGAGCAGGAGTAAGCGCGGGTTGGTCGCGAGCGCGCGGGCGATTTCGAGGCGGCGCTGGTCGCCGTAGGGGAGGCTTTTCGACAGGCTGGCGCTGCGATCGGCGAGGCCGAGCGTGTCGAGCAGCTCCATCGCGCGGGCGGTCTGTCCGCGCTCGCGGCGGAGGTGTTTCGGGGAGCGGAGGATCGTGCCGACGAGATCGTGGCCGGCGGATTGGTCGATCGCGACGAGGACGTTTTCGAGAACGCTCAGGCCGGCGAAGAGGCGGATGTTCTGGAAGGTTCTCGCGAGCCCGGCGCGGTTGATGCGAAAAGTGGGCAGGCCGGCGATCGAGTTTCCATCGAGGATCACGTCGCCGCTTGTCGGCGGACAGACGCCGGTGACGACGTTGAACGCGGTCGTCTTGCCCGCGCCGTTTGGTCCGATCAGGCCGACAAGCTCGCCCTGGTCGAGCGTGAATTGAAAATTCGACAGCGCCTTCAGCCCGCCGAACTGCACGGAGACATTCTTCGCCTCAAGGAGCGGCATGCATCGGCTCCTTGGTGGGCGGCGGCGGGGCAGCTTTGCGATCTCCACCGCGGCGCCACGGCCAGATCTCGCGGCTGCCGAGCAAACCCTGCGGCCGCACGAGCATCATCACGATCAGCAGCAGCGAATACAAAATCATCCGCCATTCGCTGAATCCGCGCAGCAGCTCCGGCAGCAGCGTCAGCACCGCGGCCGTGACGATCGCGCCGCTGATGCTCCCAAGTCCGCCGAGCGTGACCATCACGACCAGCTCGACCGAGCGGAGGAAGCCGAACTCCGTCGGGTTGAGATAGACGTTGAGGTGCGCGAATAACGCTCCCGCGACGCCGGCGAAGAACGAGCCGATGACGAACGCGAAAACGCGGTAGTGCGTCGTGTCGATGCCGACGGCGGCGGCGGCGATCTCGTCTTCGCGCACGGCGATCAGCGTGCGCCCCTTGCCGCTGTTTACAATGCGCCAGATGACGACGGTGGTGATGACGACGGACCCGTAAATCCAGGCGAAATTGCTCAGCCGCGGGATGCCGGTGAATCCGGTCGCGCCGCCGAGGGCGGCGGAGTTGTTGATCACCACGCGGATGATCTCCGCGAAGCCGAGCGTCGCGATCGCGAGGTAATCCCCGCGCAGGCGCAGCGTCGGCAGCCCGACGATCAGCCCGGCGACCGATGCGCACGCGCCGCCGCCGATCAGCACGATGAGAAAGCAGATCGGCCGCCCGATTCCGGCGGGCATCGACATCGTGATCCCACGATGGGCGACGGCGTCGAACAGATTCCCGAGCAGCGCAATCCATCGCGACCAGACGAGATACGCCGGCGGCGCACTTCCGTCGCGCACGCGCGCCGCGGAGGAGATGTCCCACAAAAACCAGACGCCGACGATCAGCAACAACAGCGTCGGCAGTTGCGGATGCGCGCGGCCGCTCTTGCGAATGATAAGGAAGAGCGCCAACAGCAGCAGCCCCGCGATGCCGATCACCAGAAACATGCCGATGTAGAACAGCAGCACGCCGAGCGGATTCGTCCCGCCGGCCGAGTGCGTCTTCATCGGGTACGCCGCGAGGTACGCGCCGACCGCCATGAAGCCAGCATGGCCGAGCGAGAATTGTCCGCTCGTGCCGTTGATCAGTTGCAGGCTGACGGCGGCGATGATGCTCACGCCGATCAGCAGGATGATGCGTCGCGTGTAGTTGTCGATCAGGTTTGCGTCGTGAACGAGCCAGTTGAGCGGCCAGAGTAACAGCAGCGTGACAAGGATCGTCCAGTTGCTCCGCAGCACCGTCAGCCAGAGCGATGGCTCGCGGGTTTCGCCGTGGGCGAGAGGGGGGGTTGAGGGCTCAGACTTTTTCAATGGCGTGCGTCCCGAACAGCCCCGACGGCTTGACGAGCAGGATGACGATGAGGATGACGAACGCGACCGCGTCGCGATATTGCGAGCCGTTCGGCAGGTAGGCGACCACAAGAATCTCCGTCACGCCGAGCACGATCGCGCCGACCACCGCGCCCGCAATGTTGCCGATCCCGCCCAGCACCGCGGCAATGAACGCCTTCAGCCCGGGCATGAGCCCCATGAGCGGATCAATCTGGCGGTACTTGATCCCCCACATCACGCCGCCGACCGCTGCGAGTGCCGAGCCGAGGATGAACGTAAAACTGATGATGCGATCGGTGTTGATGCCCATCAGCATCGCGGTGTCGAAGCGAAAGCTCACCGCGCGGAGGGCCATGCCGGTGCGCGTGAACTTCACGATGTAAGAAAGCGCGAGCATCAGCGCGATGGTGAGGCCGAAGATGAGGATGTCGACGACGTCGATTGACACGCCGCCGAGCGTGATCGTCGCCGCGCCGAGAATGCGTGGGAACGCCTGCGGCGTCGGCCCGAAGACCCAGCGATGCTGCCCGCCGAACTCTAAAAGCATCGAAACGCCGATCGCGGTGATGAGCACCGTCAAACGCGGCTGATTGCGCAGCGGACGGTAACAAAATCGCTCGACGAGAAATCCGAAGAGCGAGCAGACGACCATCGCGATGAGCAGCACGAGCGGCAGGGCGATCCACGGCGAATAATTCGCGAGCCCGAACCATTTTGTCGCGGCCAGCAGCGCCGTCATCGCCCCGAGCATGAACACATCGCCGTGCGCGAAGTTAATAAAGCGAAGGACGCCGTAGACCATCGTGTAGCCGACGGCGATGAGCGCATAGACCGCCCCGACGGAGAGGCCGTTGATGATCTGCTGGAAAAATTCCTGCATGCAGCAAACCTGTCATCCCGAGGGAGCCTTGGCGACCGAGGGATCTGGGAGTCGAACGCGTGTCATACTCC
>JAXDMN010000247.1:0-5592 GCA_034666045.1 Phycisphaerales bacterium | reverse complement strand
TCCATGATCAAGCGCAACCTGGGCTCGGCGATGCGCGCCCGCACGGCCGTCGCCCGGCGGCACGAGTTATTGCTTCGCGTGCTCACGCACAACATCATGCTGTTGGCGGAGGGTTGAGACAGAGCAGTCCCGTCCCTTCTTCGTTGTTAGCTGGACGGCGCCCGCGCGACTCGCGTGGCGCGCACTTCCGTTCAGCGGCCGACACCTGCGCCAGCGCCGCCGGAACGACCGGCGGCGGAGCTGCCGCGATCCCCGCCACCACCGCGACCGCCATCGCCTGCGCCCTGGCCGCCGCCTTGCCCGGCGCCCTGACCGGCGCCCTGACCGCCCTGTTCGGCACCGGAGCCGACGCGGAGCTGGTTCTGCACGTCGCTGACGCCTACCACGTCGCCGGCCAGGTCTTCCGCGGTGCGCTTCGCGTCGCGGTCGTCTACCCAACCGATCAGCGTGACGACGCCGTCGGTCACGATCACGTCGATGTCGCTGGCGTCGACGTCCGGGCTGATCGTCAGGATCTCGCAAACTTCCTCGCCGATGCGGTCATCGCCGCGTCGATATCCGCGCGGCCCGCGGCCGGCGAAGTCGCCTGCCCGTCCCATTGCCCCGCCCCCGCCGGCTTCGCCGCCTGCGCCCGCGCCCGCGCCGCGCGTCATGCTGCGCGAGCCCGCATCGCCCGCGCTGCCCGCGCCTCCCATACCGCTTGCACCGCGCGCGCCCGCGTCATCGCCCAATCCGCGGTCGCTGCTGGCGAACCGCCCGCCCATCCCGCCGGAAGTTCCCTGTCGTCCCGTGTCTCTGCTGCTGCCGCCTTGATCGCTCGTGTCCTGGCGTGTCATGGTGAACGCTCCTTTTCGGATGCTTCGCTTCTCGCGACCCGCCGGCGGGCAACCATGCCCGCGTCTCAGCCGGACCGACAACATGCGATTGTTGCGGCGCGTCGCGATGCGACCTATCGGGGAAGAGGCGCGATACGGAAACGATGTGCCTTAGGACCGAGCCGCCGCGTCCGGTGAAACGGCAGAGCACGTCCGGTGTCGCGGGGAGCAGACGCGACCGCCGCAAATCGAAGTGTCAGAACCTCGATCGCCGCAGCAACGCCGCCGAGAGGAGGAGCCACTGCGCGAAGTAGCTGATCGTCAGGAAGATGGCGCACAAAACGTGCGCGACGCCCTCCGACGCGCCCGCCTTCAACACGATCGCGCCGGCGACCATCCCGACCATGCTCGTCGGCAGCCCGAACAGGCCGAACGTGAAGACGGCCGTCATCCATTGCGCCCACGGATCCGATGATTCGAAGGTCATGAAGGCGAAGAGCGCGCCGGTGGCGATTGAGATCAGCGCGATCGCGCCGGCCGCGATGCGCAGGAAGATTTTCCAGCCGCCCGACACGGGCGCCGCGGGCGGGTGCCAGAGCAGCGCGATCAGGGCCCACATCTGCACCAACGCAGTGATGAACCACGATCCGCGGCCGGGACGATACATGAGCGTGCCTCCGAAGCGGCGATTAGAACGTCGCCGGCGGCGGAGGCCATTATAAGTTTGTGTTCGCTTACTATTCGCGCGGCATGACCAGGCTGGCCGCCTTTCAGGTGCGCGATTCAATGCTGGCCAGGACGTCCTCGTCGTCGGCAAGGGCCGAATCGTGGCCGCCGTCGCCGAAAACGTTGTCGATGGCGCCATCCAGCGTGAGGAACGTGTCGTCGCCCGCGCCGCCGCGCAGCGTATCGCTGGCTCCGTCGTCGCCGTAGAGGCGATCGTGCCCGCCCTCGCCGAGGAGTTGATCGTTGCCCGCTTGCCCGTAGAGCCAATCGCCGGACGCCCCGCCGTAGAGGCGATCGTTGCCGGCGCCGCCGAACAGGCGATCTCGGCCTCCGTTGCCGCGCATGTGGTCGGAGTTGTTGCCGCCCTCGAGGCGGTCGTTGCCGCCGTTGCCGTAGAGGGAGTCGACGCCGTCCTGGCCGATGACGGCATCGTCGCCTTCATTGCCCCAGACGGAGTCGTTGCCAGCGCCGCCGTCGACGCGATCGTCGCCGCCGCCGCCGAAGAGCGTGTCGTTCCCGCCCGCGCCCGCAATGAGATCTCCTCCGCCGCCGGCGGTGACGTTGTCGTCGCCGTTTCCGGCGTCGATGATTGTCGCAAAAGGAATCACCGATGCGTCGATCGTGTCGTTGCCGTCGTAGGACTCGATCAGGAGGCGGTACTCGCTCCTTGTGATCAATTCGTTCTTTCCGTTGCGCGACACGACATAGAAATCCCCGGAGATGGTGATGACGAACGCGTCGTCGCCCGCGGTGCCGGTGATGAGCGGCCAGTTTCCCAGACTTGGCTTGTAGCGATACCCCAGAAACGTCGGATCGGTCGCATTAATGTCCTTGACGAGCGTCGTGCCCGCGGTCGTGCCGTCGCTGACCCAGAGCTCGACGCCGTGCGGCACATCGCGCGCGGGTATGAAGAGCTTGTTGCCGGAGACGACCATGCGTTCCAGCGCGAAAACCGAATCCCCGGTGCCCGGGTTGATGTCTTTGACCAGGACCGTGCCCGCCGCCGTGCCGTCACTCTTCCACAACTCATGGCCGTGCGCTCCGTCGCCGCCGGCAAAGTAAATCGCGCCGTTGAAGACGGTGAGCGCCCACGGATACAAGCCGCGGCTGCCGGGGGCGTCGCTGACCACCGTCGTGCCGGCGGTCGTTCCGTCGGTCTTCCACAGGTCGTAACCAAAGTTTGGTGTAAAGGAGCTGAAGTACAGCGCGCCGCCGAACACGACCGGCGGCGTGGAGCCGAAGAAGTTGGCGTCGCTCAACTCGAACGTCCCGTCTGAGGTGCCGTCACTCCGCCACAATGAGCCCTGGGTGGCGTTTCCATTCGCGGAGAAGAGGATCGTGTTGTTGAAGACGACGAAATCGCCCAGCGGACTGACCTCCTTGACGAAAACGGTGCCGCCGGCGGTGCCATCGCTGCGCCACAGCGCGGTGGCGGTGCCGTTATGGGCGGCGAAGTAAAGCTCATCGTTGAGGACCGCGACTGTCGCTTTCCAGGTGTCGCCGGGATTTGAGCTTCCGACGCCCGGATTGATGTCCTTGACAAGCACCGTCCCGCCGGGCGTCCCATCCGTCCGCCACAACTCATGGCCGGATACGCCGTCGTCGGCGCTGAGAAGCAGCGTGCCGCCTACCTGCGCGAGGATGTTGAAGTACCCGTCGCTGAACCTTTTGACGACGGATGTGCCGCCGGGCGTGCCGTTGCTCTTGATCAGTGCGTGAAATGCGCCTCGCCCGCTGCGCTCGGTGGCGATGTACAGCGTGCCGTCGACGTTCATTAATTGATCCGCGAAGACCTCGCTTCCGGCCACGGTCCTCAGATCGGCGACCAGTTGCGTACCGGCGGCGGTGCCGTCGGTCTTCCACAATTGTGGATCGAGGAACTCGTTGGTGGTGAGGAAGTAAACGGTCCCATTCAGCAGCAGGAAATCATGCGGGCTGGATCCGACGCCGCCCGCGACGATGTCTTTCACCAGCAGAGTGCCGCCCGGGGTGCCGTCGCTCTTCCACAGTTCCCTGCCGTTGACGCTGTCGTTCCCGCTGAAGTAAAGCGTTCCCGCCGCGTCGAACATTTCGCTCGGAAAGGAGGAATCGGTGGCGGCGGCGAGCATTCGCCGCGGCTCGAGTCGTTGGATCTGGCACATTCGTCGCTCCTGAAGAAATTACACGCGCGCTTCGATGCTGCTTAGCACGTCGCCGTCGTCGCCGGTGGCGGTGTCATGGCCGCCGTCGCCGAAAAGTTGGTCGATGACGCCATCGAGGGTGAAAAACAGATCGTCGCCGGCGCCCCCGCGCAATGTATCGCTGGCTCCGTCGTCGCCGTAGAGGCGGTCGGTACCGCCTTCGCCCAGGAGTTGGTCGTTGCCGGCTTGTCCGTACAGCCAATCGCCGGACGCGCCGCCGTAGAGGCGATCGTTGCCGCCGCCGCCGAACATGCGATCTCGGCCGCCGTTGCCGCGCATGTGATCGGAGTTGTTGCCGCCCTCGAGGCGGTCGTTGCCGCCATTGCCGTAGAGTGAATCGACGCCGGCCTGGCCGATCACGGTGTCGTTGCCTTCATTGCCCCAGACGGAATCGTTACCAGCCCCGCCGTCCACGCGATCGTCGCCGCCGCCGCCGTAGAGCGTGTCGGCGCCCCCGACACCGGCGATCGTGTCGCCCGCGCTGCCGGTGGCGACCGAATCGTTCCCTTCGCCGGCGTGCACGACGACGTAGACGGGGAGCGTCGACGCGTCGACGCGGTCGTTGCCGTCGAAGGCGTTGACGTGGACGCCCTCGCCCGGGTTGCGGATGATCGCCTCGTTCTTGCCGTTGCGCGAGAAGAGGAAGTAAATGCCCTCCACAGTGATCGTGATGTCATCGTCGCCGGCGGTGCCGCTAACCCCCCAGGGGTCGACGCCGAGCGGGGTGCCGAGCTTCTGGACGAATGAGGGGTCGGTGGCGTTGATGTCTTCGACGACCACGGTGCCGCCGACGGTGCCGTCGGTCTTCCACAATTCCATGCCGAGCTCGCGGTGCCGCGCGGCGAAGAAGAGGAGGTCGCCCGCCGGGACGAGCGGCGGCCCGACGAAGGCGAAGGGATCCAAATCCTGTTCGTCGGCGATGTTCGTGATCGGCGCAGAGCCGGCGGCGGTTCCGTCGGAGCGCCAGAGCTCGCGTCCAATGATGCCGGGCGTGACGGCGGTGTAGTACAGCGCGCCGTCGTGCGCGACCAGCCCGATCGGCCCGTCTCCGGCGGCGGTGGGCGTGGCGGCGTTCACCGGGACGGTGCCGGCGGTCGTGCCGTCGGTCCTCCACATCGCGTCGCCGCGCGCGAAGTCGTTGCCCGAGCGGAAGTAAATTGAGTCGCCGAGGGTCGTCAGCTCCCAACCCATGATCGCGCTGATCTTCACGGTCCCGGTGGGCGTGCCGTCGGTCCGCCACAGCCCCTGCGTGGCGCCCGGGGGGATCGCCGCGTAATACATTAGCCCGTCGAGCACCGCGAACTCCATCGCCGGCGTATCCGCCAGCTTGACGGTGCCGGCCGCGGTGCCGTCGCTTTTCCAAAGCCCCGTAACGCTGTTCTGTTCAGCCGGGAAGTACAGCTCGTCGTTGAGCGTTGCGAATTGCAGGATACTGAACCCGGCCGGGTTCGAACCGGCCGATCCGGGATTGATCTCCTTGAGAAGCACTGTGCCCGCTTCGGTGCCGTCCGTGCGCCAAAGCTCGCGGCCGGCGACGCCGTCGTCGGCGGCGAGCAGCAGCGTGCCGTTCACCGGCGCGAGCAGGTTCAAGGTCGGCCCGGCGAAGGTTTTGACGCGGACGGTTCCCGCGCCGCCGGGCGCGCCGTCGCTGCGGATCAGCGCGTGGTAGTTGATGGGACCCGTGAGCGAGATGAAGAGCGTGCCGTCGATGTTGACCAGGCCAGTCGCGTACGCCTCCCGCCCGGCGACGGAGCGCAGGTCCGCGACGAGCTGCGTACCCGCCGACGTCCCGGTCGTCCGCCACAACTGCGGATCGCCATTGGCGTTGCTGGCCAGGAAATAGCTCAAGCCCCCGGTGGCGGCGACGAACC
>JAXDMN010000246.1:0-8253 GCA_034666045.1 Phycisphaerales bacterium | reverse complement strand
GCGCGCAGACGAAACCGTTGCACGCCTTTCTCGGCCGTCTGGACGTGATAATATTTGACCCCGTTAATCACGCGCACGTTTCCGCCGCCCTCGTTGAGCGCGTATTGTGCCTGGATCAGCTCCGGCCGATTGTCGACGACCCACCCCGCGCCCGCGCGTCCGCCGACTTCTTCATCCGCCGCTGACATGAAAATCACGTCGCGCTTGAGTTTGACGCCGCGACGCTTGAGCAGCAGCATCGTTTGCAGCTCCATCGCGACCATGTTTTTCATGTCGAGCGCGCCGCGGCCGTAAATGAATCCGTCGACGATCTCGCCGCCGAACGGGTCCTGCGTCCACTTGTCGCGCTCGACCGCGACGACGTCGGTATGCGACATGAGCAGCAGCGGCGGCTCGGATCCGTCGCCGCGCAGCCGGGCGACGATCGACGCGCGATCCGGCGACGGGCCGACGATCTCGCTGTCGATGCCGTCGCGCGCCAGAACATCGCGCAGGTAGTTCGCCGCGATGATCTCGTTGCCCGGCGGGTTGCGCGTGTCGAGGCGGAGCAGGGCCTGGAGATGGGCGACGACTTCATCGCCGGCGGAATCGAGAACGTCGCGCTCGTGGGCAGTGGCGGTCATGCGTCACATGATGCCGAATTTCCTGAACGCTTCCACCGCGCTCATGCCTTCGCGGATGGCCTTGGCCACCAGTTTTTCGCCGCGAGATTTTTCCAAGGCGGCGGTAAAGACCTCTTTTTCCGCCGCGCGCGGGATGACGCAGACGCCGTCGAGATCGCCGAAGATGATGTCGCCGCTTTCGATGCGGACGCCGTTGATTTCGATCGGGCAGCGATAATCGACGACTTTGCCGCGCGGACCCTGGTCCTGGGCGTAGCGGCCGTAGGAGAAGACGGGGAAATCGAGCGCGAGGATGCCGCGCGTGTCGCGCGAGTATCCGTCGCAGACCGCGCCGGCGGCGCCGAGCTTCATCGCGCGCGTGCTCATCAGCTCACCCCAGAGCGCATAGGCGGGGGAGGAGCCGGTGCAGATGTACACTTCTCCCGGTTTCAGATCGTCGAGCGCTTCGAGCATCAGGCCGAAGGACTTTTTCATCAGTGGGTTCGCGCTGTCGGTGATGTTCTCGCCGAAGCAGTCAGCCTCGAGGACCGGCATCGCGCGGCCGAGGACGATCATGTCGTCGCGCAGCGGCTGGATTCGCGGAAAGAGGAACTGGCGGCGCAGGCCGAGCTTGTCCATGACGTCGCCGACGACGGCGGTAAAAAGCTCGCGGCGGGCGAGGACGAAGAGCTCATCGTCCGACTTCCACAACGTCGCATCGGTCATGCTGAGGTACTCCGAAGCATCTGCGTGGCTTGTTGTTCGATGCCAGATCCTTCGCGACTACGCTCAGGATGACATTGCCTGCTATTGCAACGTGGAGATGATCTCCTGCCAATCATGGTCGCGCTGTTCGCGAATCGCGGCGACGTTTTCCTCGACCTGCCGGCGGGTTTTCATGCCGACGGTGATCGTCGAGCATCCCGTTTGCATGAGCTGGAAGTTCAGCGCCATGCCTGGCAGCGACCAGCCTTCGTTCGCCGCGCGAGACTTCAACTTCCGCACGCCGCCCAGCACGCGATCAATGTACTCGCCCGGAATCCGGCTGCGCACATCGTCCGCGGCGAAGCGGTGGCCGGGGGCGTACTTTCCGCTCAATAAACCTTTCTCGAGCGCGCCGCGGGTGATGACGCCGACGCCTTGTTGCTCCGCGCGGGTCAAAACGTCTTCAACGCCGACGCGTTTGAGCGGGCTGTACTCGATCATCATCGAATCGCCGAAGTTTTTTTCGAGCTGCTCGATGGCCTGGTGGGGGAACTGCACGCTGACGCCGTAGTGGCGGATTTTTCCGGCGCGTTTCAGGTGATCGAGCGTCGCGCGGATGTCGTCGGTGAGCGGATGGCCGTCCAGGACGAGGTGGAGCAGGTAGATGTCGAGATAATCCGTATCGAGCCGGCGGAGGGAACCGTCGCACGCTTCGATCAGGTGCTTGCGGGAAAAATCGAGCTTGAAGCCGGACGGGTCGTCGACCATGCCGGACTTGGAGCTGATGAGGACCTTGTCGCGCATGCCTTTGAAGGCGCGGCCGAGGAGAACTTCGCTGTGGCCGCGGCCGTACGCGTCGGCGGTGTCGTACAGGTTGATGCCGGCGTCGTGGGCGGCGCGGAGCGCATCGATGGAATCGGCGTCGTTGACGCCCGACCAGCCGATCTGCTTTCCGCCCATTTCCGCCGGCCCGCCGATGGACCACGCGCCGAACGTGAGCGGCGCGACCATTAGACCGGTGTTTCCGAAAGGTCTGCGTTCAAGCATGGGTCATCTCATCCGCGAGCCACAGCAGCGCGCCGATGTGGGGACCGAATTTTACGGTTTTGCTTGATTCGACATAGAGCTCCGCCGGCAGCGCCCACTCGACGTAGACTTTTTCGAACCCGCCGTCGCTCGTGATGTGACGCTGGCAGAAGCGCCACATGCGCTGCGTGATGTCCGCGTACTTGGCGCGATCCAGCCAGCCGCGGCGGATTGATTCGTGCAGCGACAGCGCGACCATCGCGGTGCCGGTCGTCTCCTGGGGCGTCGCGGGATCGTTGGCGAATGCGTGGATGGCGCCGTCGGCGTCGACCGTGCGCACGACGCCGTCAGCGAATAATTCGAGATCGCGAACGAAGCCGGGCATCGCCGGATCATCCTTCGGCAGGCCGCGCATGACCGCGATGTAGGACCACATCAGCCAGCCCTGCGCGCGGCCCCAGAATGTCTTGCCGACGCCTTTCGGGCCGAGGATCGTATGCGAGAGGCCGTTCGTGCGATTGAGGAAGACGTCGATGTACGCGCGAAGCTGCGCCGTCGCGAGCTTCACGTACGGCCAGCCGCGCTCGGGATCGACCGACGCCGCACGCATCAGCGGCTCGACGGTGAAGAAGCATGCGTCGGGGATGTCGTATTCCCAATGATCATCGTGCGCCGCGAGGCCAAACTGGTTGCGGCGGCCGCGGTAGAGGATGGCGTCGGCGACGTCGATGCAGACTTGCCGAGCGCGCTCGTCGCCCGTTTGCTTGAACAGTTCCGAGCACGGAAAGTTCAGCCCGAACAGACCGCAGTACATCGTGAACGGAAGCTGCCGCCCGCGGATGCAGCGCGAACGGTGGCCGGTGTAGGTTTTGCAGAAATCGTCGTCGCTCAGCCCGGAATCGCGTTTGACGTGCGCTTCGAACCACGCCTGAACATATTCGATCGCCCCCGGCACGCCGCGCTTCGCCCACATCGTCAGGCCCCACATCGGCATCGTGCCGGCCCAGTCGGTGTTGAAGCTGATCGGGTCGCGTTCGTAGTAGTTGCGAATGATCGCCGCCACGCCGGCCGGCGCCTCGCGCGGCAGCGAATGGCGGATCTGCTCGATCGTGACGCTGGCGTAGCCGCTGCTCATTTTTCGCGCGGCCCATAGTGCGGCAACGTCGCGCCCAGCTCGTACGCGCCGAGATCCGGCGCCGCGCCGGCGTGATCGTCATTGAAGCCGGGAAGTTTCTGGCCCGCCTCGATCGCCTTCGATGAAGGCGCGAGCTGCACGTCGGCGTCTTTCGGATCGAGCGCCGTCTTCTCCGTTTCCGGAGCGCGCAAACCGGAGGCGAACAGCGTCGACGCGTCCAGCTCCACCGCGTTTTTGTAGACCGGCGCTTTGCCGGTCATGTCCGCGAACGTCTTGTACTTCTTGTCATTCCATCGCAGCCAATTTTCGAATGGCCCGCCCGCGAAGCCGTCGTAGTCGAAGTCGCAATCCTCCGCCGGCGCGGTGAAATCGATCGCCGCCCGGCCGCCTGCCGTGCCGACATAAAGGTTGTTCCGCGACACGAGATTGTGGATGGGTTTCGGCGTGTAGACCAGCGACGGGATGCCGTTCTTAACGATCGTGTTGTGATAAAAAAGCGCGCCCGACGGCCCGTTGTGCATCTTGAACGGCTCCATGCCGATGTTGAACAGCACGTTGCGGAAGATGTAGACCGGCCCGCCGTACACCGGCTGCGTGCTGATTCCCTGGAAGGCGTTGGTGATGCGGTTCTCGAAGACGCGGACGTTTCGCTGCGAATAATCCGTCTCGATGCCGTCGTCGGTGAGGACGTCGCAGTCGTTGTTGTGGATGTCGATCGACTCGCAGCGCGGCGAAGGCATCGTGTCGATCGCGTCGCCAAACGCGCGGATGCGGTTGTACGCGATGACGTGCCCGGCGCCGCTCACCTGAATGGCGCGGACGTCTTCGATGCCCTTCGAGCGCGGCCAGGTTGACGGCCCGTCGAAGCGGTTGTCGGTGATGAAGTAATCGTTGACGTTGTCCTTCTCGTTCTTCGTCGCGGCGATGCCGAAATCGACCGCCTCGATGTGGCAGCGGCGCAGCACGAGCCGCGCGCTTTCGTGCGCGACAATGCCGTACGTCGCGTTGCGGATGGTGAGGCCCTCGAACCAGCGATCGCTCAGGCCGACCGCTTCGATCGCTTTGGCGGCGCCTTGCCCGTCGATGATCGCTTCACCGTCGCCCGCGCCGCGCCAGATGATCGGCTTGCCGGCGCTTCCGTTCTTGCGCAGAGCGATCGCGCCGTTGTACATGCCGACGTGCAGGAGAAACGTGTCGCCCGCTTTCGCGTTCTTCTCCGCGGCGGCGAGACCTTTGTAGGGATCGTTCGCCTTGCCGCTGCCGCCGCCGTCACCTGGGACGACGTGCAACATCGGCCCGGCCGGCGCGATCGGCTCGCCGACGGTGGCGCTGCTGAGCGTCTTGCTCACGGTTGCGCCATCCGGATCGGACAGCGTCAGCTTGATCTCGTACTTCGTCTTCGGCTCGAGCATGACAACGCTGCCGGCAAATAACCACGCGTCATCCGGCACCTTCAGCAGGCTGCCGTGCTCCTTGGTTTTATGTGCGCCCTTTTCGACGCGGAAGAGCGGCGGACCTTGCCGCCAGTCGCCGCCGCCGGCTTTGCGATAGTCGACGCGGACGACCGCGTTCTTGTTCGCATCGCCGCGGACGATCCAATACGTGCCGAGGCTGCGCAGCGTCGGGCGTTCGAGCACCGGCTCGCCAACCGGCGCGGCGGAATCATCCGCCAGCACGGGCGCGGCGGCGGCCATGATCAAAAGCGCCGCGGCGACGGCGGCGAAACGAAACGAGCGAAACGATTGATTCACTTGCTCTCCGGCAATGCGATCTTCAGGTCAAACGGCGTCGACTTCACGCCGTCGAGCACCTGCACTTCAGTCACGACCATCATGCGCGACGGTTTCAACGCGAACTTCACGAAGCGCGCCTCCACCGCCTTGGCCGGCACGAGCGTGTGGTTGTGCGCGACGAACTGCTCTTCGTCGCTCCACATGTAATTGACCGGAATGTCCTTCCACCGCAGGTTGAAGTCGAATTTCCCGGCCGACGTGAAGGATTGGCCGTCGTTGGAGACCAGCACCTCGACCTCGTCCTTTACCTTCCCCTTCATCGCGTCCTGCGCCGGGTAGCCGTGGATGTGGATGCGGAACGCGGCCGCCTGTTGCGACGCGCCGAGATCGACCGTGATTTCCGGGCTCGTGTTCTTCGCCCAGAGCGGGCCTTCCTTGTAGCTGGCGCCGCCCGAGTAGCTCGAGCCGACGCGGCCGTCGGTCAGCTTCTTCGTCTCCGGATCGCCCGCCTCCCACGAATTCTGCGACGGCGGAACCGACAGCGTGTACGGCTTGCCCTGCGCGAGGTTCTTGCCGTAGGTCACCCACTTGCCGATCCACTTCTCGCCCCCGACATCTTTGCCGTCGCTGTAACCATATTTCACCGCGCCGCCGCGCGAGCCCTTCGGGTTGATCACGAGCGACTCGACGACCGGATGATCCCAGCCGCCGACGTTGATCTGGTACGTCGCCGGCAGCTTGTCGACGAGTTGCGTGTGGCTGCGCTTCACGAGCGAGTAATCCGTTTGCCGCTCCGACCAATTGAACGTCACCTCGACCGGCCCCGGCTTTTTAGTCGCAACCTCATGGTTCGCTTCCATGCGCACCGAATAGAGCCCGGCGTTCTTCAGGACGTACTTGAACAGCACGCTCTTCGCGCCCGGCGGAATATTGGTCGTGACCTGGTTTTGAATGTCATCCCACGGCTGCTCGGTGTCAGCGTGCGTGAAGCTCTTCGTCCACGTCTTGCCGCCATCAAATGAATGCTCGAAGCGGATTTCCGATTTCGGGTTCCGCACATACATCCGCGCGCCCTGCGTGATCTTCGTGAGCTGCTGCGGCGCGTCGATCTTGAAGACGACGTAACCTTCGCCCTTGTCCGTCGGGTTCATCACCGCGTTCCAGCCTTCGTGCTCCTTCTTGGTCTTGACGTTCTGCGCGTCGACGGCCATCGACTTGTACTTGTCGTCCTGCAACTCCGGCCAGAGCACGATCGAGCCGGTCTGCTCGCCGGCGCCGACGTAGACCGTGTTCGTGCCGCGGTTGAGCTTCGGCTGCGTCTTGGAATTGATCTGCGTGATTGCTTCGAACTTGAGCGACTGGAGATGCCCTTCGTGCGAATCGCCTTTCACGCGCACGAGCACTTCGTAGGCGCCATTCACTGGCTCGACGAGCTTCAAATCGATCTTGCCGACGCTGGCCGAGTCGGCCTTGTGGACGTCGGCCCAGTTCATGCCGTTGTCGGTGCTGATCGCGATCGTGGCCATCGCCAGCTCGGCGGCGATCTTCAGGCTGGTGATGACGTTGGCGCCTTCGACCTTGAAGATGCGCTCGCCGGTGCCGAGCTTCGCGCCGGTCAGCTTCGGCTCGTACGTGCGCACGCCGGTGCCGCGGATGCGGTAGCGCGGGTTCTTCACCTCCGGGTCTTTCGGCTTGCCGTCCTTGTCATGCCCGTTGGGCGTGAAGTAGGCCGGGTCGGATTCGTACGAATCGCTCTTCTCGCCCTCGGCCGGCTTGTCGCGGCGCGTGTAGTGGCGCGTGTACACCTCGCCGTCGCGCAGGTTGAGGATGTAGCGATGGCCGCGCTCGCCGTCGTTCGTGTAGTAGCGAAATTTCAGGGCCGACGGGCTGAAGGTGTCTTCGCCGAGGTGGCGCAGGTCGCGAATCGTGTCCGCGCCTTCCAAAAATCCGTCCGGGCCGGTGCCATTGAGCGAGTGATAGAGCGCGATGTGCCCGGGCTCTTTCTTGCCGCCCGACGCTTCGCACCCGAGCGTCTTGCCGACGTCTTCCACGCTCGCGATCGTCTTGCCGTCGCACAGTGTGTAGATGTTCGACAGGCTGTTGTCGTACATGTGCCACTTGCCGCCGTACTCGACCTCCGCGATCGTGTGCACGGCGACGTCGTAGTATTTCACTTTGTGGCCCATGTGCTGCCAGATCATGCAGTTGATCCCGGAGATGGTGGAGCACATCGTGTAGCCGTAGTCGTTGAACTGGCGGATGGGATCCGTCTCGGCCTTGCCGTGCAGGCTCATCGGGTTCGTCTGCCGCCGCGCGATGTGGTTCCAGTAGTACATCGCCCACATCTTCTCCTCGTCCTTCGGCCACTGGCTGGTGACGGAACGGACGAGGCTGTCCAGGTCGGAATAATCCGGCGAGGCGTCGGTCACAACTTTCAGGTTGTAGACGTCCGCGCGCGCGAAACTGCCGGTGATGCCGGCGATGAGAAGGGCGCTGACGACAGCGAGGACGAAACCGTTTCGATTCATGGTCGGGCCAGTCTACCGTCCGAATCGGGAATTAAAATACAAAGTTATAATAAATCGGCGGTGAGGGCCGAGAACGGCCTGCACAGATGTATGGATGTTTGCAGGGATAACGCACTACGGCATTGTTATTGCCGGTGATAATTATGTTGCGGTGACGACGCGATTCTCGCGGGCGGCGATGTCGGCGGCGAACGCGATCTGGTGCCCGACCAGCGAATCCTCGATCCGGGTGATCCCCGGCGCCGCCGGGTCGCCGCGAACCGTGCCGATGAAATCCGCCAGCAGCGCCCGCTCGCACGCGCGCGGCGACGGCGCTTTCGCATCGTTCGGCGCGACGTGCGTGTGCTCCTCCTCATACCGCCCCGTCCGCCCGCGGATCGCGCGGCGGAGAACGATCTGGCCGCTCGTGTAATCGCCCTCAATCTCGCCCGCGGCGCCGAGGATGCGGATCGAACGATTCGGCCGAGTTGTCGCGCAGAAAAGATCGTGCGTCGCCGTCACGCTGTCCGCGAACTCGATCAGCA